>CAMLSD010000094.1 GCA_946482595.1 uncultured Comamonadaceae bacterium
CGGTCAGGCCGCCGCCCTGCTTGTTGATGCCCTTGTTGTTGGACAGCTCGCCGCCGATCTTCACCACGGTGTGCACCGCATCGCCATGCACATGGTCGACGGTCAGCACGATCAGGCCGTCGTTGAGCAGCAGGGTGTCGCCGGGCTTCACGTCACGCGGCAGTTCCTTGTAGTCCAGCCCGACGCGGTCATTCGTGCCGAGTTCGGTGCACGATGCGTCCAGCACGAATCGCTGGCCCTGTTCAAGGAAGGTCTTGCCGCCCTCGAACTTGCCGACGCGGATCTTCGGACCCTGCAGGTCGGCCATGATGGCGACTTCCTTGCCGGCCCGCTGGGCGGCTTCGCGGACCATGGTCGCGCGCTCGATGTGGTCCTGGGCCTTGCCGTGCGAGAAGTTCAGCCGCACGACGTCGACACCGGTGCGGATCATCCGCTCGAGGATTTCAGGGGTCGAGGAAGCGGGGCCCAGGGTGGCGACGATCTTGGTGGCGCGAGTCATGCGTTGTCTCCGGTTGGGCCGTAACTTTATTCCAAAAATTGGCCGGACTCGACACCAAACGGTTACAACGGCATGACGCCTGGGGTTGGAATCGATGCCCGCACCCCGCCCGGGCAGCCCGGGCCGGGTGCGGGGCGGGCGATCAGGCGGCTGCGCGGCGGCTCAGGATCTCGAAGGCCGGCAGGGTCTTGCCTTCGAGCACCTCGAGGAAGGCGCCGCCGCCGGTCGAGATGTAGCCCACCTGCTGCTCGATGCCGTACTTGGCGATGGCCGCCAGGGTGTCGCCGCCGCCGGCGATGCTGAAGGCGTCGGACTCGGCGATCGCGCGGGCGATGGCTTCGGTGCCGCCGGCAAAGGCGTCGAACTCGAACACGCCGACCGGGCCGTTCCAGACGATGGTGCCCGCCGCCTTGAGCTGCGCGGCCAGCCTTGCGGCAGTCTGCGGGCCGATGTCCAGGATCATGTCGTCAGCGGCCACGTCGGCGGCCGCCTTCACCGTGGCCGGCGCATCGGCCTTGAATTCCTTGGCGACCACCACGTCGACGGGGATCGGCACCTCGGCGCCGCGGGCCTTCATGGCGTCGATCACGGTGCGGGCCTGGTCCAGCAGGTCGGCCTCGACGAGCGACTTGCCCACCGGCAGGCCGGCGGCCAGCATGAAGGTGTTGGCAATGCCGCCGCCGACGATGAGCTGGTCGACGTTGCGCGCCAGCGCCTGCAGGATGGTCAGCTTGGTGCTGACCTTGGAGCCGGCCACGATGGCCACCAGCGGGCGCTTGGGGTTGGCCAGGGCACGGGTGATCGCGTCGATCTCGGCGGCCAGCAGCGGGCCGGCACAGGCCACCGGCGCGTACTGGGCGATGCCGTAGGTCGAGGCCTCGGCGCGGTGGGCGGTGCCGAAGGCATCGTGCACGAACACGTCGCACAGGGCGGCCAGCTTGCGGGCCAGGGCCTCGTCGTTCTTCTTCTCGCCCTTGTTCAGGCGGCAGTTCTCCAGCAGCACCACTTGGCCGGGAGCCACGTCGACGCCGTCCACCCAGTTCGCCACCACCGGCACGTCACGGCCCAGCAGTTCGCCCATGCGCCGGGCCACCGGGGCCAGGGAGTCCTCGGGCTTGAATTCGCCTTCAGTGGGGCGGCCGAGGTGGGAGGTCACCATCACGGCAGCGCCGGCCTTCAGGGCCATCTCGATGCAGGGGATGGACGCGCGGATGCGGGTGTCCTCGGTGATGCGGCCGGTGTCGTCCTGGGGGACGTTCAGGTCGGCGCGGATGAACACGCGGCGGCCGCTGACTTGGCCTTGGGCGATGAGGTCGGAGAAGCGTAGGACGTTCATGGCGATCCGAAGAGCAGGTTGACCAGGTTGGAGACGCGGCATTGTAGGCGTCGCGCCCAGGCGGGCCGCACCCGGGCCGGCCTTGTCAGGCGGGCGGTACAGGTGTAAAAGAGCTGCAATGCTCGCTTCGTCCTGACCGTTTTTCGTGTCCCAGACGAGAGGAGGGCGCCATGCGCAGACGCATCTATTGGCTCCTGCCCGACCTGGCCAGCGCCAGGCGGACGATGGATGACCTGTTGCTGGCTCGGATCGCCGAGCCGCACATCCACTTCGTGGCCCGCGAAGGCACCGACATGTCGGGCCTGCATGCGGCCAATGTGCTCCAGACCTCCGACGTGATCCGCGCGGCCCAGATCGGGCTGGTGCTGGGTGGTGCCGTGGGGGCCGTGCTGGGGGTCGTGGCCGCGGTGTTTTTCCCGATCGTCGGCGACTCGCCGCAATGGGGCATGGCCGGTGTGCTGGCGGTGCTGGGTGCCGGGTTTGGTGCCTGGGCGTCCAGCATGATCGGGATCTCCACGCCCAGCATGCGGCTGCGCCGCTTCAGCGAGGCGATCGCCGCGGGGCAGGTCCTGCTGATGGTCGACGTGCCGCGTTCACGCATGGCCGAGATCCGCGCCCTGCTGCAGACCCTGCACCCCGAGGCACAGCATGAAGGGGTCGAACCCAACGTGCCGGCCTTCCCCTGAGACGCACCCTCCGGAGGTCACCTCATGGAACTTCATCTGCCTGCGTGGCGCGGCCGCTCCGCCCGCCCCGACTGGACGGCGGCTGCCGTGTCCGGCTTTGCGGCCGGTGCCGTGCTGATGGTGCTCGAGCTGTTCTGGGCCGCCACGATGAGCAACGACGGGCCCTGGCGCATTCCCGGCATGGTCGCAGCCATCGTGACCGGGGAGGCGGTCCCGATGGCCGGCCCGTCCGCCTTCGATGCCGGCACCGTGGCTCTGGCGCTCGTGGTGCACTATGCGCTGGGTGTGGTGTTCGGTCTGGTGCTGGGCATGCTGGTGGCGGGCTTCCATGCCGAGGCCAGCCTGGGCGGAATGCAGACCCTGGGCGCCGCATTCGGTGTGGCGCTGTACCTGTTGAACTTCCACGGGTTGACGGTCTGGTTCCCGTGGTTTGCCGAGTTGCGCGGCGGGGCCACGTTGCTGGCGCACATGATCTTCGGCATCACCGCGGCGGTGCTGTACTGGCAGCTCGCCCGCCGCGACCAGGACGATTGAACGACGGTGTCGGTCCGCGGGTGGCCTACCACCCCAGGCCGATGTGCAGCGGCAGGTAGACCACCATGCCGGTGACGATCGTGCCCAGGATGCCGTGGCGCCAGAAGTAGTAGCCCAGTGCGGCCACCACGGCCGGAAGTCGGGCGTCGAGCAGCGTGCCGATGAGCTGGCCCTGGTGCATCACCAGTTCGGGCGCGATCACGGCGGCCAGCGCGGCCAGCGGCGCATAGCGCAGGCCGCGCTTGAGCCAGTCGGGCAGCCGCAGCTCCTCGTTCGGAAGCAGGAAGAAGCTGCGGGTGAACACCGAGATGGCGGCCAGCCCGAAGATGGTGATGAGCGATTCCCAGACGTTCATGGGGCCACCCTCAGCCCTTGCTGCGACGCTGCGCGCGCTCGAGGGCCTCGACCGACAGGCCGGCGGCCACGGCTGCGGCAATCGCCACCACGATGTTGAGCTTCAACGGCAGCGCATAGGCGGCCACGGCCGCCGCACCGGCCACACCGGCGGACACCCAGGTGGCGCGGTCGTTGAGCAGCGAGGCGGCCACGCCCAGCAGGGCCAGCACGCCCGCGAAGCCCAGGCCCCATTCGGTAGGCACGGCATGGGCCAGCACGATCCCGGCGATGGACGGGATCTGCCAGGCGAACCAGTTGGTGGCCACACCGCCCCAGAAATACGGCAACTGCTCGGGGGAGGGTGTCGGCTCGGGGAAGCGTTTCATGAACAGCACGTAGTTCACGTCGCCGCTGAAGTAGCCCAGCACACAACGCTGACGCCGCGGGAAGTGCATGAAGTACGGGCGCCACACCGCGCTGAAGATCACGAAGCGCAGGTTCACGCAGGTGGCAGCCGCCCACACGACCCAGATGGGCGCACCGGCGGCCATCAACGGCACGGCGGCCAGCTGGGCACTGCCGGCAAACACCAGCAGCGACATCGTGATCGCCACCAGGGGCGGCATGCCGCTCTTGACCATGGCCACGCCCGTGACCAGTCCCCAGGCGGCGATGCCCAGCGAGACGTGGAAGATGTCGCGTGAGCCACGCCGGAACTCCGGGTGGCGCACGGTGTCGAGCACAAGAGAGCTCATGAGGCGCAGGCAAAGAATGCGATTGTCGCGCGCGGGGGCGGGGTGTGTCCTGAAAGCCGGCTGAACGTGCCGGACCGCGTGCGGCGCCGCGCGGCCGTTCGCCGGGGGTGTCAGCCGGTGCGGGCGATGCAGGCAGAATCACCCCACATCACAGCCCTGTCGAGCCGCCCGCCATGTTCAACGACACCACCGATCGCGCGACCCTGCGCAACAAGCTGATCGCGGCCCGGCAGGCCCTGCCCGACCGGCTCGAGCGGGCCGTGCAGCTGCAGCAGGTGCTGCGGGTCTGGCTGGTCAGCCGGCGCGAGACGGCCATTGGCGCCTACTGGCCGATCAAGGGTGAGTTCGACCCGCTGCCGGCGCTGTACCGCTGGCAGGAGGGGGCGCCGGACGGCCAGCGGCGCTACATCGGCCTGCCGGTGGTCGACCGCGAGACGCAGCGGCTTCGGTTCCACGTCTGGTATCCCGGCTGCCCGATGGAGGACGACGCCTACGGCATCCCCAAGCCCAAGGACACCGAGGTGTTCGAGCCTCAGCTGCTGCTGGTGCCCTGCGTGGGCTTCGGGCCGGGCGGCCTGAGGCTGGGTTACGGGGGCGGCTTCATCGACCGCACGCTGGACGCGCTGTCCCCGCGGCCCTACGCCGCCGGCCTGGGCTATGCCCATGGCTTCCTGCCGCTGCTCAAGCCGGAGCCGGCCGACACGCTGCTCGATGCGGTGCTGACCGAAGAAGGCGTGATGTGGGACCGCGACGGCACCTGAACGGTGTGCGCCGGGCCCCGGGGGCTCAGCGGCTGGCCAGGTTGGCGCACAGCGCCAGCGTCGCGGTGGCCTGGTTCATCGTGTAGAAGTGCAGCCCCGGCACACCGGCGGTGCGCAGCTGGTCGCACAGGTCGCTCACCACTTCCAGGCCGAACGCCTGGATCGAGGCCCGGTCGTCGCCATAGGCCTGCAGCCGGGTGCGGATCCAGCGCGGGATCTCCGCACCGCAGGCATCCGAAAAGCGCATCAACTGGGTCGAGTTGGTGATGGGCATGATGCCCGGAATGATGGGCACGTCCACCCCCAGCGCGGCAGCCTCGTCGACAAACCGGAAGTAGGCGTCGGTGTTGAAGAAATACTGGGTGATGGCCGCATTGGCGCCCGCCTTCACCTTGGTGACGAAAGCCTGCAGGTCGGCCTCGGGCGAGCGGGCCTGGGGATGCATCTCGGGGTAGGCACCGACCTCGATGTGGAAGTGCTCGCCGGTCTCCTCGCGGATGAATGCCACCAGGTCGCTGGCATAGCGGAACTCGCCGAAACCGCCATAGCCGCTGGGCAGGTCGCCCCGCAGCGCCACCAGCCGGCGGATGCCCAGCGTGCGGAACTGCGCGAGCTGCGCGCGCACGCTCTCACGGGTGGCCCCGATGCACGAGAAGTGCGGTGCAGCGTCCACGCCTTCGTGGAGGATGGCCTGCACGGCCTGGATGGTGCCGTCCTGGGTGGAGCCGCCGGCGCCATAGGTCACCGAGCAGTACTCGGGCTGCAGCGCATAGAGCTGGGCCCGCACCGCCTTGAGCTTGTCGACCCCTTCCGGGGTCTTGGGCGGGAAGAACTCGAGGCTGATCGGCAGCCCCAGAGCATGGGTGGTCATGGTGTTCCTTCCGGGGCCGGGGTATCACCGGCCCACACGAAAAATTCCCGGTTGCCGTCGCCGCCGGCAATCGGGCTGTCGAAGTAGTCGTGCACGGTCCAGCCCAGCGCAGCACAGGCCTCGCGCAGCCGCATCTCGACGGCGGCGTACTGGGCGGTGTCCTTCACCAGCCCGCCCTTGCCCACGTGTTGCGGGCCCACCTCGAACTGCGGCTTGACGAGCATCAGCACGTCGCCGCCCGGCGCGAGCCAGGGGCGCAGTGCCGGCAGCACCGTGGCCAGCGAGATGAAGGACAGGTCGCCCGTGACCAGGTCGAAGCGCCGGCCCGCCTGTTCGGCTGCCAGGCGGCTGCCTTCCAGAGCACGGGCATTGATGCCTTCGTAGGCCTGCACGCGCGGGTCGTCGCGCAGGCGCGGATGCAGTTGCCCGTGGCCGACGTCCAGCCCCACGACCCGCGCCGCGCCGCGCTGCAGCAGCACGTCGGTGAAGCCGCCGGTGCTCTGGCCCACGTCGAGGCAGGTGCGGCCGCTCACGTCGATGCCGCAGTGCACCAGTGCACCGTCCAGCTTGAGGCCGCCACGCGAGACATAGCGCAGCTCGGCGTTGTCGGTCACCTGCAGTGCCGCCACCTCGGGCAGGTCTTCACCGGCCTTGCGCACCACCGCCCAGCCGCGCGGCGAGCGCCACTGCACGGCCTGGCGGTCGATCAGCCGCTGGGCGGCCGACCGGGTCGGGGCCAGGCCCTGGTGCACGAGAAGCTGGTCGGCGCGCATGGAGGGTGGGCGTTGTGCTCGGTCGCCGGCGCGCGGGCGGCCCTCTCCCCCAGCCCCTTTCCCGCAGGCGGGCGAGGGGAGCGGGGCCGGTGGCGGTTGCCGGGCGCCGGGCGCGTCGCTCAGTAGCGGTAGGTGTCCGGCTTGTACGGGCCCTGCTTGGGCACGCCGATGTATTCGGCCTGCTCGTCGGTCAGCTCGGTCAGCATCGCACCGACCTTCTTCAGGTGCAGCCGCGCGACCTTCTCGTCCAGGTGCTTGGGCAGCACGTAGACCTTGCCCTGCTCGTAGTAATCGCTGTGGGTGAACAGCTCGATCTGGGCGATGGTCTGGTTGGCAAAGCTCGAGCTCATCACGAAGCTCGGATGGCCGGTGGCGCAGCCCAGGTTCACCAGGCGCCCCTTGGCCAGCATGATGATGCGCTTGCCGTCCGGGAAGATGATGTGGTCGACCTGGGGCTTGATCTCTTCCCACTGGTACTTCTCGACCGAGGCGATGTCGATCTCGTTGTCGAAGTGGCCGATGTTGCAGACGATGGCCTGGTCCTTCATGCGCGCCATGTGGTCGTGCGTGATGACGTGCTTGTTGCCGGTGGCGGTCACGAAGATGTCGGCCTTGTCGGCGGCATAGTCCATCGTCACGACCTTGAAGCCTTCCATCGCGGCCTGCAGGGCGTTGATCGGGTCGATCTCGGTGACCCAGACCTGGGCGCTCAGGGCCCGCAGCGCCTGGGCCGAGCCCTTGCCCACGTCGCCGTAGCCGGCCACCAGGGCGACCTTGCCGGCGATCATCACGTCGGTGGCGCGCTTGATGCCGTCCACCAGGGATTCGCGGCAGCCGTAGAGGTTGTCGAACTTGCTCTTGGTGACGCTGTCGTTGACGTTGATGGCGCGGAACAGCAGCGTGCCCTTGGCCGACATCTCCTTCAGGCGATGCACGCCGGTGGTGGTCTCTTCGGTCACGCCGATGATCTGCGCGGCCTTGCGCGAGTACCAGGTGGCGTCCTGGGCCAGCTTGGCCTGGATGGCGGCGAAGAGTTCACGCTCTTCCTCGCTGCCAGGGTGGGCCAGCACGGACGGATCCTTCTCGGCCTTCTTGCCCAGGTGCATCAGCAGCGTGGCATCGCCGCCGTCGTCCAGGATCATGTTGGGGCCTTCGGCGTCCGAGCCCTTGGGCCCGAATTCGAAGATGCGGTGGGTGTAGTCCCAGTAGTCCTTCAGCGACTCGCCCTTGTAGGCAAACACCGGGGTGCCGGTGGCCACCAGGGCGGCGGCGGCATGGTCCTGCGTCGAGAAGATGTTGCACGAGGCCCAGCGGACTTCGGCACCCAGCGCCTGCAGGGTCTCGACCAGCACGGCGGTCTGGATGGTCATGTGCAGCGAGCCGGTGATGCGCGCGCCCTTGAGCGGCTGCTTCGCCGCGAACTCTTCGCGGATGGCCATCAGGCCGGGCATCTCGGTTTCGGCGATGCGGATTTCCTTGCGGCCCCAGTCGGCCAGGGACAGGTCGGCGATCGCGTACTGATCGTTGTGCAGGGGTTTGACGACAGCGTTCATGTGTTTCTCCAGGGTTGGAAAAACCGCCGTGCACTGAAGGGAGATCGAAGGACGGTTCTCACCCACGCAGGACACATGCGGGTGAGCGCGGTTGCAAATGGGGGTTCCGAGCCTGGGGCCACGCGACGGTGGGCCTTGCAACGCTCCTCGGAGCCCCGGATTGTAGCCAAGCCGGGGCCACGACAGAAAGCCCTACTGGAAGGCAACCTCGGCAAAACTGCGCAGTTTCCGGCTGTGCAGCCGGTCCACGCCCTCGCGGCGCAGGATCTCCAGCGCCCGGATGCCGATGCGCAGGTGCTGGTCGACCCGTTCGCGGTAGAAGTGGTTGGCCATGCCCGGCAGCTTGATCTCGCCGTGCAGCGGCTTGTCGCTCACGCACAGCAGCGTGCCGTAGGGCACGCGGAAGCGGAAGCCGTTGGCGGCGATGGTGGCGCTTTCCATGTCCAGCGCCACGGCGCGGCTCTGGCTGAAGCGGCGCTGGGGCATGTTGTCGGGCAGCAGCTCCCAGTTGCGGTTGTCGGTGCTGGCCACGGTGCCGGTGCGCATGATGCGCTTGAGCTCGTAGCCGGTGAGCTGGGTGATGTCGGCCACGGCGGTCTGCAGGGCCACCTGCACCTCGGCCAGCGGCGGGATCGGCACCCACAGCGGCAGATCCTCGTCGAGCACATGGTCTTCACGCACATAGCCGTGGGCCAGCACGTAGTCGCCCAACTGCTGGGTGTTGCGCAGGCCGGCGCAGTGGCCGAGCATGATCCAGGCATGCGGGCGCAGCACGGCGATGTGGTCGGTGATGGTCTTGGCATTGGCCGGGCCCACGCCGATGTTGACCATGGTGATGCCGGCCCGGTCCTTGCGCACCAGGTGGTAGGCCGGCATCTGCGGCAGGCGCGGCGGGGCGGCGCCGTGGGCATCGCCCTCCTCGGCGGGTTCACCCTGGCGGCGCGTCACCACATTGCCCGGCTCGACAAAGGCCACATAACCGTCGTCGGCGGCCTCGCCTTGGCCGGGGGCCTGGGTCATCAGTTCACGGCCCAGGCGCACGAACTCGTCGATGTAGAACTGGTAGTTCGTGAACAGCACGAAGTTCTGGAAATGCTCGGGCGCGGTGCCGGTGTAGTGCCGCAGCCGGTGCAGTGAATAGTCCACGCGGGGTGCGGTGAACAGCGCCAGCGGATGCGGCTCGCCGGGGCCGGGCTCATGGGTGCCGTTGGCGATGCCGTCGTCCATCGCGCCCAGGTCGGGCAGGTCGAACTGGTCGCGCAGCAGCAGTCGGCGCTCCGGGCTCAGGCTGCCTTCGACATGGTCGTGTTCGGCAAACGAGAAGTGCACCGGGATGGGCTGGCCGCTGGTGCCCACCTCGATGCGCACGCCGTGGTTGCGCAGCAGCAGGCGAAACTGCTCGAGGTAGTAGTCCGAGAACAGGTCGGGGCGGGTCAGTGTGGTTTCGTAGGTGCCCGGGCCGGCCACGAACCCGTAGGACAGGCGGGAGTCGGCGCGGGCGACGGTGTCGGTGTGCACCCGCACGAACGGGTAGCAGGCCCGCACATGCCGGGCGAAGGTCTCGCCACCGACAAAACGGTGCAGCGAATCCCGCAGGTGGTCGATGCTCTGGTCGTAGATGGCCGTGACGCGGTCGAGTGCGGCCTGCGGGTCGTCGAAGCTTTCGGGTGCCAGGTAGGGAGCGGAAGGGGGGATGGCCATGCGGTTCTCGGCAGTGTTTGTGCCATTGTGCCGCGGCCGTCCCGTCCCGCCGGCGCTGCGCCCGGCGCGTTCACGCCAGGGTGTAGGCGGTCTTCACCGTGGTGTAGAACTCGGCGGCGTAGCGCCCCTGCTCGCGCGGCCCGTGGCTCGATGCCTTGCGCCCGCCAAAGGGCACGTGGTAGTCGACCCCCGCGGTGGGCAGGTTGACCATCACCATGCCGGCCTGGGCATGGCGCTTGAAGTGCGCTGCGTACTTGAGCGAGGTCGTCGCGATGCCGGCCGACAGGCCGAAAGGCGTGTTGTTGGCCACGGCCAGCGCTTCGTCGTAGTCCCTCACCTGGATCACGCTGGCCACCGGACCGAAGATCTCGTCACGGTTGATCTGCATCTGCGGCGTGGTGTCGACAAAAAGCGTCGGGTTCAGGTAGTGGCCCTCGGTCTCGACGCTCGGTCGGGTGCCGCCCACCAGCAGTCGGGCACCTTCGCTGCGGCCGATGTCGATGTAGCGTTCGTCCTGCTCGAGCTGTGCGCGCGACACGACCGGGCCCATGTCCACCCCGGCGGCCAGCGCATGGCCGACCTTGATGTGGCGGATGCGATCGGCCAGCGCCGCCACGAAACGGTCGTGGATGCCCTGCGTGACGATCAGCCGGCTCGAGGCCGTGCACCGCTGGCCGGTCGAGTAGAACGCGCTTTGCGCGCACAGCTCGACGGCCACGCCGAGGTCGGCGTCGTCGAGCACCACCTGCGGGTTCTTGCCGCCCATCTCCAGCTGCACCTTGGCGCCGCGTGCCATGCAGGCGGCGGCCACCTGGCGGCCCACGCCCTGCGAGCCGGTGAAGCTCACCGCATCGATGCCCGGGTGGTCGACGATGGCCTGGCCGACGGCGCGACCCGCGCCCATCACGAGGTTGAACACGCCCGCGGGCAGTCCGGCGCGGCTGATGATCTCGGCCAGCGCCCAGGCACTGCCCGGCACCAGGTCGGCCGGCTTGAAGACCACGCAGTTGCCGTAGGCCAGGGCCGGTGCGATCTTCCAGGCCGGGATCGCGATGGGGAAGTTCCAGGGGCTGATGATGCCCACCACACCCACCGGCTCGCGGGTGATCTCCACGCTCACGCCCGGGCGCACCGAGGGCAGCAGTTCGCCGCCGGCGCGCAGGGCCTCGGCACCGAAGAACTTGAAGATGTTGCCCGCGCGCACCACCTCGCCCACGGCCTCGGGCCGTGTCTTGCCTTCTTCGCGCGCCAGCAGCGCGCCCAGCTCGTCCTTGCGGGCGAGGATCTCGCTGCCGATGCGGTCCAGCGCGTCCGCGCGGGCCTGGATGCCGCCGGTGCTCCAGCCCGGCAGCGCCGCGCGTGCGGCCTGCACAGCCTGGTCCACATGAGCGGGCGAGCCACTGGCGTACAGGCCCACGGTGTCGGCCAGGTCCGACGGGTTGATGTTGGCGATGTGGCCGTCGCCCGGCAGCCATTCGCCGCCGATGTACAGGGGGTGCAGGGTGTCGCTCACGACAGCATCCTCACTGCGGGCCCAGCCTGGCGATCAGCGCGGCCAGCTGGCTGCGCTCGTCGGCCGTGAGGTCGGTCAGCGGCGTGCGCACGGGGCCGGCGCCGTGGCCCACCAGGTCGGCCCCCGCCTTGACGATGCTCACCGCGTAGCCGGCGCAGCGGTTGCGGATGGCCAGGTAGGGCAGGAAGAACTCCTGCAGCAGCCGGCTCTGGGTGGCACGGTCGTCGCGGGCGACCGCGTGATAGAAGTCCATCGCCGTCTTCGGCACGAAGTTGAAGACCGCCGACGAATACACCGGCACGCCCAGTGCCTTGTAGGCCGCGGCATAGACCTCGGCCGTGGGCAGGCCGCCCAGGTAGGCAAAACGGTCGCCCAGGCGCTCGCGGATGCTCACCATCAGCTCGATGTCGCCCATGCCGTCCTTGAAACCGATCAGGTTGGGGCAACGTTCGGCCAGCTGCTCGAGCTGGTTCGGGCCCAGGCGGCACACGGCGCGGTTGTAGACGATCACGCCGAACTTCACCGACTTGCACACCGCTTCCACATGAGCCGCCACACCTTCGGGCGAGGCCTCGGTCAGGTAGTGCGGCAGCAGCAGCACGCCCTGGGCGCCCAGGCGTTCGGCTTCCTGCGCATAGGCGATGGCCTGGCGGGTGGGGCCTCCGGTGCCGGCGATGATGGGCACCTTGCCGCGGCAGGTGTCCACCGCGGTGCGGATCACGTCGCCGTATTCACCCGGCACGAGCGAGAAGAACTCGCCGGTGCCGCCAGCGGCAAACAGCGCGGTGGCGCCATAGGGTGCCAGCCATTCGAGGCGGGCGGCGTACGAGTGGGCATCGAAGTTGCCTTCGGCGTCGAAGTCGGTCAGCGGAAACGACAGCAGGCCGGACGAGATCGTGTGCTTGAGTTCCTGGGGCGAGGTCATGGGGAGTCCTGTGGCGAAAGTCGGGGAAGTCGGGCGGGTCGGGGAAGGGACAATCGCGGGTGCTCAGTCCAGGCGCACGTCGGCCTGCTTGACCACGGCGGCCCAGCGGCTGCGTTCGGTGTTGAAGAAGCGCTCCATTTCAGGGGCGGCCATGGTCACGACCTCGGCACCCTGCGCCACGAGCTTGGAGCGCACCTCGGGCGAGCGGATCACACGGATCAGCTCGGCATTCATGCGTGCCAGCACGGCCGGTGGGGTTCCCTTGGGCATCAGCACACCCTGCCAGGTGCCGGATTCGAAATCGGGCACGCCCAGCTCGGCGATCGTCGGCACATCGGGGATCAGCGCCATGCGGCTGCGCTTGGACACCCCGATCAGCTTGAGCCGGCCGTTCTGCACATGCGGCCAGGTGGCCAGCATGCCGTTCATCAGCACCTGGGCCTGGCCGCCGATGGTGTCGCTGATGGCGGTGGCGCCGCCCTTGTAGGGGATGTACTGCCACTTGGCCTGGGTGGCCCGCTCGACCGAGATGCCGGCCAGGTGCGGTGCGCTGCCCAGGGCCGTCACTGCAAAGTTCAGCGGCTGGCGGCGCGACAGCGCAACCAGCTCCTTCAGGTTGTTCACCGGTACCGACGGATGCACGACCAGCAGGTGCGGCGAGTAGGCCAGCATGGTCACGCCGCGCAGGTCCTGCGACGGGTCGAAGGGCAGCTTGGTGTAGACCGACGGGCTGATCGCCAGCGCGCCGACGTCGCACAGCAGCATCGAATGGCCGTCGGTCGACTTGACCACCTCACCGGCGCCCAGGTTGCCGTTGGCACCGGCGCGGTTCTCGATCACCACCGGCTGGCCGAGCGACTTCGACAGCGGCTCGGCGATCACGCGGGCGATGGTGTCGGACGACCCACCCGGCGGATAGGGCACCACGATGCGCAGCGCCCTGCTCGGCCAGCTGCCGGACTGCGCCAGCGCCGGGGCGGCCACCGAGGCGGCCAGGGCACCCAGGCCGGCCAGGGCGGCGCGGCGGGACGGGGAGCGAAGGTTCGAGGAACGGGTCATCGGGTTGTCTCCGGAGTGATGCGGCCGAGGCCGGTGCGGGGTGGGTGAGGGGATCGGGTTGTTGTCCCGATCAGTTGTCAGTCATCGTACAACATGGATCAAGGGTTCGCAAGCCCGGAATGGGCGTGAACAGGAAGGGGCGTGCCCTTCAGGCCTGGGCCGGAATGGGGTGAAGCCTCAGGTCTGGGCTTGAACGAAAGGGGGCCTCAGGCCAAAGCCTGATGGAAGGGAAGCCTCAGGCCAAGGCCTGAAGGAATGGAAGCCTCAGGCCAAAGCCTGAAGGAATGGAAGCCTCAGGCCAAAGCCTGAAGGAATGGAAGCCTCAGGCCAAAGCCTGAGTCTGCGCCTGGCGCAGGCGCTCGCGACTGTTGGACAGGTGGGTGCGCATCGCGGCCCGGGCGGCTTCCGGGTCCTGGTTGGCGATCGCGTTGTAGATGCTTTCGTGCTCGCCGTTCACGCGGCGCAGGTATTCGTGGCGCTCGGTGCCGGCGGCGCGCGCGGTGTTGACCCGTGCGCGCGGGATCAGCATCGTGCCCACATACCCCATCAGTTCGCCGAAGTGTGGGTTCTGCGTTGCCCGGGCAACCTCGAGGTGGAAGCGGAAGTCGTGCCCCACGGTGTCGCCTTCGGCGTCGATCTGCGCGGCAAACGCCTGCAACGCCTCGCGCATCACGGCGAGGTTTTCGTCGGTGCGACGCACCGCGGCCAGCGAGGCGGCCTCGGTCTCCAGGCTGATGCGCAACTCGAGCACCGCGATTACGTCGCGCACGGTCGCAATCTGCTCCGGGTCGATCCGGAAGGGTGGGGTGTCGATCACGCCGACCACAAAGGTGCCCACGCCGTGGCGGGTGCGTACCAGCCCACCGGCCTGCAGCTTGGAAATGGCCTCGCGCACCACGGTGCGGCTCACACCGAACTCTTCCATGATGGCCGCCTCGGTGGGCAGCTTGTCGCCGGCCTTGAGCTGGCCTTCGCGGATGCGCTGGCCAAGCGACTCCACCACCTCCATCGCAAGGGTGCGGGGGCGGCGGCGGGCAGCGGCGGAAGGCGAGGTGTTTTCGGTCATGGCACTGGTGGAAACCCGGGAGCCTGGTCTCTTGACAGGGGCGATCCTGTCAACGACCATTCAGCTTGTTGTACGACAACTGACGACATACGACGAGCTGAGAGCCACTGTAGCAAACCTCTCGGCACCTTGCCATCCGCCTGGACCCGTCACCCCATGCCTCCCACCCATCCCACCCCCTTGCGATTCAGGCGCCTGCTGCTCACCGGTGCGGCCGGTGGCCTGGGCAAGGTGCTGCGCCCGCGGCTGAAAGCGTATTGCGAAACGCTGCGCGTGAGCGACATCGCCGACCTGGGCGCGGCGGCGGCGGGCGAGGAAGTGCACCCGGCCCGCCTGGAACAGGCCGACGACGTGATGGCCCTGATGGACGGCGTGGATGCCGTGGTGCACCTGGGCGGCGTGTCGACCGAGCAGCCGTTTGCGGCCATCCTGCAGGCCAACATCATCGGTGTGCACAACCTGTACGAAGCGGCTCGCAAGCAGGGGGTGCGCCGGGTGTTTTTTGCCAGCTCCAACCACGTGGTCGGCTTCTACCGCCAGGACCAGGTGCTGGGTACCGACGCCCTGCCACGCCCGGACGGCTGGTACGGCATCAGCAAGGCCTTCGGGGAGGACGTGGCCCGGTTCTACTTCGACCGCTACGGCATCGAGACGGTCTGCGCGCGCATCGGCTCGTCCTTCCCCGAGCCGAAGGATCGTCGCATGCTCGCCACCTGGATGAGCTTCGACGACCTGGAGCGCCTGGTGGTGGCCAGCCTGACGGCGCCGGTGGTCGGCTGGAGCGTGATCTACGGCATCTCCGACAACACCACGACCTGGTGGGACAACACCGGCGCGCGGCACATCGGCTACCGGCCGCAGGACAGCTCCGAGCCTTTCCGTCCGGCGGTGGAAGCCCGTCAGCCGGTGCTGGACGCCACTGACTCCGCCGTGCTGTACCAGGGCGGTGCCTTCGTGCGCACCGGGCCGTTCGAATGAGCTCAATTGCATGCGAGGTCCTGGCCGACGTGCGCGACCAGGTCGGCGAAAGCCCGGTGTGGTCGGTGGCCGAGCAGGCGCTGTACTGGGTGGACATCGAAGGCCGGCTGATCCGGCGTTTCGACTGGGCCACACGCCGCCTGTGCAACTGGACCCTGCCCGAACGTGTGGGCTGCATCGCGCTGCATGCCGACGGCGGCCTGATCGCCGCGATGGAGACTGGCATCTACCGGGTGCTGACCGACCCCCCCGGCGACTCCACCGCCCACCCCACCGCTGACCCCACACCGGCACGCACCGACCTGCTGCATGCGGTGAGCTTCCCACGTGAAGGCATGCGCTTCAACGACGGTCGCTGCGACCGCGAGGGCCGCTTCTGGGTCAGCAGCATGGTGCGCGACATGAGCCTGGCCGCAGCGCAGGGCAGCCTGTACCGCCTGGATGCGAACGGCCTGGCCGCGGCCCAGGTCAGCGGCCTGATCACCGGCAACGGCCTGGGCCTGAGCCCCGACGGGCGCACGCTGTACCTGTCCGACTCCCACCCGACGGTGCAGCGGGTCTGGGCCTTCGATCTCGGGCTGGACGGGAGCCTCAGCGGTCGGCGGGAGTTCATCGACATGAACCCGCACCCGGGCCGGCCGGACGGAGCCGCGGTCGATGCCGAGGGCGGCTACTGGATCTGCGCCAACGACGCCGGCCTGATCCATCGCTTCACGCCCGACGGCCGCCTGGACCGCAGCCTGGCGGTGCCGGTGTCCAAACCGTCCATGTGTGCGTTCGGCGGGCCAGGCCTGGACCGTCTGTTCGTCACCTCGATCCGACCCGCGAGCATGGGGCCCGAAGAGGCCCGGCTGGCGGGGGCGGTGTTCGTGCTCGACCCCGGCGTGCGGGGCCTGCGCGAACCTGCATTCCAGCCCCGACTGACCTGATCCAACCGAAGAGGAGACATCACCATGACAACCCGACGCGCCCTGGTGGCGGCCGCACTTTCCCTGGGCGCTGCCGCCGGCCTCGTGCCCCTGCAGGCCGCAGCGCAGGACAAGCTGGTCTTCAAGGCCGCCGACGTCCACCCCGCCGGCTACCCGAATGTGGTGGCCATCGAGAACATGGGCAAGAAGCTGGAGGCCGCCACCAAGGGCCGCATCCGCTTCCAGATGTTCCCCGGCTCGGTGCTGGGCGGCGAGAAGGAGATGATCGAGCAGACCCAGGTGGGCGCGATCCAGATCCTGCGCACCTCGCTCGGGCCGATCGGCCCGGTGGTGCCGGAGGTGAACGTCTTCAACATGCCGTTCGTGTTCCGCAACGAGGCCCACATGCGGGCGGTGATCGACGGCCCGATCGGCCAGGAAATGCTCGACAAGATCACGGCCTCGCCGGCGAAGCTGGTGGGCCTGGGCTGGATGGATGGCGGCTCGCGCAGCCTCTACACCAAGAAGCCAGTGCGCTCGATTGCCGATCTGAAGGGCATGAAGGTGCGCATGATGGGCAACCCGCTGTTCGTGGACACGATGAACGCGATGGGCGGCAACGGCATCTCGATGGGCTACGGCGAGGTCTTCACCGCCTTGCAGACCGGTGTGGTCGACGGCGCCGAAAACAACCCGCCCACGCTGTTCACCGCCAACCACTACCAGGCCGGCGCGAAGTACTACACCCAGACCAACCACCTGATCATTCCCGAGATCTTCGTGATGTCCAAGGTGACCTGGGACAAGCTGTCCAAGGACGAACAGGCCCTGGTGAAGAAGTTCTCGCGCGAGGCCCAGATGGAGCAGCGCGCGCTGTGGGACAAGAGCGTGGCCGAGTACACCGCCAAGCTCAAGGCTGCCGGCGTCGAGTTCATCGAGATCGACAACAAGCCCTTCTACGAGGCCACCGCCCCGGTGCGGGCCAAGTACGGCGCCCAGTTCACCGACCTGATCAAGCGCATCGAAGCGGTCAAGTGAAACCGGCCTGCCCGCCGGCCCGGTGCCTGTGCCGGGCCGCCGGGAACCCCGGGCTGCGGCCCGCCCCTCGACAGCGTGTGTGTCATGGACTCCTCGATTCCCAAACTGCTTGACCGGCTCTACCTGGCAAGCATCTGGCTGGCCGGCACGGCCATCTTCCTGATGTCGGTGATCATCCCGTGGGGCGTGTTCACGCGCTACGTGCTGGGCACCGGCTCGCAGTGGCCCGAGCCGATCGCCATCCTGCTGATGATGGTGTTCACCTTCATCGGCGCGGCCGCGGCCTACCGTGCGGGAGCACACATCGCCGTCACCATGCTCACCGACGTGATGCCGAGGGTGCTGCAACGGGTGCTGGTGGTGGTGGTCGACCTGCTGATGGCGCTGGTGTGCATCTTCGTCACCTGGTATGGCGCGCGGCTGTGCCACGAGACCTGGCAGCAGTCGATCAGCGAGCTGCCCTGGCTGCCGGTCGGGGTGACCTACGCACCGCTGCCCATCGGCGCAGCGATCACGCTGGTGTTCGTGATCGAGCGCATGGTGTTCGGCTCGCAGGCCCACCGCGCCGTCGTGCGTTTCGAGGAACAGCCGGCAAGCGAAGCGCCGGCCACCGAAGGAGCCCGCTGATGGACGCGCTGGTGCTGCTGGGCAGCTTTTTCGTGCTGATGGCCATCGGCGTGCCGATCGCCTATTCGCTGGGGCTGGCGTCACTGATCGGCGCCTTGTGGATCGACATCCCGCTGGACGCGGTGATGATCCAGCTGGCCTCGGGGGTCAACAAGTTCTCGCTGCTGGCGATCCCGTTTTTCGTGCTGGCCGGGGCCATCATGGCCGAGGGTGGCATGTCGCGCCGGCTGGTGGCCTTTGCCGGTGTGCTGGTGGGCTTCATCCGTGGCGGGCTGTCGCTGGTCAACATCCTCGCCTCCACGTTTTTCGGTGCGATCTCGGGCTCCTCGGTGGCCGACACCGCCTCGATCGGCTCGGTGCTGATCCCCGAGATGGAAAAGAAGGGCTACCCGCGGCCGTTCGCGGCCGCGGTGACCGTGAGCGGTTCGGTGCAGGCCATCCTGATCCCGCCCAGCCACAACGCGGTGCTGTATTCGCTGGCCGCGGGCGGCACGGTGTCGATCGCGGCGCTGTTC
>CAMLSD010000095.1 GCA_946482595.1 uncultured Comamonadaceae bacterium
AAGCGGACAAGGCAAGGCCACCTGCGTGGCCTTGCCCCGCTGGAGCCGGCTTGGCCTGCAAGCCAAGTCGTGGACCGAGTTTGCCCCCTTCCCGCCCGGACCGAGCAGCGCAAGGGAGTTTCCGTGCCGACGGAAACCGAGCACTCCGGTGTGGCCTTTTCTTTGGTTCCTCTATTTTGGCCACGCAAAAGAAAGGGACTCGCCCGCCGGGGCGAACTCCCGGCTCGCCCCGCCAGGGGCGAAACACAGCGCCACCCGGCACAGCCGCGCCACGCCACAGCACACCCTCTCCCCAATCCTCTAACGGCGCCACAAAACGACATCGAAGCGACTCGAAGCACACCCATCCCGTTCACAAAAGCGAAGGGATCGACCCGCTGCGACCGACCCCTCAAGCTGCGCGCGGCACCAGTGTCAGGCGTGCAGTCACCGCGGCTGCGCCCGGCTCGCGCACGCAGGCCACCCAATGCCCCTCGCCCACCTCCACCATCTCGGGCGCGCCTGCAACGGGCACGCCGGCGTCGAACCACTCACGGCCCTCGATCGCCTGGGGCCCGATCATCTGCCGATGCCTGAGACGAAAGCCTGCGTCGCCCAGCGGTTCCAGCCGGGGGGCCGCGGCCAGCAAGGCGCGCGTGTACGGATGGGCCGGACGATCGAACAGGGCATCGCGCGGCGCCAGTTCAACCACGTGGCCTCGATGCATCACCGCCACACGGTCGGCGATGCTCTCGACCACCCCCAGGTCGTGCGACACGAACAGACAGGCAAACCCATGCCGTGCCTGCAGCTGACGCAACAGATCGAGCACCTGCTTCTGCACGGTGGCATCGAGCGCCGACACCGGCTCGTCGGCCACGACCACCTGCGGCCCGGGAATCACGGCGCGCGCGATCGCCACGCGCTGGCGCTGTCCGCCCGAAATCTGGTGCGGCAGGCGGTCGGCCAGCTCGGCGGGCAAGCCCGCTTCCTGCAGCAGCGCCAGCGCACGACGGCGGCGTTCGGCGGCATCCAGGCGGCGGTCGTGCCGCAGCGGCTCGGCCACGATGTCGACCAGCCGCATGCGCGGGTCGAGCGAGGAGTACGGGTCCTGGAACACGATCTGCACGGCGCGCTGAAAGCGCATGCGCCGCGCCCGGTCGAAGGTGGCGACGTCCTCGCCCTCGAACAGCAGGCTGCCGCCGCTGGGCCGCGCCAGCTGGGTGAGCACCCGCGCCACGGTCGTCTTGCCCGAACCCGACTCGCCGACCACGGCCAGCGTCTCGTGGGCATGCAGGGCCAGGCTCACGCCTTTGACCGCATCGACCGGTGCGGCCTTGCGAAACCACTGGCGCGGCCCGGCAAAGCTCACCCGCAGATGGCTGGTCTCGACCACCGGCCGGCCGGTGGGCAGGCTGCGTGCGGGCTGGCGCGACGGCAGCGCGTCGAGCAGCCGGCGCGTGTAGGCCTCACGCGGACGCAGCAGGATGTCTTCGGTGCGTCCCGACTCGATCACGCGGCCGGCCTGCATCACCACCACACGGGTGGCGCGTTCGGCGACCAGGGCCAGGTCATGGCTGATCATCAGCACGGCCGTACCCGAGGCCTGTGTCAGCTCGCCCATCAGGTCGAGCACCTCGCGTTGCACCAGCATGTCCAGCGCCGTGGTGGGCTCGTCGGCGATCAGCAGCCGGGGCCGCGGCAGCATCACCGAGGCCAGCATGATGCGCTGACGCATCCCGCCCGAGAACTCGTGCGGGTAGGCCTGCAGGCAGCGCAGTGGGTCGGCCACCTTCACCCGGCGCAGCATCTCGATGCACCGCTCGCGGATCTCGCGTTCGCCAAGACGGGTGTGCAGGCGCAGCGCCTCGGCCATCTGGTCGCCGATGCGCAGCGCCGGGTTCAGCGACACCAGCGGCTCCTGGAAGACCATGCCGATGCGTGCGCCACGCACCTCGCGCCATTGCGCGGGGGTCAGGCCCGCCATCGAGCGCCCTTCGAAGCGGATGTCGCCTCCCGCCACACGGGCACCGTCGGGCAGCAGCCCCAGCACGGCACGTGCGGTGAGGCTCTTGCCGCTGCCCGACTCGCCCACGATGGCCACCACTTCACCGGCGGCCACCTCGACACTGGCGCCGCAGACCGCGGGCCGGCCTTCGCCGAAGACCACATCCAGGCGCTCGATGTTCAGCAGGGCGGCGCCCGGTTCATTCACGGACTCGTTCATCGGATTCACGTTCATTGCCCCTGCATGCGAGGATCGGCCCAGTCGCGCACCGCGTCGCCGAACAGGTTGACACCCAGCAGCGCCACCGAAATGCACAACCCCGGCAGCACGCCAAGCCACGGGGCCTCCTCGATGGTTGCCCGGCTGTCGGCAAGCATGCCGCCCCAGCTCGGTGCCGGCGGCGGCACGCCCAGCCCCAGGAAGCTCAGCGCACTCTCGGACAGCAGCACCCAGCCGAACATCGAGGTCGTCAGCACCGTCAGCGGCGGCACGCAAGCCGGCAGCACGTGGCGCACCAGCGTGTACAGCCCGGAGTTGCCCATGGTGCGCGAGGCCTCGACGTACTCTTTCTCGCGGATCGACAGCACGCTGCCACGCACCACACGCACAACCGACGGCAGGAAGGCCAGCGCCAGCGCCATCACCACGCCCCAGCGGCTCGGCCCGAACGTGGCGATGATCGCCAGCGCGAACAGCAGTCCGGGAAAGGCCAGCAGCACGTCGTTGAACGCCATGAACACGGTGTCGAACCAGCCGCGGGCATAGCCGGTCAGCGTGCCCAGCACCGCCCCGGCCGTCACCGCCAGCAGCACCGTGACCACACTGACCGACACGCTCGTGGCCGCACCGGCCAGCAGGCGGCTGAGCACGTCGCGGCCCAGGTCGTCGGTCCCCAGCCAGTGCTGGGCGGAAGGCGCCGCCATGCGGGCCATGAAATCGGGGGCATTGGGGTCGGCCGGCTGCCACACGCTGCCGACCAGGGCCGCGGCCATGACAAGCGCCAGCAACACGCCGCCCACCACCGCATTGGGGCGCCGCCGCAGCAGACGCGCAAGACGGGACATGGTTTTCACAAGGTCACCCGCGGGTCGAAGAGAGGATAGGCGAGGTCCACCACCAGGTTGACCACGGCATAGACGAAGGCGATGAACATCAGGCAGCCCTGGATGACGGGGTAGTCGCGCGCATAGATCGCATCGACCAGCAGACGGCCCAGTCCGGGCAACGTGAACACGGTCTCGACCACGGCCGCACCGCCCAGCAGATTGCCCAGGATGAGGCCGATCAGCGTCCAGGTGGGCGCAAACGCGTTGGGCAGGGCATGGCGGAACAGCACCGAGCGCTCGCTTGCGCCCTTGGCGCGGGCATGGGTGATGTACTCGAGCCGCAGGACATCCACCGTGCTGGCCCGGGCCATGCGCGCGATGGTGCCGGTCTCGACCAGCACCAGCGTGAGCACCGGCAGCGCCATGACCTGCAGGGCGGCCCAGGCGTCCTCGCCAAAGGGCACATAGCCCACCACGGGCACCCACTGCAGCACCATGCCGAACACCAGCAGCAGCATCAGGCCCAGCCAGAAGCTCGGGATGGACAGCAGTGCCGTCGACAGCCCCACCACCGCCAGGTCCGGCCAGCGGTTCTGGCGCCATGCAGCCAGCAACCCCAGCGGCACGGCCAGCACAGCGGCCAGGCCCACGGCCACCAGCACGATCAGCGCGGTGACCTGGAAGCGGTCCCAGATCAGGGCCGCCACGGGCAGTTGCGTCGAGATCGACAGGCCGAACTCCCCTGTGACCATCTGCGCCAGCCAGCGACCGAACTGCACCGCCACCGGCTGATCCAGGCCGAGCCGCTGGCGCAGGTCCGCCACGGCGGCGGGGTTGTCGACATCACCCAGCAGGATCTGGACCGGGTCGCCGGGGATCGACCGGATCAGCACGAACACGATCACGCTGACCATCAGCAGCGACAGCAGCGCCATCGCCACACGCTTGAGCAGAAAGTGGAGCATGGCAGCGACTCAGGGGGTGGCCAGCTTCACGCCCCACAGCCTTTCCTTGCCGGCGGCCCATGACTTGTAGCCGCTGACACGCTGGGTGTGCGCAAATTCGTCGGTCGAGTTGAACAGCATCACCAGCGGCACGTCCTCGAGCATCATGCGGTGCAGTCGGTCGAAGATGGCCTGGCGCTGCGGACGCTCGGCCACCTTGAAGCTCTCGTCGAGCAGGGCCAGCGCCTGCGGGTTGTCCCAGACCTTGCGCGGCTGGGTGTCCTTGGGGCCGGCCATCGATTCGAAAGCCAGTGCCGGGTCCAGGCGTGCCGAGTAGCCGAAGGCCATCACCTGGTACTGCCCCTTGGTGTATCGCTCGAGCTGCGCGCCCCACTCCAGCACCTCCAGCTCCAGGTTCAGCCCGGCCTGCCTGGCCATGGCCTGCGCGATCAGCGCGGCGTTGTACATGTCCCCGTAGCGCTTGTTGGTCATCAGCTTGATGGGTGCGCCGGCATAGCCTGCTTCCTTGAGCAGGGCACGTGCGCGCTCGACGTCGGTCTTGTGGCCCTCCCGCTGCACGGCACCGTAGTAGGCGCTGGTCTTGGGCACGATGGATGCGTTGGCGGGCGCAGCATCACCCGTGACGACCTTGACCAGCTGGTCCACGTCGATCGCCAGGGCCAGCGCGCGGCGGATGCGCACATCCTTGAGCACGGGGTCGCGTGTCTGCAGCAGCAGGGTCGTGGTCGAGTTCGTCAGGTGCCCGCCCAGCACGATGCCGGGCTTGCGGGCCAGGTCCTGGCGCGACTCGCGGCTCAGGTAGGGCAGTACGTCGACATCGCCACGCTGCAAGGCGGCCTTGGCCACCGCCTCGTCCGGGATGAAGACAAACCGCACCCCGTCCACGTGCACCGTCTTGTTGCCGGTGTAGCCATCGCGCTCGCCGTCGCGCGGCTTGTAGTCGGCGAACCGCTTGAGCTCGATGTACTGCCCGCGCCGCCAGTCCCGGATGGTGAAGGGCCCGGTGGCCACCGGCGCCTTCCATGAGCCGTCGGCATTGATCGAATCGCGGTGCAGGATCGCGCCGCCGCCGCACTGCACGGCCGCCATCTCGGTCAGGAACATGGCATTCGGTACGCTGAGGCGGAAGTCCACGGTACGCGCATCGCGTGCCACCACGTCCTCGATCTTGCTGCGGCCGCGGCCGTCGAACTGCGACAGGCACTGCCAGCCAGTGGCCGGGTCGAGGTAGCGCTTCCAGGTCCAGACCACATCAGCGGCCGTGAGCAGCGCGCCGTTGTGGAACTTCACGTCGGGCCGCAGCGTGAAGGTGTAGCCCAGGCCGTCGCGCGAGACCTCGACCTTGTCGGCCAGCATCGGGCCGACCGATCCGTCCTCGCGATGCGCCACCAGACCTTCGACCAGGTGCTGCAGCACGGTGTCCGAATTGCTGTCGCGGTTGACACCGGGGTTGACCCCGCGGATGTCGGCATTCATGGCCACGCGGATCACGTTGCCGGTGTCGGTCTGGGCCAGGGCCGGGCCGGTGGCGCCGATCCACAGGGCCGCCAGGCCGGTGACAGCCCGCGAGATGGAGGGATGGGTCATGGTGTGTCTCCTGCCGGATATGGGACTTACAGCGTGTATTCGGTGTAGCGGTGCTCGGCGAACGGTGTGGGCGCAATCCACATGCGGCGCGCGGCGGGCTCCATCACGATGGTGGCCACGGTGGCCGAGGTGGCCCCGCCGGGCCCGGCGCTCGGGCTGCGGCAGACGGCACGCGGCGCACCGAAACGATCGGACAGCGCCGCGATCACGTCCTCGCGGGTGATGCTTCCTCCACGCGCCAGCTGCGCCTGCAGGGCCTGCGTGACGCGGCGGTCGCGATACAGCGAGTCGGGCGAGGTCTCCAGGCTGCGGTCATGCACCCGCGCCAGCGCGCCGGGGGTCTTGAAGTGGTTGGCATGCACGATCAGGCCGTGTTCGGGCATCTGCCAGAAGACCTCGCCCGGGCAGGTCTCCAGGCTCACGGCCTCGCCCTGTGCATCACTCACGATGATGTTGTTGGACACCGTGCGTTCGCTGCGGAACACCACCGACAGTGCCTGGGCAAGGAGGGTCGACTTCAGGATGGCCCGACGGATCAGCGGCAGCGGCACGCCCGCGCGGCTGCCGTCCTGCGCCGACTTGAGGAAGTTCCCGGTGGTGGCGATGCCATGCTCGTTGAAGCCCGCGCGTGCCAGCATGCCCGCCTCGACGAAGGTCAGCATGGCCGGGCCGTCGGCAGGCCGCACACGCAGAACCACACCCAGCGCGGCACTCTCGACACGCCAGTCCCAGTTCTGCGCATGGATCAGCCGTCCATCGCGGCTGGCCTCGGGCAGCACCACGACACCGGTGCAGCCGTCCGGCGGTTCCGTGGCACTGAGCCTGTCGTGCGCATAGAGCAGTTCGCTGCGCGCATTGAGCGCCACGATGTCCTCGACTGGCACCTCGGCGCCGCGCGCGACCCCTTCGATCTCGGCCAGCGAGCCGGGGTCATAGGCGGCGATGCGCGGGACGAATTGCGCGGCCAGCACACGGGTGCGGGCCCAGTCGAGGCCGACCTTCTCGTACGCGGCACGGTAGGTGGCCAGGCTTTGGGCGATGCGCTCTCCGGCCAGGCGACCGTACTGGTGGCCACAATCGGCCGGGCTGCCTTCCAGATCGATCAGCGGAAAGGCGTCAGGGGCTTGCAGACTCATGATGGGCTCGGTTCTCAGCATTGGTGAACGAACTTGGTGGTGAGGTAGCTGTCCAGGCCCTCGATGCCTCCCTCACTGCCGTAGCCGCTTTCCTTCACGCCCCCAAAGGGCGTTTCCGGCGACGACACGGCAAAGGCATTGAAGGACAACATGCCCGTCTCCAGCTCGTTGGACAGGCGCAGCATCGCACGTGCATCGTGCGTGAAGGCATAGGCCGCCAGGCCGTAAGGCAGACGGTTTGCCTCGACGATCGCATCCTCGATGCGATCAAATGGCGCAATGGTGGCCACCGGACCGAACGGCTCCTCATTGAGCAGGGCGCAATGCATGTCAGCTTCGGTGACGACGGTCGGTGCGTGGAACCAACCTTCGGACTCCAGCCGGTTGCCGCCGAACAGCACGCGCGCACCGCGCCCGCGCGCATCAGCCACGAGGCGTTCGACCGCGGCCAGCCGGCGCGGATTGGCCAGCGGCCCCATCTGCGACGTCGACAGTGCACCATCGCCCACACGCAGATTGCGCGCGACGTCGACATACGCATCCACGAAGCGTCGGTACAGCCCGCGCGCCACCAGGAAGCGTGTGGGAGACACGCAGATCTGGCCGGCATTGCGATGCTTGGTCTGAGCGGACAGCCGGGCGGCCGCGATGGCGTCGGCATCGTCGAGCACCAGCACTGGCGCATGCCCGCCCAGCTCCATCGTGAGCCGCTTGACGCCGCCGGCCGCCAGCGCCGCCATCTGCTTGCCCACCGCCGTCGACCCGGTGAACGACAGCTTGCGGATCACGGGTGAAGCCACCAGCCGGGCCGACACCTCGGCCGGGTCGCCCATCACCACCTGCAGCACACCGGCCGGCAGGCCGGACTCCTCCAGGGCCTGGGCCAGATACAGGCAGGCACTGGGCGTTTCTTCGGACGGCTTGATGATGCACACGCAGCCCGCAGCCAGGGCACCCGCCACCTTGCGCGCCGGTGTGACGACCGGGAAGTTCCATGGCGTGAAGGCCGCCACCGGGCCAACGGGTTCACGCAGCACCGTCATGCGGTGGCGGGGGTCACCGGGCACCACCCGGCCATAGGCCCGACGGCCTTCTTCGGCATACCACTCGAACACCTCGACCGCACGGGCCACTTCACTGCGCGCCTCGGCCAGCAGCTTGCCCTGCTCGGCCGTGATGGCCTGCGCGATGGCGTCACTGCGAGACTCGACCCACAGTGCCGCGCGGCGCAGCACGCGCGAGCGGTCCAGCGGCGCGGTGGCACGCCAGGCGGGCTGAGCCTTCGCGGCGGCACACAGGGCCTCGTCGAGGTCGTCGACACTGGCATGCTGCACACGGCCGATCGGCACGGCCGCCGCCGGGGTCCAGACCACGGTGTGACCCGCGCCGCGACCTTCACGCCACACCCCGCCGATCCATTGGCGCAAGCGTCGGCCATCCTCGGCCAAGAAGGCGGGCGCCGTCTTCCACGGCATCGCCGCGGGCGTCACGGCTGCACCTCGCGGATGCCGTCAGCCACGGTCTGCACCATGCGATCGACCTGCGCACGTTCGATCACCAGTGGCGGCGACATCACAATGGTTTCGCCGACCGCACGCACCAGCACACCACGCTCGAAGGCATGGGCCGCCACGGCCTGCGCATGCGCGCCGACCCGGCTCGGCCAGGACTGCAGTTCGATGGCGGCCAGCAAGCCGATGTTGCGGATGTCGACGATGCCGGCCTCACCCTTGAGTGCGTGCACCGCCTGGCCCAGCACCACCCCCTGCTCGGCGGCTCGCTGCGCCAGCCCTTCGGCCGCATGCACCGCCAGGGTGGCCAGCGCCGCCGCACAGGCCAGCGGGTGACCGGAGTTGGTGTAGCCGTGGGCAAACTCGACCGCATCCTCGGCACCATTCATGAAGGCCTGGTGCACATGCTCACGCACGATCACCGCACCCATCGGCACGGCCGCGTTGGTGAGCGCCTTGGCGGTGGTCATCAGGTCGGGCACCACGTCGAAGTGGTGGGCCGCAAAGGCATGGCCCAGGCGCCCGAAGCCGGTGATGACCTCGTCAAAGATCAGCAGGATGCCGTGCCGGTCGCAGATCTCGCGCAGGCGGCGCAGGTAGCCCACCGGCGGCGGCAGCACGCCCGTCGACCCCGCCACCGGCTCGACGATCACGGCCGCCACGGTGGCGGGGTCATGCAAGGCCAGCAAGGTTTCCAGTGCGTCGGCTCGCTCCACGCCGTGTTCGGGCAGGCCGTGCGAAAACGCATTGCGCTGCAGGTCGTGGGTGTGCGGAAGATGGTCCACCCCGGGCAGCAGCGGGCCGAAGGCGCTACGGTGCTTGCCGATGCCTCCCACCGACAACCCACCGAAGTTCACGCCGTGGTAAGAGCGCTCCCGCCCGATGAGCCGGAAGCGCCCGGCCTGTCCACGGGCCCGGTGATAGGCCAGGGCCATCTTGAGCGCCGTGTCGACCGACTCCGAGCCGGAGTTGGTGAAGAACACATGGTTCATGTCGGCCGGCGCCAACGCCGCCACCTGCTCGGCCAGCCGGAAGGCATCAGGATGCGACAGCGTGAAGCTCGAGGCGTAGTCCAGCCGGTCGATCTGCGCCTTCATCGCTGCGGCGATGGCCGGGTGGCCGTGGCCCGCATTGACACACCACAGCCCGGCGATGCCGTCCAGGATCTCGCGGCCCTGGCTGTCGGTGTAGTACATGCCTCGCGCACCGACCAGCATCTGTGGCTGACGCTTGAACTTGCGATTGGGAGTGAACGGCATCCAGTACGCCTGCAGCGTGGCGGCGTCCGGTTGCGAGTGTGGGGTGGATGGCATCTTCGGTCAGGGGTGAGGCCCACAGGAGGGGCGATGACCGAAGACTATGCGTGTGCATTGTTTTATTCAACGCACAAGAACATTATTTGCAGGGGGCAGAAAACAATGCAGGCGCTCGTGGTGGCGCTGCACCCTCTCCCCAACCCTCTCCCGCAAGCGGGAGAGGGAGCGAACCTCCCGGTGAGCATGTGCGGCGACGCCGATGTGCGTTGCCGGAGTTGCCCCCTCTCCCGCTGGCGGGAGAGGGAGTTGGCGCACGTGCGGAAGCCGTTGTCCCTGGCACCATGTTTCGAGCCCGATGGGGCGAGGCTCGGCGTACTCCCTCTCCCGCTTGCGGGAGAGGGTTGGGGAGAGGGCTGGCGTTGGCGTGGCGCCGTTGTGTTGGGTGGCGCTGTGTTTCGCCCCGACAGGGGCGAAACAAGGGCCGCAAGAACAAGCGCAGAGCGACTCGGAGCGCACTCCCGCTCAGCTACCGATGCGTCCGCCGTCGTTCTTGGTGATCACAACGGTGGCCGAGCGCGGGCGGGCATTGGCACCGCCTGCGCCGTAGCCGGCGTTGCCGGGCCAGTGGCTGGTGTACTTGCTCGGGTCGCCGATGTCGGCCATCTTCGTGCCCTCGCCCGGGTGCTGGATGTTCACGAACATCGTCTTGCCGTCGGGCGTTTCGGCCACGCCGGTGATCTCGGAGTCGCGGCAGCCCACCAGGAAGCGCTTGAGCGCTTCGGCCGTCGGCTTCTTGCCGACGTAGGTGTCCACGTTCATCACCGAACCATCACCCTTGGTGTAGCTCAGCGTGACCTTGCTGCCATCGCCCTGGGCGCCAGGCAGGCCGGCCAGCATCATGCAGTTGGTGACGTCGGTGTAGGCGCCGTCGTCGGTCTGGATCCAGCAGATGCCGGTGTGCGGGCTGAACCACAGGCCGTCGGGGCTGGACATGTCCTGGTCGGCGGTCAGGCCGGACAGGTTGACCTTGCCGCCATCCGCGCCCGCTTCGGCCGCGAACAGGTAGACGTCCCACTTGAAGCTGGTGGCCGCGCCTTCTGCACCGGCCTCGGCCAGGCGGATGATGTGGCCGTTGACGTTGCCCGACTGGGTGCTGGCGCCCTTCATGTCGGTATAGGCACGCGGGTTCGGGCCATCGACCATCATCTGCGAGGCGCTCGACGGTTCCACACGGCGGTTGCTGTTGTTGGTCAGCGTGTAGTAGACGTCGCCGTTCTTGGGGTTGACCGAGCACCACTCGGGGCGGTCCATCTTGGTGGCGCCCACGGCGTCGGCGGCCAGGCGGGCATTCACCACCACGTCAGCCTGGTTGGCAAAGCTGTAGGCGGCGTAACCGGCAATCGCCGGGTTGGTGATGCTCAGCTCGATCCACTGGCCGGTGCCGTCGGCATTGAACTTGGCCACGTAGAGCTTGCCGTTGTCGAGGTACTTGTCACCCGTCGTGGAGCGATCGGTCGGGGTGGCATCGGCCGTGGCCCAGGTGGCGGCCGTCACGAACTTGTACATGTACTCGCCGCGCGAGTCATCGCCCATGTAGACGGCCAGTGGCTTGCCGGCGGCCGGGCGGCTGAAGCAGGCGCTTTCGTGGGCGAAGCGGCCCAGGGCCGTGCGCTTCTTGGCGGGGCGGGTGCGGTCGTAGGGGTCGATCTCGACCACGTAGCCCATGCCGTTCATCTCGTTGCGATAGTCGTCGCTGCCGTCGGCCGAGGTGCCGGTCTTGCTGATGTCCCAGCGGGCGTACTTGTCGTCCGCGCCGCCGGTTTCCCAGCCGTGACGGCTTGCGGCGCCCTGGGAGCGGCCGTAGCGGTTCAGCGACACGACGCTCTTGTCGCCACGCGCGGCGTTGTCGTTGGCATTGCGGGTGAAATAGCCGAACCAGTTTTCTTCGCCGGTCAGGAAGGTGCCCCAGGGCGTCTTGCCGGTGCCGCAGTTGTTCAGCGTGCCGCGGGTCTTGGTGCCGGTGGGCGCGTACTTCGTCACCAGCAGGGCATCGCCACGCGCCGGGCCGTTGATCTCGATCTCGCTCAGGGCCGTGAGGCGGCGGTTGAATGCCGAGCCCTGGACGTATTCCCAGCGGCCGTTGTTGTTGCGCACTTCGACCGCAGCGATGCCGTGCAGGTCGACTTCCTTGTCCACCTCGGCGGCCGGACGCGGCAGCGTGCTGGTGCCACCATCGGCATGCACAAAGAATGACGACAGGCGCTCGTCGGTCGTGGCTTCGTGGTTGATCATCAGCACGCCGCGCGAGCTGCCGTTGGCATCGGGCTTGCCGTCGCTGGCCAGGCCGAAGTACTCCATGCCGTCATGGTGGTCGCCGGAGCGGTTGGCAAAGTCACCGTCGGTGCCGTCGTTCTTGTAGGCCGCCACACCGGCTGCCAGCGGGTCGCCCAGGGCGATCAGCGGGCGCACCGTGTAGCCGGCCGGCACCGTGACGGTGTCGGCGGTGGTCTTGGCCACGGCGGCAAAGGCCAGCAGCTTTTCTTCGTCGTCGCTGCTGCCGCCGCAGGCGGTGGTCGCCAGGCTGCCGAACAGTGCCGTGGCGGCCGTGCCGACCGTCCCTTGCAGCATGCTGCGGCGGCTCAGCCGGGCCTGCAGCACCGATTCGAAAGCGGGGTTGGCGCTGTTGTTGTGGCTGATCTCGTCCGGATCGATCTCATGGACGGGGAAGTCGACTCGCTTGTTCATCGTGGGCATCCTTAATACAACGGGGTCAGAAGACCGCGAGAGGTTAGGGATGCCAGATGAAGCCCGCGTTACCTTTCCGTGACAGTCGCGTGACGATGCCGGGCGCTGCCATGTCAGCGCGGTGCGCCGTGCTCCAGGCGGGTGCGCAGTTCGAGCAGTTGCGGCCGCACGGTCTCGAGCAGGAACTGCGGACTCAGGTGAAACGCCGGGCCGCCGCAGTTGATCGCCATCAGCGAACGCCCGCCTTCGGCACGAAACGCGATCGCAATGGCATTGACATCTTTCTGCCATTCACCGAACGAGGTGCACACACCGAGCTCGACCAACTGCTGGCGCGCCGTCTCGATGCCCTGGCGGATGCGCGGCCACGCCACCTCGTCCAGCTCGCGGATGCGGTCCATCAGGTCATTGCGTTCGGTGTCCGGGCAGCTCGCCAGATAGGCGCGGCCCATGGCGGTGGTGGCCAGCGGGATGCGCGAACCCACGTCCAGGCTCAGCGTCAGCGCGCTCTGGCTGCGGCAGTTCTCGACATAGATCATGCTCAGCCGGTCGCGCGTGCCCAGCGACACCATGGCTTGTGCGGCATCGGCCAGTTCCTGCATCAGCGGGCGCGCGAGCTGGCGCACGTCCATGCGCGCGAGCATCGCACTGCCCAGCGACAGCGTGGCGCTGCCCAGCCGGTAGCGGCCGGTGTCCTCGATGTGGTCGAGGTAGCCCAGCTTGGTGAGCGTGTAGGTGAGCCTGGAGATGGTGGACTTGGGCAGGCCGCAGCGTCGCGCCAGCTCCTGGTTGCTGAGCATGCGGTCGCTGGAGCGAAAGCTCGCCAGCACCTCCAGGCCACGGGCCAGCGCGGTCACGAAATGGCGGTCTTCCTTGATGCGGGCGCCGCTCGCGGTGTCGTCGGAGTCATCATCGCTCGGCGCGTCGGACGGGTCGCTGTTCAGGTCACTGTTCAGGTCGTTCATGCCCTCAAGCTTACGATGCCGCCGCAGGCCCCAGCTCGGCCGCGATTTCGCGCAGTTTCGACTTGAAGATCTTCCCGGTGGCCGAGGCCGGCAGCCGCGGCATCGGCACGATGCGCGCCGGCAGCTTGTACGGCGACAGGCGCTCCCTCAGAAAGCGCTCGAGCGCCTCCAGATCCAGCGTTGCCCCCGGGACCGGTTCGACAAACGCGATCACCTCCTCGTTGCCGGGTACGGCGCGCCCGACCACCGCCGCCAGCACCACGTCAGGGTGTGAACACAGCACCTGCTCCACTTCCACCGGGTACACGTTGAAGCCCGAGCGGATGATCAGCTCCTTGCATCGGCCGACGATCTCCAGCGTGCCGTCGGGCGCGATGCGGGCCAGGTCACCGGTGTGCAGCCAACCCTGCGCGTCCACCGTCTCATGGCTGAGGGGCTCGTTGCGGTAGTAGCCCTTCATCACGTTGGGCCCGCGCACCTGCAGTTCGCCGGTCTCGCCGTCGGGCTGCTTCCGGCCGGTGTCGAGGTCGACCACCCGCACCTCGATGCCCGGGATGGGCGGGCCCACCGAACAGTCGCGCCGCGGCGCATCCAGCCGGGTCTGGGCGATCGACGGGGCGGCTTCGGTCATGCCGTAGCCGTTGTGCAGCACCACGCCGAGCGCCGCCTCGAAGCTGTCCTTCAGGGCCTGGTCCAGCGGGGCCCCGCCCGACTGGGCCACCCGCAACGAAGGCGCCAGCAGCCGATGCCCAGGGCGGCGTGACCACTCCAGCAGCCGCGCGTACATCGCCGGCACCCCATGCATCACGGTGATGCCGTCCTGCGCGAGTGCCTCGGCCAGGTGGCCCGGATCAAAACGCGGCACCAGGCTGAGCCTCGCACCGGCACACAGGCTGGCCAGCAGCAGCGCGGTCAGGCCATAGACGTGCGACATCGGCAGCACGCCGTAGATGCGGTCGTGCGGTTGAAGCGCCCGCATGCGGCAGCTGTTGCGGGCGATGAACATCAGGTTCGCGTGCGTGAGCATCACGCCCTTGGGCTGGCCGGACGTGCCGGAGGTGTAGATGATCGCCGCCACCTGTTCGTCGGCCGCATCGAGCACCGGCTCGGTGTCGACCTCGGGGCGCACGGGCGACAGCGAAAACGGCCCGGTGCCCGGCCAGTGGCACGACCGGGCGGCACAGCGGGCCGCATGCGCACGCGCCTCGGGCGAGGCATCGTCGAGAAACACCACGAGCCGGGCGCCGCTGTGGTCGATGAAGGTGTCGATCTCGCGCTCGGACAGCCGCGCATTGACCATGGCCACCCAGGCATCGAGCGCGCTGCAGGCCAGCACGAACAAGGCTGCGGCATTGCAGTTCTCGCCCACCACCAGCAGGCGGTCGCCAGGTTGCAGCCCGGCCGCCGCCAGGTGGTCCCGGGTGGTGGCGATGCATTCATCGAGCTGCCGGTAGCTCAGCTGCCCCTGGGCATCCGCCAGTGCCGGGGCATCCGGCGTGGCCTGCACCCAGGGCAGGATCAGTTCATGAATGCGGCGCGGCCCGGCATCGGCGGGAGGGGTCGGGGTGAGGGACATCACGGCGGGCAGCGCGGTGGGTGACGCTTGCGGCACCGTCGCTGCATCTGGGTTGGACTGCGGGGATCGTGGCATGCACCCACCGGAGCGTCAATTCCATTTCCCGCCAGAAATTCCGCAATGCAGAACCCCGCCTACCCACACGCACCGTTTCAGTCGACCGGCGTCAGCTTGGCCACCCCGAGCGCAAGCCACTTCATCCCGTGGCGACCGAAGTTGATCTGGGCACGCGCGTCCGGCCCGCTGCCTTCGAGCGTGAGGATCACGCCCTCCCCGAACTTGGTGTGGAAGACCGACTGCCCCACCCGCAGGGCCTTGCCGTCGCTGGTGGCCGCCTTGGGCGCCGGGGCACTCCAGGCCGGCGGCGCCGCCTGCTGGCCCGCACCGACGATGGAGCCCAGCCCGGTGCCACGCGACCAGGCCGACTGGTAGTCCCGGGCAAAGCCCGAACCGAAGGCCTGGGTGCGCGGGGTCAGCCACTTCAGCGCACTTTCAGGCAGCTCCTCGAAGAACCGGCTCTTGACGTTGTAGCGGGTCTGGCCGTGCAGCATGCGGGTCTGGCTGTGGCTCAGGTACAGCCGCTTGCGGGCCCGGGTGATGGCCACGTACATGAGGCGGCGCTCTTCTTCGAGGCCGTCGTGGTCGGACATCGAGTTCTCGTGCGGGAACAGGCCCTCCTCCAGGCCGGTGATGAACACGCAGTCGAACTCGAGCCCCTTGGCGGCATGCACGGTCATCAGCTGCAGGGCGTCCTGGCCGGCCTGGGCCTGGTTGTCGCCGGCCTCCAGCGAGGCATGCGTCAGGAAGGCCGCCAGCGGCGACATGATCTCGCCGGTCTCGGCATCCGGCGTGAGGTCGGCGGCGGCCAGGGCCGGTGGATCGCCCGGCACGAAGGACCCGGGCACCTCGTCCACCGGCAGGGCCACGGCGTCCTTGCCAAACCCTTCCTGGGTCACGAAGGCCTCGGCCGCGTTGACCAGTTCGTCCAGGTTTTCCAGGCGCTCCCGGCCTTCCTTGTCGTTGCGGTAGAAGTCGGTCAGGCCGCTGGCATGGATGGTGTGTTCGATGATCTCTCGCAGCGTGAGCCCCTGCGTGGCGCTGCGCATCGCGTCGATCAGGGCCACGAAGGCCTGCAGGTTCGCACCGGCCTTGCCGCTGAGCGCGCCCACGCTCTGGTGCAGGCTGCGGCCCGAGGCCCGAGCGGCATCCTGCAGCTGCTCGATCGTGCGCGCGCCGATGCCACGGGTCGGGAAGTTCACCACCCGCAGGAAGCTGGTGTCGTCGTTCGGGTTCTCGATCAGGCGCAGATAGGCCAGCGCATGCTTGATTTCGGCGCGCTCGAAGAACCTCAGGCCACCGTACACACGGTACGGAATGCCGGCATTGAACAAGGCGCTTTCCAGCACCCGCGACTGGGCGTTGCTGCGATAGAGCACGGCCACTTCGCTGCGCGCCACGCCGTCGCGGTGCAGCTGCTGCGCCTCCTCGATCAGCCATTGCGCCTCGCCGTAGTCGCTGGTCGACTCCATCACGCGCACCGGTTCGCCCGGGCCCGCCTCGGTGCGCAGGTTCTTGCCCAGCCGCCGCGTGTTGTGCGCAATCAGCTCATTGGCCGCATCGAGGATGTTGCCGAAACTGCGGTAGTTGCGTTCGAGCTTGATGACGTGCTCGACGCGGAACTCGCGCTCGAAGTCGGCCATGTTGCCCACCTGGGCGCCGCGGAAGGCATAGATGCTCTGGTCATCGTCGCCCACGGCGAACACGCTGTTGCCGCTGCGTTGCGGGTCGCCCGCGAACATCTTGAGCCAGGCGTACTGCAGCTTGTTGGTGTCCTGGAACTCGTCGACCAGGATGTGCCTGAAGCGGTGGTTGTAGTGTTCGCGCAGCGCGGTGTTGTCACGCATCAGCTCGTAGGTGCGCAGCATCAGCTCGGCAAAGTCGACCACCCCCTCGCGCTGGCACTGGTCTTCATAGGCCTGGTAGATCTCGACGAGCTTGCGGGTCTGCTCGTCGCGCACCGACACGTCCTGCGGCCGCTGGCCGTCTTCCTTGCTGCCGGCAATGAACCAGGTCACCTGCTTCGGCACGAAGCGTTCCTCGTCCAGGTTCATCGCCTTGATGATGCGCTTGACGGCCGAGAGCTGGTCCTGCGAGTCGAGGATCTGAAAGCTCTGCGGCAGGTTGGCCAGCTTCCAGTGCGCGCGCAGGAAGCGGTTGCACAGGCCGTGGAAGGTGCCGATCCACATGCCACGCACCGGAATGGGCAGCATTGTGGACAGGCGCGTCAGCATCTCCTTGGCGGCCTTGTTCGTGAAGGTCACCGCCATCAGCCCGCCCGGCGACACCTGCCCGGTCTGGATCAGCCAGGCGATGCGCGTGGTCAGCACCCGGGTCTTGCCCGAACCGGCCCCGGCCAGGATCAGCGCATGGCGGGCGGGCAGCGTCACCGCGGCCAGCTGCTCCGGATTGAGGTTGTGCAGCAGGGGCGAATCGGGCGCAACAGGGGGGACAGCAGGGTTCATGCCCGGATTCTAGGAGTCTGCGCGCGGCCCACGCCGGCCGGGACGCACGCGGCGGTCTCCCGCATGCCCATGTAAAGCCCGCGCAAAGTTCGGAAAAGCCCGGCGGGGCGACACGGAACTGACAGTCAGGCCGGTTAGGCTGCGCACCGTCCCCAACCGAGCGATCACCCCCATGCACACCCTGAATCGCCTGACGGCCGTCCTTGCCACCGTCCTGCTCGGCCTGATGGCCGGCTTCTTCTTCGCGTTTGCCGTGGACGTCGCCCCGGCGATGACCCACCTGGACGGCCCGCACTACGTGACCACACAGCAGTGGATCAACAAGGTGGTACGCAATGCAGCCTTCGGCAGCGTGTACTTCGGCGCGGCACTGCTGCCGTTTGTCGTGGCGCTGCTGGCGGCCGGCCGCCGGCAGTGGCGCTGGGCCCTGGGGTGGGCCATCGTGGCCGGTGCCTATGCCGTGGCGGTGTTTGCGCTGACCAGCTCGGTCAATGTGCCGATCAACGAGGCGATGGCCCAGTGGAACCCGGCCACGCCCCCGGCCGACTGGGCCGAGCTGCGTGATGCATGGAACCAGGCGAACCTGACGCGCGCGCTGGCCAGTGCGGCGTGTTTTGCGGCTGCGGTCGTGCTCATCGCCTGGCCGGCGCCGCACGCCCCGGCCGCAACGTCATCGCCCTGAAACCCTGCTGCGTTGCGGGTCAAGTGCCACCCCGCGTAGAATGCGCCACCGGGCCCAAATTTTGGCGCCCGGTTTTTTGTGCC
>CAMLSD010000096.1 GCA_946482595.1 uncultured Comamonadaceae bacterium
CGCTCACAAGGAAACGCCGGGCCGTCCCAAGTTTCCTTGACCCCCGTGGGGGGCGGGCTGGGCGCAGCCCGGCCCTGGGGGCGCTTACAAGCGGTTGCCTTGGCGGCCGCCGAGGCCGCGCAGCGGCCGTCACCCGGATGCCACCCGCACCCACATAATGCCGGCATGATGCCGCGCCTTTCCCCCACCTTCCTGGGCCCCTGCGCCCTCGCACTGACCCTGGTCTCGCCGGCCGTGCTGGCACAGGGGCCACAGCCCGACGGTCCGTCGCACGGGCTGATCGTCAAGCTCAAGCAGCCCACCACCGCGCGCGAACAGGCGCAACGGGCGCCGCGTGAACGTCTGGCCTCGGCACTGCAGGGCGCGCGCGAGCGAGCGCTCGCGGCCACCGCCGCCCTGGGTGAGCCGGCGCTGCGGCGGGTCGGTTCGGGCCACCTGCTGCGCTGGGATCGACCCCTGCCACCCGAGCAGGCCGCTCGGCTGGCCGATGCGCTGCGTGCCGATCCGGCGGTCGAGAGTGTCGACTTCAACACCCGCGAGCGGCGGCTCGACACCAACGCCAGCGATCCGCGCTTTGCCGAGCAGTGGTGGCTGCAGGCGCTGGGCACGCGCAACAACGGGGTGCCCCGCATGCCCACGGCCTGGGACGTCAGCACCGGCGTGCCGGTGTCCGGCCAGCCGTACATCCCGGTCGCCGTGCTCGACACCGGCGCGCTGTTCGGCCACCCCGACCTGCAGGGCAAGTGGCTCACCGGCTTCGATTTTGTCTCCGGCGTGGCCGAGGGCAATGACGGCGACGGGCGTGATGCCGATCCCTCCGACCCGGGCGACTGGGTCAGCCAGGCCGACACCGCCCAGGCGGCGTTCAGTGGCTGCGGCATTGAAGACAGCTCCTGGCACGGCACCCTGATCGCCGGCCAGATCGCCGCGGCCACCAACAACGCGCTGGGCGTGGCCGGCCTGAACTGGCAGGCGCGCATCGTGCCGGTACGCATTGCCGGCAAATGCGGCGCCGAGGTGGCCGACATCGTCGACGGCATGCGCTGGGCGGCGGGGCTGCCGGTGTGCCGTGTCACGGCCAGCGACGGCAGCTGTTCGCAGTTCTACCCCGCCAATCCCAATCCGGCGCGTATCCTGAACCTGAGCTTTGGCGGCTCGTCGGCCTGCAACACCACCTACCAGGACGCGATCGACGACATCCGCGCCGTCGGGGCGGTGCTGGTGGCGGCAGCCAACAACGAAAGCTCGCCGACCGTGGGCCGCCCGGCAAACTGCCGCAACGTGATTGCGGTGGCTGCACTCAACCGCGATGGCTTCAAGGCGACGTATTCGAACTTCGGCTCGGCCATCACCGTGTCCACCGTGGGCGGCGACCCGAAAACCCTGGGGCGCTGCGGCCCCTTCCTGGGCGATGACGGCATCCTCTCGACTGGCAACCTGGGCGCCACCTCGCCGGGTGAACATGGCTACACGGCCGTTTCGGGCACCAGCTTCTCGACGCCGATCGTGGCCGGCGTGGCCTCGTTGATGCTGGCGCGCAACCCCAACCTGAGTGTCGACCAGATTGTCGCGGGCCTGCGCAACTCGGCCCGACCGCATGTGTCCTCGCCCAAGCTGGGCACCTGCACTGCCAGCAATGAAGGGCGCTGCCAGTGCACGACCTCGACCTGCGGGGCCGGCATCCTCGATGCCCCCCAGGCGCTGGCGTATGCCGGCAATCCGGACGGCTACCAGCGCCCGACCTGGCCCACCGTCACGATCGACAACGCCGACGTTGATGCCTGCGTGGCCTCGGGCGGTGGCAATGGCGGCACCGAACCCGACGAGGAAGAAGACGCGGGCGGTGCACTGGGCGGTGCCTGGCTGCTCGGGCTGGCCCTGGCTGCGGCTGTGGTGCAGCGGCAGCGGCGGCAGACGCCGGCCTGAGCGGCCGGCGCAGTGCGGCCAGCAAGGGGAGTCAGGCCTGTGAGACCTGTCAGGTGGACGCCGCCGCGGCCACAGGCGGTGGCCGGCATGGCACGAAACTGCGCCCGGCCAGCCGGCTGCGCAGGTTTTCCAGGCGGGTGGTGAGGTCGGTGTCGGCGGCCGGCACACGCACCATGTGGGTGATGCGGGGTGCCGTCACGACGATCACGCGGGCCGAGCGCACGCCCTGGCGTTCGAGTTCGGCCTGCCGGGCATCGGCCTGCGGACGACTGGTGTAGCGACCCAGCGACAGACCGGGCTCGAAACCCGGCGAGCTGCGTACTTCTTCGGCCCGGATGCCCTGCTGGCGCAGGTCAGCCTGCCGCTCGAGCAGGGCTTCGCGTGTGGGAAAGCGGCCGATGTACACCAGGAACACCCCCGGCCCCTCATTGCGCTGCGACACCCAGGTGCCGTTGGCCAGCGTGGCTTCGAGTGTGGTGCGCACCTGGGCGAATTCGGTCTCGCTGTAGGGGCCGGCCTCCAGGCAGACCCCGGCCGTGCCGACCGGCGCACTGGCCGCAGCCGCGGGCAGCGCGGCGCTGGCGGCACCGACGGCGGCCACACCGCTGGCGGGCGTTGCGGTCGTGCCGGACGGGGCCGATCCGGCAGCCGCTGGTGTGGCGGCCGCGCCGGCGGTGCCGGCCCCGCTGCCGTCGGCACCGCTTGACAGCAGCCGGATCGACTCGGGCCGCACCTCGAGCTGCTTGCGCTGCGGTTCCTGCTGGTGCGGCGGGACGGGCAGCACGGACATCAGGTACCCGCGCGACCAGGCGAGGTAACCCAGGTTGGCGGCCAGCAGGACCAGCACCAAAAGCCTCAGCATGGACGCACGCTCACTTCGCCGCTGACGATCGGAACGAGGCCCTGCGCGGTGCGCAGCAGCAGCGCGCCCCGGGCATCGACACCGGCCGCCACACCCTGCTCGGCACCGGGCTGGGTGGTGCTCAGCTCGCGCCCGGCCAGGGCGTCGCGAGCGGCATAGGCGGCCGCAAAAGGCGCAAAGCCTGACTGCTCAAAATGCAGCACGGCGCTCAGCAGCGCTGGCGCCACGTGCGCCAGGGTGTCGGGCGCCGTGGCACCGGGCTGGAGGTCCTGGAGCGAGGCGACATCGTTGCGGCCATCGGCCACGGTCACCGGAGTGATGTTCAGGCCCACCCCGATCACGGCCTGCCGCGGTTCGGGCCCGGCGACGGTTTCGATCAGGATGCCGCCCAGCTTGCGGCCGTTGCCATCGGCGTCGAGCAGCCAGAGGTCGTTCGGCCACTTGAGCCGCACCTCAGGCCCCAGTGCCTCGGCCAGCGCCAGGCCGACCACCAGCGACAGGCCCGACCAGTCGCTTGCCTGCAGCGGCAGCGCGAGCGAAAACGTCAGCGAGGCGCCGGGCTGCGACTGCCAGGCGCGGCCCTGGCGCCCGCGGCCGGCCGTCTGGTGTTCGGCCACCATCAGGCAGGGGCTGGTGTCGCCGGCGCGGGCGCGCTCGATCAGGCGGGTGTTGGTCGAGTCGGTCTCGGGCAGCACCTCGACGCTCAGCCCGGGGCACAGTGCGCTCAGGCGTTCCCACAGGGTTTCGGCCGGCCACTGAAGGCCGGTGCGCAGGGGGCTCGACGGGGGAGGGGAGGTGTTCACGGCAGCTCAGCGCTTGGGTGACAGCATGGTCTTGCGACAGCGCGGGCTGCCGCAGCGGCATTCGTATTCCTTCTTGAGCTTGGGCGTGTAGCGCTCGTCGATCACGAGGCCGTAGTCGTAGAAGAGTTCCTCACCGGCGGCGATGTCGCGCAGCGCCTTGATGAAGATGCGGCCGTCGACTTCGTCGGCCTCGCAGTTGGGCTCGCAGGCATGGTTGATCCAGCGTGCGGCATTGCCACCGTACTTCGCGTCGATCACGTGGGTGTCATCGATGTGGAAGTAGAAGGTGTGGTGCGGGTCCTTCGGGTCGTGCGGATGGCGTCGCAGGGCCTCGGGCCAGGAGATGACCTCGCCCTTGTATTCGATGACGGTCTCGCCGGCGGCCAGCGGCACCAGCGCATAGACCCCCTTGCCGTGCACACCGGAGCGCCGCACCTGGATGCGTCGGCCGGAGGCCGCGGCCGCCCGCGCGGCGGGCTTTGCCTGGGTGGCGGGCGGGGACTTGCGCGAGGGCCTGGGTTGCGTCATGGGCGACTTTGGGTACATTGAAATTGAGCGCACGCGTGCACGCGCGCGCGAGCGACCCGCATTGTAGGCGGGGCAGAACAGGACGCACGACATGAACGAAGCAGCAAGCGGTGCACGGGACGGGGCCATCGGCCCGGCCGATGTGGCGGCCGATGTGGCGGCCGATGTGGCCCCCGGCTGGTCGCGGCGGCACTGGCTGGGCGGTGCCGCAGGCATCGCGCTGGCCGGCGCCGGGCTGGTGTCGCCGGCCGCGGCACAATCGCTGCCGGCGGTGGGGTCGATGCTGGCCTTGCCGCCCGAACTGCCCCTGGTGGGTGGCGGCAGCTACACGCCCCAGCGGGCCCAGGGCAAGGTGCTTGTGGTCTACTGGTGGGCAACCTGGTGTCCGTTCTGTGCCGTACAGTCGCCACGCATTCATGCGCTGTGGCAGGTCCAGCGGGCGCGGGGGCTCGAGGTGCTGACGATCTCGGTCGACAAGACGGAAGCGGTCGTGCGCGAGTACCTGTCGGCCAAGGGTTACGGGTTTCCCGTGACCATGCAGTCCGGCCCTGCGGCGCAGGGCCTGCCCAAACCCAAGGGCCTTCCCGTCACCGTGGTGCGTGGTCGTGATGGCAAGGTCGTGTTTGCCGAAGCCGGCGAGCTGTTCCCCGAGGACATCGAAGGCTTCGCCCGATTTCTTTGAGACGAAAGAACGATGAGCAAAGCGCTGGTGATTGCCGAGAAGCCGTCTGTCGCACAGGACATCGTGCGCGCATTGACGCCGTCGAGCGGCAAGTTCGACAAGCATGACGAGTATTTCGAGAACGAGCAGTACGTGGTCAGCTCCGCCGTGGGCCACCTGGTCGAGATCAAGGCCCCCGAGGAATACGACGTCAAGCGTGGCAAATGGAGCTTTGCCCATCTGCCGGTGATTCCGCCCCACTTCGACCTCAACCCGATCGACAAGAGCAAGGGCCGCCTGAATGCCCTGGTCAAGCTGATCAAGCGCAAGGACGTGACCCGCCTGATCAATGCCTGTGACGCGGGGCGCGAGGGTGAACTGATCTTCCGCCTCATCGTGCAGTACGCCACGCCGGCCAAGGGCGGCCTGAACAAGCCGATCCAGCGCCTGTGGCTGCAGTCGATGACACCGCAGGCCATCCGCGAAGGCTTCGAGCGCCTGCGCGGCGAGGACGAGATGCGTGGCCTGTCGGACGCGGCGCGCAGCCGCAGCGAGGCCGACTGGCTGGTCGGCATCAACGGCACGCGGGCCATGACGGCCTTCAACTCGCGCGACGGCGGCTTTTTCCTGACCACCGTCGGGCGGGTGCAGACACCCACGCTGTCGATCGTGGTCGAGCGCGAGGAGAAGATCCGCAAGTTCGTGGCACGCGACTACTGGGAAGTGCGGGCCACCTTCGACGCCCAGGCCGGCGCGTACGACGGCAAATGGTTCGACCCCAAGTGGAAAAAGACCGAAGGCGACCCCGAGCTGCGCGCCGACAGGCTCTGGGACGCAGCCACTGCACAGGCCATTGCCGAGGCCGTGCGTGGCCAGTCGGGCACGGTCACCGAGGAATCCAAGCCCAGCACCCAGTCCAGCCCGTTGCTGTATGACCTGACCACGCTGCAGCGCGAAGCCAACTCGCGCTTCGGCTTCTCGGCCAAGACCACGCTGTCGCTGGCGCAGGCGCTGTACGAGAAGCACAAGGTGCTGACCTACCCCCGGACCGACTCGCGCGCACTGCCCGAGGATTACGTCGCCGTGGTCAAGAAGACCATGGAGATGATCGCCGACGAGGACCTGCCCGGGCCACTGCGCGAACTGGCCGGCCACGCCCGCAAGGCGCTGAACGACGGCTACGTGAAGCCGATCAAGCGGGTGTTTGACAACACCAAGGTGTCGGATCACTTTGCCATCATCCCCACGCTGCAGGCGCCCAAGAGCCTCACCGAGGCCGAGGCCAAGCTGTACGACATGGTGGTCAAGCGCTTCCTGGCGGTGTTCTATCCGCCGGCCGAGTACCTGGTCACCACCCGGATCACGACGGTGAAGGCCAAGGGCGCCGAGCACAACTTCCAGACCAACGGCAAGGTGCTGGTCAAGGCCGGCTGGCTGGCCGTGTACGGCAAGGAAGTGCAGGAGGACGACGCCAACCTCGTGGCCGTGCAGCCGGGCGAGACCGTGGCCAACCAGGATGTGGTCGTCAACGCGCTCAAGACCCGCCCGCCGGCGCGCTACACCGAAGCGACGCTGCTGTCGGCCATGGAAGGTGCGGGCAAGCTCATCGACGACGAGGAGCTCAAGGCCGCCATGCAGGAAAAGGGCCTGGGCACGCCGGCCACGCGCGCGGCCATCATCGAAGGGCTGATCCTCGAGAAGTACATGCTGCGCGAGGGTCGCGAACTGATCCCCACGGCCAAGGCCTTCCAGCTGATGACGCTGCTGCGCGGGCTGGGGGTGGAAGACCTCACCAAACCCGAGCTGACCGGCAACTGGGAATACCAGCTGGCCGAGATGGAAAAGGGGCGTCTGTCTCGTGAGGCCTTCATGGAGGAGATCGCCGCGATGACGCAGCGTATCGTCCAGAAGGCCAAGGAATACGACCGAGACACCATCCCCGGCGACTACGCCACGCTGCGCACGCCCTGCCCGAACTGCGGCGGCGTCATCAAGGAGAACTACCGCCGCTTTGCCTGCGCGGGCAAGACGGCCGATGCGGGCGAGGACGGCGCGGGCTGCGGCTTCTCGATCAGCAAGATCCCGGGCGGGCGCAGCTTCGAGCTGCACGAAGTCGAGGACTTCATCGCCCACCGCAAGATCGGGCCGCTCGAAGGCTTCCGCTCGAAAGCCGGCTGGCCCTTCACGGCCGAGCTCAAGCTGGCCTACGACGACGAGATCCGCAACTACAAGCTGGAGTTCGATTTCGGCGAGGATGCGCGCAAGGCCGAGGAAGGCGAACCGGTGGACTTCAGCGGCCAGGAAAGCCTCGGCGCCTGCCCGAAGTGCCAGGGCCATGTCTATGAACACGGCACCAGCTACGTCTGCGAACATGCCGTGGGCGCCCATGTGACCTGCGACTTCAAGAGCGGCAAGATCATCCTGCAGCAGCCCGTGGCGCGCGAGCAGATGACCCGGCTGCTGACCACCGGCAAGACCGACCTGCTCGAGAACTTCGTCTCGAACAAGACACGCCGCAAGTTCAAGGCCTTCCTGTCGTGGGACAAGAAGGAAGGCAAGGTCGGCTTCGAGTTCGAGCCGCGCGCCCCCAAGGCCCCCGCGAAAAAGGCCGCGGCCAAGAAGGTCGCCAAGGCCGAGGGCGGCTGATCCAGCGCAGCGGCCATGGTGCCGGACGTCCAGCCTCCCGGTGTCGTCGCCCAGGTGGTGTCGCGGGTCGAGCACCGTGTGCGCACGCTCACCGTGCGCGACCTGCTGGTGGGTCGCGTGCGTTCCGGGCGCAAGACCCTCATCGGGGCGCGTTCGGAGCACGCCTTCGCGGCGGGTGAGTTGTTCATCGTGGCCCGGGGCACGCAATGGGACGTCATCAACGACCCCCGCCCCGACGGATGTTACGTGGCGCAGATCCTGGTGCCCAGCCAGGCGGTCGTGCGCCAGTACCATGACCAGCCCGACCTGCCGCTGCCGGCCGGTGCCCGCGTGAACGACTGTGCCCGGGCCCGCGCCGACGGCGACCTGGGTGAAGCCTTCGACCGTGCCCTGGCCGCCTTGCAGGGCGCGGGTTCGCCGGCCCTGTGCCGGCACCGGCTGTTCGAGGTGCTGCTGCTGCTGGCCGAGCGCGGCATCGTGCCGGACCCCGGCGACACCGACCGCTGGAGTGACCGGGTGCGCCGGCTGATCGCCCAGCGACCGCATGCCGACTGGTCCGTCGACGCGGTGGCCGATCAGTTTCATGTCAGTGCCAGCACGCTGCGCCGCCGCATGGCGGACGACGGCCACACGCTGGGCGCGCTCGTGCGTGAAGTGCGCCTGGAACACGCCCTGGCCCTGCTGCAGGGGACGGCGCTGAGCGTGGGCGACATCGCCGCGCGCTGCGGCTATGAATCACACAGCCGCTTCACGGCAGCCTTTCGAAGCCGCTTCGGCTTTGCGCCGTCCCACCTGCGCCCGGCCGGCGCCGCAGTGGGCATCGCGGCACAGCAACTGACGCTGGCGGGCTAACGCCTGAGGTCCCGCTCGGGGGAGCATGGCGGCTCCTTCAACCGACCGACGTCGCTGACTGAAAGACCCGCCATGTCCTCTTCACTGAATCGCTCCCTCGCGGCCCTGATGATCGCGGCCGCGGGCGCCGCCCATGCCGACACCTTCACCCTGCACAGCCCCACGATCGGGACTTCCGGGCAGCTCAGCGAGGCCCAGGTGTTCAACGGTTTCGGATGCAGCGGCCAGAACCGCTCGCCGGCCCTGGTCTGGCAGGGCGCACCGGCCGGCACGCGCAGTTTTGCCGTGACGGTGTACGACCCGGACGCCCCGACCGGCTCGGGCTGGTGGCACTGGGTGCTGTTCAACCTGCCCGCGTCCACCACCGGCTTGCCCGAGGGGGCCGGCAGCCCGGCCGGGCAGGCCCTGCCGGCGGGCAGCCTGCAGGGGCGCACCGACTTCGGGACGCCCGGTTTTGGCGGGGCCTGCCCGCCGGCCGGCGATCCCGCCCACCGCTATGTGTTCACCGTGCATGCGCTCAAGGTCGAGAAGATCGAGGTGCCGGCCGATGCCAGCGCAGCGCTGGTCGGCTACATGCTGCACAGCCACCGACTGGGGCAGGCCAGCTTCACGGCCACCTACGGTCGACGCTGAGCGGGTCAAGGCCCGGGCCCGGGCCCCGGCACGGGCGAGGGCGATGCCGCACAATGCGTGGCACCGTCGCCGCCTGCGGCGTCACTGCCACCCTCCGCCCGTGCCATGACCTCCATAGCCGACCGACTCACCGCCCTGCGCACTGCCTTGCGTGACCATCAGCTCGCTGCGTGGCTGGCGCCCACGTCCGACCCGCACCTGTCCGAGTACCTGCCCGATCACTGGAAGGCCCGCGAATGGCTGTGCGGCTTCACCGGCTCGATGGGCACCTTGATCGTCACGCCCGACTTTGCCGGGCTGTGGGCCGACAGCCGCTACTGGTCGCAGGCCGAGGCCCAGCTGGCCGGTACCGGGATTGCGTTGATGAAGATCCCGTCCGGGGTCAGCCTGCAGCACATCGACTGGCTGGCCGAGCAGGTGCCGGCCGGGCAGCAGGTGGGGGTGGACGGCATGGTGCTGGGCCTGGCTCACGCGCGCGCGCTCGAGGCCGCACTGACACCGCGTGGTGTCGGGCTGCGCACCGATCTGGACCTGCCCGGCCAGGTCTGGGCCGATCGCCCGCCGCTGCCGCGTGCACCGGTCAGTGAACACCGCCCACCGCATGCCGTGCGCAGCCGCGCTGACAAGCTCGCCGCCGTACGCGAGGCCATGCGTGCCCAGGGCGCCCGCTGGCACCTGATCTCCACCCTGGACGACCTCGCGTGGCTGTTCAATCTGAGAGGCAGCGACGTGACCTACAACCCGGTCTTCCTCGGCCACGTGCTGGTGGGCGAGACGACCGCCACGCTGTACGTCGATGCGGCCAAGGTCGACGCCGGACTGCGCGACGCCCTGGCACACGACGGTGTGCAGCTGGCGCCCTACGAAACCATCGCCGCCGCGCTTGCAGCACTGCCGGCCGGGGACTCGCTGCTGCTCGACCCGCGGCGCATCACGCTGGGCCTGCGCCAGGCCGTGCCGGCGGCGGTCCATGTGGTCGAAGGCATCAACCCGACCACACTGGCCAAGTCGCGCAAGAGCGCGGCCGAGGCCGAGCACATCCGCGCGACGATGGAAAGCGACGGCGCGGCGCTGGCCGAGTTTTTTGCCTGGTTCGAGCAGGCCCTGGGCCGCGATCGCATCACCGAGCTCACGATCGACGAGCGCATCACCGCCGCCCGGGCCCGCCGGCCGGGGTATGTGTGCCCGAGCTTCTCGACGATTGCCGGCTTCAATGCCAACGGTGCGCTGCCGCACTACCGCGCCACGCCCGAATCGCATGCGGTGATCGAAGGGCATGGCCTGCTGCTGATCGACTCCGGAGGCCAGTACCTGGGTGGCACCACCGACATCACCCGTGTGGTGCCGGTGGGCGAGCCGAGCGCGGCGCAGCGCCGCGACTTCACCCTGGTGCTCAAGGCGATGATGGCGCTGTCGCGGGCACAGTTTCCGCTGGGCATCCGCTCACCGCTGGTCGATGCGATCGCGCGTGCGCCGCTGTGGGCCGAAGGCCTGGATTACGGCCACGGCACCGGCCACGGCGTGGGCTACTTCCTCAATGTGCATGAGGGCCCGCAGGTGATCAGCTACCACGCGGCGCCCGACCCCCACACGGCCATGCAGCCCGGCATGATCACCTCGATCGAGCCGGGACTGTATCGGCCGGGCCAGTGGGGCGTGCGCATCGAGAACCTCGCCATGAACCAGCCGGCCGTCACCAGCGAGTTCGGCGAGTTCCTGCGTTTCGAGACCCTCACGCTGTGTCCGATCGACACCCGATGCATCGAGCTGGCGCTGCTGCGGGAGGACGAACGGGCCTGGCTCAACACCTACCATGCCACCGTGCGCGAACGGGTGCTGCCGCATGTGCAGGGCGACGCGCGGGCCTGGCTGCTCAGGCGCACCGAGCCCGTCTGAACCCGCCGCGGCGCAGCACGCTTAGTTCACTTGGCAAATAATGGCCGGCTCCCCCCGACCAGGACGGCCCATTGAACGACCCCGCCAACGCATCCACCCTGTCGCCACGCAATGAGCGCTGGCTGCTGTTCAGCCTGACGGGCGTGCAGTTCACGCACATCGTCGACTTCATGATCATGATGCCGCTCGGACCGCAGTTCACGCGGCTGTTCGGCATCAGCGACGCGCAGTTCGGTGTGCTGGTGTCGGCCTACACGCTGGCGGCCGGTGCTTCGGGCCTGCTGGCGTCGAGCTACATCGACCGCTTCGAGCGCAAGCGGCTGTTGCTGTGGCTGTATGCCGGGTTTGCGCTGGCCACGCTCGCCTGCGGCCTGGCGCCCACCTACGGGCTGCTGATGGCCGCACGTGTGCTGGCCGGGTTGTTCGGCGGTGTGATGGGCGCGCTGGTGCAGACCATGGTGGGTGATGCCATCCCGTTCGAGCGCCGTGGTCGTGCGATGGGCATGGTGATGTCCTCGTTTGCGATGGCCACCGTGGCCGGCGTGCCCGCCTCGCTGTGGCTGGCCGAGTGGCTGGGCTGGCATGCGCCCTTCATTGCGATCGCGGCGTTGTCCGGACTGATCTGGCTGGCGGCCAGCTACAGCCTGCCGGTGCTGGCCGGGCATCTGCAGACGCAACGCACGTTGTCCGCCTGGCAGGGTGTGCTGCATGTGCTGCGCGATGCCAACCATTGGCGTGCGTTCACGCTGTCGGCGCTGATGATGACGGCAAGTTTTGTCGTGATCCCCTACCTCACGATCTACTCGACCACCAACGTGGGCATCCGCACCGACCAGATCCCGGTGATCTATCTCGTGGGCGGGCTGGCCACGCTGGTGTCGGCACGGGTCTGGGGTGTGCTGGCCGATCGCTGGGGAAAGGTGCGCACGCTGCGGCTCGTGGCGATCTGCTCGATGGTGCCGATCCTGGCCACGACCCACCTGGTGCCGGTGCCGTTCTGGGTGGTGCTGATCGTGACCACCGCGTTTTTCGTGTTCGTGTCAGGCCGCATGGTGCCCGGCATGGCCATCATCACCTCGGCCGCGCAGCCGCACTGGCGCGGCACCTTCATGAGCCTGAACTCGGCCGTGCAGTCGGCTGCGATGGGCGTGGCGGCGCTGGTGGGGGGCTTGCTGATCCATCGCTCGCCGGCCGGGCTGGTGCAGGGCTACGACTGGGCCGGCTGGGTGGCCGTGGCGACCACCCTCGTGCTGCTGCCGCTGGCGGGGCGCGTGAAGATGTTCACAGCCCGGCCTGACGTGGTGCACAACGAGCAATGATCGCCCAAAAACGGCCCCTCGTGGGGACTCCCGGCGCCCCATTTCGGGTATTCCCGTCATCGGCTTGTCACGATCTGGTGGTGGGAGCACACTGGGCTCGAGCCTGTCGCCGGAATCGCGTCCGGAGCGCTCCGGGACGGCTCCAGTCCTTTGAAAGGAGGCTTTATGAACTTGACGATCAGCGGCCATCACCTTGAAGTGACACCTGCTCTGCGAGAGTACGTGCTCACGAAGCTGGACCGGGTCACCCGGCATTTTGATCAGGTGGTGGATGTCAACGTGCTCCTCACTGTCGAGAAACTCAAGGAAAAGGAACGTCGCCAGAAAGCCGAAGTGACACTGCACGTGAAGGGCAAGGACATCTTCGTCGAAACCTCACACGAAGACCTGTACGCCGCGATCGACCAATTGATGGACAAGCTGGACCGACAAGTGGTCAAGCACAAGGGCCGTCTGCAGGACCATCACCATGAATCGCCCAAGCGCATGAACGGTGCGCTGGCCGATGGTACACAGTGAGTCCGTGCACACATCCACGAACTCTCGGCGGCCTTCGGGCCGCTTTTGTCTTGTTGGGATTGCAACACCCGCTTGCTGCGCCGCAACAAGCTGTGCACAATCCCTCGAACAGGTGGGGAGCCTTCCCTACCCCCATTGGGGGGGCTTCCTATAATGCAACGTTTTGTCACTGACACGCGTGGGCCCAGGTTGGCAACAGCCGAAAGGCCGGGCGCGGTGACCTCATGAACCGTCTCGCCGCCATCCTTCCCGTCAGCAATGTGCTGGTGAATGTGGAAGCAACCAGCAAGAAGCGTGCCTTTGAGCAGGCGGGTCTGCTGTTCGAGAACCAGCATGCCATCGCGCGTGCCACGGTGACGGACAACCTGTTCGCCCGCGAACGCCTGGGCTCCACCGGCCTGGGGCATGGTGTGGCCATTCCGCACGGCCGTATCAAGGGCCTGAAGAATCCGCTGGCGGCAGTGCTGCGTGTGGACCAGGCCATTCCCTTCGATGCGCCCGACGACGAGCCGGTCAGCCTGCTGATCTTCCTGCTGGTGCCCGAGGCAGCGACCCAGCGGCACCTGGAGATCCTCTCCGAGATTGCCGAACTGCTGTCCGACCGCGAACTGCGCGAGCGGCTCAAGACCGAGCCCGAAGCGGCCAAGGTCCACGAGCTGATCTCCACCTGGGAACCGCTGAAGTCCGTCGCCTGAGCCGTGACACCGAAGGACGGACCGACACTGAAGTGAGCGCCGGTTGAAACCTTCCGTCATCAGCGCCGAGGCGCTTTTCGAGGCCCAGCGGGCCGATCTCAAGTGGCAATGGATTGCCGGCCATGCCCACCCCGAGCGTCGATTTGACGAAGTGGCGGTGCGCGACGCGCAGTCGGCGGCCGATCTGGTCGGTTACCTCAACTACATCCATCCCTACCGTGTGCAGATCGTCGGTCGCCGCGAGGTGCAGTACCTCGCCGAGGCCACCGCCGAGGACCAGGCGCGCCGCATCTCGCGCATCGTCACGCTGGAGCCACCCGTGCTGGTGGTGGCCGATGGTCAGACGCCGCCCGATCAGCTCGTGGCGATGTGCGAGCGGGCCGAGATCCCGCTGTTTGTCACCGAGGAGTCCGCCGGTTTCGTGATCGACGTGATGCGCAGCTATCTGTCGCTGCACTTCGCGGAACGCACGACACGCCACGGCGTGTTCATGGACATCCTGGGCCTGGGGGTCCTGCTGACCGGCGAGTCCGGGCTGGGCAAGAGCGAACTCGGCCTGGAGCTGATCTCGCGTGGCAACGGCCTGGTCGCCGACGATGCGGTCGACCTCTTCCGGGTGTCGCAGTCGGCGATCGAAGGGCGCTGCCCCGAGCTGCTGATGAACCTGCTCGAGGTGCGCGGCATCGGCCTGCTGGACATCAAGGCGATCTTTGGCGAGACGGCGGTGCGCCGCAAGATGCGCCTCAAGCTCATCGTGCACCTGGTGCGCAAGGAAACCCTGGAACGCGAGTTCGAGCGCCTGCCCTACGAGCCGCTGTACGAGGACATCCTGGGCGTGCCGGTGCGCAAGGTGGTGATCGCGGTGGACGCCGGCCGCAACCTGGCCGTGCTGGTCGAGGCGGCCGTGCGCAACTCCATCCTGCAGCTGCGCGGCATCGACACCTACAAGGAATTCATCGAGCGTCACCAGCGTGCGATGGAGCGTGGTGACGAGGTCTGAGCGCTCCTGATCGCGCCTCCCCGCCTCGCGCGGGCCGGGCGCTCAGCGTTCGCCGGCCTGGCCCTTGCAGCCTTCGCGGCCGCACACCACGTAAAGCGCGAGCGAATGGTCCTGCAGCTCGTAGCCGCGATCCTTGGCGATCTGCTGCTGGCGCCGTTCGATCTCGGCGTCGTAGAACTCCTCGACCCGGCCACACACCACACACACGAGGTGATCGTGGTGCTTGCCTTCATTGAGCTCGAACACGGCCTTGCCGGCCTCGAAGTGATTGCGCGACAGCAACCCGGCCTGCTCGAACTGCATCAGCACGCGGTACACCGTGGCCAGGCCGATGTCCGAGCCCTCGGCCAGCAGCGCCTTGTAGACATCTTCGGCCGTCATGTGACGCTGGGCGCCGGACTGGAAGACTTCCAGGATCTTCAGACGGGGGAGGGTGGCCTTCAGGCCGCTGCTCTTGAGTTCGTCGACGTTGGTCATGTGCGGCTCCGTGCGCGATGGGCCGCTTGAAGCATCGGCGAGCCCACCCGGTAGAATCTTCGGATCATATCGAGGTTGTGCGGCGTCAAGCCGCGCCGGCAGACAAATCCCTATGTCGACTTTCATTCGGTGGAGCCTGCGCTCCGGTGGCCTGTGTGCCCTGACGCTGCTTGCGGCATGCGGCTCGCTGCAATCGTCGGACAACTTCCTCGGTGTCGTCACGCCCTACCGGATCGAAGTGGTCCAGGGCAACGTCGTGACCCGCGAGATGGCCGAGCTGGTCAAGCCCGGCATGAGCCGTGCGCAGGTGCGCGATGCGCTGGGCTCGCCGCTGCTGACCGACATCTTCCACGCCGACCGCTGGGACTACATGTTCACCATCCGGCGCCAGGGCGCCGAACCGCAGCGTCGCCGGGTCACGGTCTTTTTCGAGGGCGAACAGCTGGCCCGTCTGGAGGCCGACGAACTCCCTGCCGAAGAAGAGTTCGTCAATGCGATCAACGTCTTCCGCAAGCCTTCGTCGCTGCCGCGCCTGGAGCTGACCGAGGAGCAGGTGAAGGCCCTGCCGGTGCCGCCACGCAAGCCCGAACCCGCTGCCACGGCCCAGGCGCCCCGCCGCGACTATCCCCCGCTGGAGCGATGATCCTGGCACGCCACCCGACGTGCCCACTCCCATCACCCCCGGACCGACCGAACCCACCTTGCCATCGTTGACATGAATCTACGCATCGCCATTGCCGGGAGTTCCGGCCGCATGGGTCGCACCCTGATCGAGGCCGTGCTGGCGGCCGACGACTGCCAGCTTGCCGGTGCACTGGACGTCGCCGGCAGCCCCGCGCTGGGCCAGGATGCTTCGGCCTTCCTGGGCCAGGCCAGCGGGGTGATCATCACCGACGACCTGCGCCGTGCGCTGCAGGGTGTCGACGTGCTGATCGACTTCACCCGCCCCGAAGGCACGATGGCCCATCTGGAGCTGTGCCGCGAACTGGGCGTGAAGGCCGTGGTCGGCACCACCGGCTTCAGTGAGGCTCAGAAGGCCCGCATCGGCGAGATCGCCCGCGACATCGCCGTCGTGATGGCACCCAACATGAGCGTGGGCGTCAACGTGGTGCTCAAGCTGCTGGAAACCGCCGCCCGTGCGCTGGCGCAGGGGTACGACATCGAGATCATCGAGGCCCATCACCGCCACAAGGTCGACGCGCCCAGCGGCACGGCGCTCAAGATGGGTGAGGTCGTGGCCCAGGCGATCGGCCGTGACCTCAAGAGCTGTGCCGTGTATGGCCGTGAAGGTGTCACCGGCGAACGCGACCCGTCCACCATCGGATTTGCCACGGTGCGTGGCGGCGACATCGTCGGTGACCACACGGTGCTGTTTGCCGGCACCGGCGAGCGCATCGAGATCACGCACAAGTCCTCCAGCCGCGCCACCTACGCGCAGGGCAGCCTGCGTGCGGCCCGCTTCCTGAAGCAGCACGCGCACGGCCTGTACGGCATGGACGAGGTGCTGGGCATGGCCGGCGGTGGCGCCGGGCAGTGAACGGTTTCGCGCACTTCTGGGAGCAGGGCGACGGCGTGAGCCGGACCGTGGCCCTGGTGCTGCTGCTGATGTCGGTCAGCGCCTGGGTGCTGATCTTCTGGAAGGCCTGGCTGCTGCGCCGCGCGCGGCGTGACCTCGAGCGCGGCGTGCCGGCCTTCTGGGCGGCGACGTCGCTCGACGAGGGGCGCATGCGGCTCGGGGCGATCGACCGCGAACGTGTGCTGCTGCCCCTGCTCGATGCGGCGCTGGCCGACCCGCCGGCCGGGTCGCTGGCATCGGCCGGCCAGCGGGCCTCGCAGCTGACCCGCCGCCTGCGCGACGCCCTGCACGGCATCCTGGACCACCTGCAGACCGGGCAGGTGCTGCTGGCTTCCATCGGCAGCACGGCGCCCTTCATCGGCCTGTTCGGCACCGTCTGGGGCATCTACCATGCGCTGGTCGGCATGGCCGCCGACGGGCAGATCACGATCGAGAAGGTCTCCGGACCGGTCGGCGAGGCGCTGATCATGACGGCCGCGGGTCTGGCGGTGGCCATCCCGGCGGTGCTGGCCTACAACGTGTTCGGCAAGCTCGTGGGCGGCTGCGAGGCCGACCTCGAAGGCTTTGCCCACGACCTGCGCGAGATGGCGGGCGAAACGCCCCACCCGGGCTGAGGCAGCACGACATGGCTTTCGGTCGCCTCGAGCGCCGCAGCGGCCCGCAGCCGATGAGCGAGATCAACATGACCCCGCTGATCGACGTGATGCTGGTGCTGCTGGTGATCTTCATGATTTCCGCACCGCTGATCACCTCCGGCCTCAAGCTGGAACTGCCGCGCAGCGAGGCGGCGGCGCCCACCGATGCCCCGGTGTTCATCGAGCTCACCCTGACCCCCGACGGGCGCCTGCTGCAGGACCGGCAACCCGTCGAGAGGGTGGCGCTGGCGGTGCAGCTGGCCGAGACGGCTCGCCGCAAGCCCGAGACCGAGGTCCACCTGCGCGCCGATCGGGCCGTGCCCTACGGCCAGGTGGCCGAACTGATCGGGCTGGTCCAGCAGGCCGGGCTGCACCGCATCGCCTTCGTGGCCGATCCGACCCCGGTCATCGACCCGGCCGGACCAGCGGCCAGCCGTTGAGCTGCGGCCGGCGGCCGGCGCCAGGCCGCGGGCGCTTCCTATAATCTCAGACCTTTTCTCCCGAGCAGGATCGGCGCACACCTTGCGCCTTTGCACCGATGAGCACCCAACAGCCCACCGCCTTCGATCACCGCGCCGTGGAAGCGGCCGCGCAAGCCCACTGGCGCGCACGCGACGCCTACCGCGTCACCGAAGACGCGAACAAGAAGAAGTTCTACGCCTGCTCGATGCTGCCCTATCCCTCGGGCAAGCTGCACATGGGCCATGTGCGCAACTACACCATCAACGACATGCTGACCCGCCATCTGCGCATGAACGGGTTCAATGTGCTGATGCCCATGGGCTGGGACGCCTTCGGCCTGCCGGCCGAAAACGCGGCCATGAAAAACCGCGTGCCGCCGGCGCGCTGGACCTACGACAACATCGCCCACATGAAGGGTCAGATGCAGGCGATGGGCCTGGCGATCGACTGGAGCCGCGAGGTCGCGACCTGCTCGCCGGCCTACTACAAGTGGAACCAGTGGCTGTTCCTGAAGATGCTGGAGGCCGGCATCGCCG
>CAMLSD010000097.1 GCA_946482595.1 uncultured Comamonadaceae bacterium
TTCCTTGACCCCCTCGGGGGGCGGGCTGGGCGCAGCCCGGCCCTGGGGGCGCTCAGACACAGGTGCTTCATCGTGTGATCCCCAGCCAGGTCATCGTGGCGGGCTTCAAGCCCACGGCGAGTCGCTGCTTGACCTGCAGCGTGTTGCTGTCGAGCACGATCACCTGTTGTGCAACCGGATCGCTCAGGTAAATCTCGTCGCGTGCACCACTGGCCACCAACACCGGATACGGTGCCGCCGACGGCATGGTCGGCACGACACGCTCGACGCGGGCGGCAGCCGCCCAGCCCGTGGCCGTGCGCCGCACCGACGTGAGGTTGCCCTGGTCATCGAGCACGACGAACAACTGGCCACTGCGGTCCATCACATGGGCCCGACGAAGGCGGCCATCGGTCCAGCCGGGCAGCGTGAGCTCGCTTGCGCTCGAGGCTGCCGCATCGATGGCGAAAAAGCGCGTGGTCTGGTCGGGGGCCACACCCGCCGTGCCGATGCCGACGAAGTGGCCGGCCAGCCTGGGATGGCCTGCGATGGTGCCCAGGCGCAGCGGGGCCGCCGCCTTGCTGCTGAGCGGTGCGGCACCGCCCGGGCGAACGATGAGCGCACCGTCGATGCACCCGGCCACGGTGTAGCCGCCGGACGAGAAGCTGCCATGCATGCCGTCGCAACGCGTGGGCAGGCGCTGCACGAAGCTGTAGGTGGCGGCACTGCGCCGATACAGGTCGAGGTGAGTCGGGAGCGCATCGCCTGCATCGGCCTCGCGATGCACCGCGAGCAGCAGGTCGTCCATCGGCTCGGCCAGGCCATGAATCGGCGCGGGCAGATCCAGCACGGCCTCGGTCCGCCCGGCGGCGATGCCGGCATCGGTGATGAGCCGCGCCGAGGCCACCTGCGGCGGGGTCGACGCTGCGCGGCCGTCCATGAACACCACGGCCTGCCTGCCAGCCTGCCGGTCATAGTGCGTGGGCGCCGGGCCACTCAGGGCCCAGGTCACCGCACGGGGGGCCTGCTTGTAGTCGTGCAGATGATCGCCGTGGTCTTCCTGCCAGATGCCGCCATCGATGAACTGCACGGTGTCCTGGTTGCGCTGCATGACCACTGCATAGCGGCCGCCCGGACTGGCGTAGAGCGCACTGGGCGCATTGGCCACCGTGAAGCTGGCCTCGACACGCGCGCCGTCCAGGTCGAACAGGGTCACGACCGGCTTGTCGGCCTCGGCAAGGGCCAGCCGGCCGGCCGTGTCGATGGTGTCGGGCTCATGATCGGAGTCACCCCCGCCGCCGCCACAGGCGGCCAGGACGGCAGTGAGGGCGAACAGGGCCAACGAGCGAAGTCGCGGCGGGCGGCGCAGACGCATGGGAACTCCCGGAAGAATGAAACGGGCGTGATGTTACAACATAACGTTTTCGTCTTCCGTTGCGATCGGCCCGCCGGCCGCGGGTCAGCCGTCCCCATGAGCTTTGCGATCTACGGCAACCAGCTTGCGCAGGCACACCCGCTGCTCGTGGCCCTGGCCGAACGCAACGGCCGCTTTGCCGATCTGGATGCGGCCCGGGCCGCGCCGCGCTGACGTTCAGCGGCCGAGTCCGCGGCGGGCCACCTGCATGGCCTCGCCCAGCACCTGGGCATCGCCGACGTGGTTGGCCAGCACCAGCAGGAGCCGGGCCTGGAACAGCTGTGCGTCATGCTCGTCCAGGTCGCGCAGCTGCTGGATCAGCGCTTCGTAGAACGCGTCAGGGTCGCCGAAGCGGCATTCGTGATGGAGCGTCATGGTCGGTCCGTGTGGTCAGTGTCCGCAGGCGCGGGCGAGGGCGGCCTCGATGCGGGCAGGGTCGAATGAACGCCAGCGGCCCGCCACATGCTGGTCCGGTCGGATCAGGTACACGGTGCCGGGGCGCGCGTCGTAGCGCTGCTGCAGCAGCCCGTCGGCGTCGAGCAGGTCCTGGCCGACCGCGATCACCGTGGCAGTCACACCCCCCCACTGCACCGTCCGCACCGCCGGGTGGGCGTCGAATACCAGCAGCTTGAAGCCATCGCCCAGGGACTCCAGCCACCAGCCCGCCCGACCGTTGCGCTGCACCGGTGCATCGGCGCAGGCGGTGCCCGGGCGCATCGGACCGGCGAAGTCATCGTCATCGGCCGTGTTGAGCGACGAGTCGGTGTACGGCGTGGGGGTCGACAACCGGCCGCTGTTGACGAGCTGACGCGCAAAGGGCTCGTGCTCGGCCAGTTGCAGCACGGCGTCGCGCAGCACGCGGCTGGCACGGCTCTTGGGCGTGATGAAGTCGGTCGAGCGGGTGGACTGGCGCAGGTTGTCATCCGCCGCGTGCGCGCGCTCCTCGTGGTAGCTGTCGATCAGGCGTTCGGGCGCACGACCATCGAGCACCAGTGCCAGCTTCCACACCAGGTTGTCGATGTCCTGCACCCCGGTGTTGGCCCCCCGCGCACCGAAGGGCGAGACCTGATGTGCCGCATCCCCGGCAAAGATCACGCGGCCGTGCCGGAAGCGGTCGATGCGGCGGCAGGCGAACTGGTAGACCGACACCCATTCGAGCTCGAACGGGGTGTCCGGGCCCAGCATGGCCTGGATGCGCGGCATGACCCGCTCGGGCTTCTTCTCCTCGGACGGGTCGGCGTCCCAGCCGAGCTGGAAGTCGATGCGCCAGACGTTGTCGCACTGCTTGTGCAACAGCACGCTCTGGCCGCGATGGAAAGGCGGATCGAACCAGAACCAGCGTTCGGTCGGGAAGTCGGCCTTCATGACGACGTCGGCAATCAGGAAGCGGTCCTGGAAGGCCTGCCCGGTGAACTCGGCACCGACCATGCGGCGCGTGTCGCTGCCGGCTCCGTCGCAGGCGATCACCCAGTCGGCTTCCATGCGGTAGATGCCGTCCGGGGTTTCGACCTGCAGCACCGCATGGTCGGGCTGCTGCGACAGGCTGATCAGCCGGTGCCTCCAGCGCAGGTCCACGTGGGGCGAGCGCTCGCAGGCCTGCACCAGGAACTCCTCCAGGTAGTACTGCTGCAGGTTGATCATCGCCGGCATCTTGTGCCCGGCCTCGGGCAGCAGGTCGAAGCGGTAGACCAGGTCGCGCTCGAAAAAGACCTTGCCCACCTGCCAGCGCACGCCCTTCTCCACCATGGGCTCGCCCACACCCAGGCGGTCCCAGATCTCCAGCGGGCGCTTGGCACAACACACGGCACGCGAACCGATGCTCACGGTGTTGTTGTCGTCCAGCACGACGCATTCGATGCCGCGCCGCGCGCAGTCGAGCGCCGCGGTCAGCCCGATCGGGCCGGCACCGACGATGACCACCGGATGCCGCCGGACCTGGCCGGTGCGCTGCTCTGGCGAGATGCGGTAGTCGAACTCAGGGTACTGATAGGTCTTGAGCATGTCGTGCCCCGCTTCAGGCCGAGAACTCGCGCTCATGCATCCACGCTGCCTGCCGGGGCGCGCGTTTGGTGCGCGACCATTCCTCCAGCATCTCCCACTTCACTGCGTCGAGCTGCTGCATCTGCTCGGCCGTGGCGCAGTCGGCCACCAGTTCCAGCCGGTGCCCGTTGGGGTCGAAGAAGTAGATCGACTTGAAGATCGCGTGGTCGGTCACGCCCACCACCTCGATGCCCGCCGCCTCCAGCCTGGCCTTGGTCGCCAGCAGCGTGGCTTCGCTGTCGACCTTGAAGGCGATGTGCTGGACCCACTCGGGGGTGTTTGGGTCGCGCCCCATCGGCGGCGAGTTCGGAATCTCGAAAAACGCCAGGACATTGCCGTTGCCGGCGTCCATGAACAGGTGCATGTAGGGGTCCGGCGCCTTGGTCGACGGAACACGGTCTTCGGCAATGGCAAGCACGAAGTCCATGTCGAGGTGCTTGCGATACCACTCGACGGTCTCGCGCGCGTCGCGGCAGCGGTAGGCAACATGGTGGATGCGCTGGATCAGCATGAGGTGTCTCCTGAAGCGGTCGATTTAGTAACGTGAGTTACTTTATGGATGTCGTGAACCCACCGTCAATCGCCATTGATTCTTTGTTTTGCCTCACTTTGCGCCAGATCAACTTCCACTGACTGATCACAACCGTGACCATTCAACTATCATTGCCGGATGGATCTGAAACGGTTCTTCCCCTACCGCCTCGCCGTGCTGGCCGAGGCCGTGAGCCAGGCCACGGCGCAGGTCTATAGCGATCGTTTCAAGCTCACGCGTGACGAATGGCGTGTGGTGGCCGCCCTGGCCGGGCTGGGAGAGGTGCGCACCGCCCTCGTGATCGACAGCACCACGCTGGACAAGATGCGTGTCAGCCGTGCCCTGGCCCGGCTGGAACGTGACGGTCTGGTGGGCCGCTCGCCCGACCCGAGCGACGGCCGGGGCTACCTGCTGCGGCTGCTGCCGCCCGGGCTGGCCCTGTATCGGCGCATCGTGCCCATGGTGCAGGCGCGCGAGGAGTTCCTGCTCGGTGCGCTGGACGAGCACGAGCGCGCAGTGCTCGACAAGGCCCTGGACAAGCTCCAGGAGCGCGCCGCGCAACTGCAGCGTCAGGGGTAGCGGGGGCAGGCCTTACAGGCTCTGAAGCAGTTCGGCCTGCAGCCAGTACGCCGGGGCCGGGGCCGCGGCTGGTCCAGGTGCGCCGAGTGACGCCGGCATGGGCGTGAGCTGGCACACCGGCACCCCCGCCTCGCGGCGCAGGCGCTCGACGACCGGGGTGTCGAGATCGACACAGATCAAGCCGTCATACAGCTTGCCGAGCACCGAGACGGGGTCCAGCGGGTGCGCCGTGTCGGTCAGGCGCAACTCGCCGGCCCGGATCAGCGCGCATCGCGCTCCCAGTTGCTCGGCCGCCGCAGCCGCCTGTTCGGCCAGGGCGCGATCGCTGTCGTGCACCACGGCCAGATGCCGGCTGACAAACGGCCTGCGCGCCATGCCGAGTGCAGCCGCCTCGCTGAGGGCGCGGGCAGCCTGCTCCAGCGCGGCCACGTCGATGGCGCCCGGGAGGTGGACAACGGGACGGGGCTGGGCTTGCACGGCAACAAAAGGTGGCTGTTTCACGGTGCCCCGAGCGTATGCCGGCCGCCGGGATGCCGTTTGACCTGTATCAACCGCACCACCTGCCGGGTGTGCTCGTTACCGAGCATTCACACAGCGTTACCGAGCGATGCGCAACGCTTGCAAGGTGTTGTTGGTGGCTCCCTAAGCTCCTTCCCATACCGACACGAACCCCGATCGCCCCAGGAGCCCCACCATGCTTGCCACCGCTGCCACCGCCACCGTCCGCCCCGCCACCGCCCCGCTGAGCACCCGTCTGCCCGGCGGTGCCCTGCCCGCGGCCAGCCGGCCGGCATCGGGCGCGGCGGGCGTGAGCCTGTCCCAGCGCATTGCCCAGATGCTGGACCTGCTGAAGGACGTCGTGCCGATGCAGCGCCGTGTCGTGCATGCCGGCGACGTGATCTACCAGGCCGGCGAGCGTTTTGCCAACCTGTACGTGGTTCACTCGGGCATCTTCAAGATCGTGAACCTCGCCGCCGATGGCCGCGAGCAGCTCGCGGGCTTCCAGTTCAAGGGCGACTGGCTGGGCTTCGACGGCATCGCCAGTGGCCGCTACGGATGCGACGCCGTGGCCATGGACACGGGTGAGGTCTGGATCCTGCGCTATGACGCGCTGGTGGCTGCCAGCATCGAGCGCCCGCAACTGCTGGGCATCATCCACGAGGCGATGAGCCGCGAGATCGTGCGCGAGCGTGACTCGATGATGTCGCTGTGCACGCTGCCGGCCGATGCCCGCGTCGCGGACTTCCTGCGCAACTGGGCCCAGGCGCTGTCTGATCGGGGTCTGCGCACCGACCAGATCACGCTGCGCCTGACGCGTGCCGAGATCGGCAACTACCTCGGCATGAAGCTCGAAACGGTGAGCCGCGCGCTGTCGCGCCTGGCCCGTGAAGAGCTGATCCGCTTCGACGAGTGTGGTCGTCGCTCGCTCAACATTCCGGACGTGGCCGCGCTGTCGCAGTTCGTGCAGCGCAGCATCACGCCGGTGGCAGCGACGCTGCAGTGACCGACCCGTGCGGTCCCTGCGGGCGTGACTTCAGCGCCCGCAGCATCGCCTGCGCCAGTTCGTCACGCGAGTACGGCTTGCGCAGCAGCTCCCACTCGATCGGCGCGTCGCGCGGCGTGTCGAGCAGTTCGGCCGAATAGCCCGACATCAGCAGCACCCCCAGATCGGGACGCGCGGCGCGCGCGCGCTGCGCCAGCTCGGTGCCCCGCATGCCCGCGCCCAGGGCAACGTCGGTGAGCAGCAGTTCGGCCGGTTCGGCCGGATCGATCAGCTTCAGCATGGCCTCTTCGCCACTGCCGCAAGCCACCACCGTGCAGCCCAGCGTGTGCAGGAAGCTGAGCACGACGTCCTTGACGGCCGGCTCGTCCTCGACCAGCAGCACCCGTATGCCCTGCAGGCCGTCGGCCCGACTGGCGGCCGGGTGCAGCGCCTGCGGTGCGCGGCTGGCCGGCTGCGGAATGTAAAGCGTCACGGTCGTGCCCTGCCCTGGCGCCGATTCCAGCGCCACCGCCCCGCGCGACTGCTTGGCAAAACCATAGACGGTGCTCAGGCCCAGGCCCGTGCCCCGCCCGGCCTCCTTGGTGGTGAAAAAGGGCTCGAAAGCACGCTCCAGCACCGCTTCGGACATGCCCACGCCGGTGTCGGTGATCGCGATGGCCACATGTCCATGTGACGGTCCGTGCGCGGCCAGCTCGGCCTGCACAGCCGGCGGCAGCACCTCGCACGGGCGGCACGAGAAGATCAGCTGCCCGCCATCGGGCATGGCGTCACGGGCATTGATCGCCACGTTCAGCAGGGCCGATTCGAGCTGCCCCGCATCGGCAATGCAGGGCGGGCAGTCGGGTGCCACGTCAAGGCGGATGTCGATTCGCTGGTCCAGCGTGCGCTGAAGCATGTCGGCCAGCGACACCACCAGTGCGCCCACGTCCACCTCGCTGGGCGTGAGCATCTGCCGGCGCGAGAACGCGAGCAGTTTGCCGGTCAGCTCAGCGCCGCGCCGCGCTGCACGCGTGGCGGCCGACACCAGTTGCTGCGCGTATTCGTCACCGACCACGGCGGGGTGCTCGTCCAGCACCTGGAGATTGCCCTGGATGATGGTCAGCAGGTTGTTGAAGTCGTGGGCGATGCCCCCGGTGAGCTGGCCGACGCTTTCGAGCCGCTGCGCGTGGTTCAGCGCTTCCTCGGTCTGGGCCCGTTGCACGCTGGAAGCCAGCAGGTTCGACAGCGACTGCAGGAAGCGGATCTCGTCGTCACCAAAGCTGCGCTGCTGGCGCGTGCGCACGGTGAGCACGCCCACGACGCTGCCACGGTCGGACAGCGGCACGGCCAGCGCGCTGGTCACGCCCTGCGCCAGGTAGGACGCCGGCACGGTGAAGCGGGTCTCGCGCCGGTAGTCCTCGATGATCACCGGCCGGCCCTGGGCCAGCACGTAACCGGCGGGCGTGTCCAGCCGATTGGGCACACGGCAGCCCAGCGCCTCTTCGGGCACCTGGCCCACGCCGCCACCGACCCGCAGCGTCTGGCCGTCGGCCTCGAGCAGGAACACCACCGACACCTCGGCGTGCAGGGTGTCGGCCGCGGCGGCCGGCACCTGCTGCAGCAGCACCTGCGGGTCGCGCGTGTCAACCGCCAGCCGGCCCACCTGGGCCACGCACTCGCTGTAGCGGGCCCGCTGGAGCGCCTGCCGGACACGCGGATACGCACCGATGCCACGGATGGCCGCCACCACATAGGGCAGGCCCGCGTCCTGCAGCGGGCTCAGCGCGATCTCGACCATCACCTCGCTGCCGTCGCGCCGCTTGGCCACCAGCTCCATCTGCGTGCCCATCGGGCGCGGCCGGGGGGTGGCCGCATAGGCTGCCCGGTAGGCGGCATGCCGTGGGCGGATGGCATCGGGCACGAGCGCATCGACCGCCAGGCCGCACAGTTCGCGCATCTCGTAGCCCAGGAGGCTCACGGCCGCCTGGTTCGCCAGCACGATGGTGCCCTGGGCATCGACCAGCAGCAGGGCATCGGGATAGGCCGAGAACAACGCGCGGTGGATCAGCCCTTCATCGGGCAGTCCGCCAGCCGGACAGGGAGCAGGCGCGCTCATCGGGAGGCGGGCTCGCTGCCGTACACCAGCACATAACCCGCCCCGCGCACCGACTTGATCAGGCGAGGCTCGTCGGTGTCATCACCCAGCTTGCGCCGCAGCCGACCGACCTGCACGTCCACGGTGCGATCGAAGGGCGCCGCCTCGCGGCCACGGGTCTGCTCGAGCAGGAAGTCGCGCGACAACACACGCCCGGCATGGCGGGCAAACACGCACAGCAGATCGAACTCGCCGGTGGTGAGGCTCACCTCACGGCCATCGGCGGCCAGCACCTGCCGCGCCGCAGTGTCGATGCGAAACCCGGCCACATGGAGCTGGTCGCGCGCCGGGGCAGCCACTGCCGGCTGGGCCGGCTCGGCCGGCGGTGGCGACGGCGCAGCAGGCTCGGGGGGCGCGAGGCGGCGCAGCACCGCCTTGATGCGCGCCACCAGTTCACGCAGGTCGAAGGGTTTGGTGATGTAGTCGTCAGCCCCGAGTTCGAGGCCCACGATCTTGTCGACGGCATCGCCACGCCCGGTGACGATGACCAGCCCGCAGCGCCAGCGTTCGCGCACACGGCGGGCGATCTCGAAACCATCCTCGCCCGGCAGCCCCAGGTCAAGCAGCACGAGCTCGGCCGGGTCGCGCGCCATCAGGTCCATCAGGGCCGACCCGTCATGAGTCTGGCTGACCCGAAAACCGTGCATCTTGAGATAGTTGCCCAGCAGCTGGGTGATGTCGATCTCGTCGTCGAGGACGGCAATGTGCGTGGGAGTCACGGACCTTCTGTGCGGCAATGGGTGGCAATGCCGCAGTGTGACCCAAACGCGCGTGCCCGTGAACCCGTACGGTCTTCAGGGCGGCGGCAGGCCCGCAAAGCGTGCCTCCAGCATGTCGAGCAAGGCGCGTGTCTTGGTCGGCATCAGCCGTCGGCCCGGGAACACCGCCCACAAGGCATTGGCCGGGCTGCACCATTGGGGCATCACCGGCTGAAGCTGACTTGCACCCGCCCCGGTCTCGACGATGAACGAAGGCAGGCAGGCAATGCCCAGTCCGGCCTGCACCATGCGGTGCAGGAAAAGCGGCGAGTTGGCGGTCACGCGCGACTCAGGCAGGCCCTGCCATTGCTGGTCGCCGCTGGTGAGCCGCCACGGGACCGGCTCGCCGGTGCGCGACCTCAGCGTGAGCGCCGTGTGCTTGAGCAGGTCGGGCGGCTCGGCCGGTGCGCCATGTGCGGCCAGGTAGTCGCGCGAGGCGTACAGGCGGAAAGGCTGCACCACCAGCCGTCGAGCAACCAGATTGGCATCGTCGGGCAACTGCCCGGCGCGGATGGCCAGGTCGAAGTTCTCCCCGATCAGGTCGACCATGCGGGCGGACATGTCGATGTCCAGCGACACCGCCGGATGGCGTTGCAGGTACTCGGCCAGCAAGGTCACCAGACCCAGGCTTTCGATGTCGGTGGGCACCGACAGCCGCAGCCGGCCGCTGGGCGCCTCCTGGCGGTGCTCGGCCAGGGCCATGGCCGACTGCACCTCTTCGTCCAGCCGGCGCGCATGGTGCAGCAGGCTGTGGCCGAACTCGGTGAGCGTGAGCTTGCGTGTGGTGCGCAGCATCACGCGTTCACCCAGTTGGCGCTCCAGTTCGGCAATGCGTCTCGACACGGTGGACTTGGGCAGGCCCAGGCGCTCGGCCGCGCGGCTGAAGCTGCCGGTCTCGGCCACACGGGCGAACATCACGAGGTCGTTCGGTTCAATGTGCATGGGTCAGCCCGTTCGTTCCATGAGAGGAACAATCTTATCCATTTTTCCTACTTTTTTAGTTGGATTTGGACAATTACATTGGAGTCATTCTCAAACGGAGCCACCTCATGAACATCCTGCAGATCAACTCCAGCGCCCGTACCGAGGGCTCTCACTCCACCCGCCTGGCCAACGCCGTTGTCGAGCGCCTGGTCGCCAGCCACACCCCCGCCGAAGTGCGCGTGACGGTGCGCGACCTGGGTCGCACGCCGCATCCGCAGCTCGACGAAGCCGCGCTGCAGGCGCTTTTCACCCCCGAGGAGGCCCGTTCGCCCGAGCAGGCCGCCCGCGTGGCACTGGACGACGCGCTGATTGCCGAGATCCAGGCAGCCGATGCCGTCGTGCTGGGCGTTCCGATGTACAACTTCGGCGTGCCGGCTCAGCTGAAGAACTGGATCGATGCGATCTCCCGCGCCCGGGTGACCTTCCGCTACACCGAGCAAGGGCCTGAAGGCCTGCTCAAGGGCAAGAAGGTGTACGTGGTCCTGACCCGGGGCGGCAAGTACCGCGACACCCCGGCGGACAGCCAGGTGCCCTACCTCAAGACGGTGCTGGGCTTCCTGGGCATGACCGACGTGCAGTTCATCTATGCCGAAGGGCTGGCGATGGGCCCCGATGCCGAGCGCCAGGCGCTCGAGCAGGCACAGCAGGACATCGAGACGGCGCTGGCCTGAGGCCCGCGCACACGAACCGCAACAAGGAACCACCTCATGAGCACCACCACCCTGACGACTCCTCGCGCCGCCTCGGCGGTGGCGCACCCTCGCAGCATCGAACGCATCGTGGCCGGCATGGCCACCTCGGACGGTGCCGGCGTCAAGCTCACCCGCGTGCTGACCCAGCCGCTGCAGCGCCGGCTCGACCCCTTCCTGATGCTCGATGCCTTTGGCACCGACAACCCCGACGACTACATCGGCGGCTTCCCCGATCACCCGCACCGCGGCTTCGAGACAGTCACCTACATGATCGCCGGCCAGATGCGCCATCGTGACAGCGCCGGCCACGAAGGCCTGCTGCGCAACGGCGGTGTGCAGTGGATGACCGCCGGGCGCGGCGTGATCCACTCCGAGCTGCCCGAACAGGAAGCCGGGCGCATGGAAGGCTTCCAGCTGTGGCTCAACCTTCCGGCGGCCGACAAGATGACCGCCCCGTGGTACCGCGACATCCAGTCGGCGGACATCCCGGAGCTGACCACGCCCGATGGCGTGCTGGCGCGGGTGATCGCCGGGCAAAGCCATGGCGTGAGCGGCGCGGTGACACGCGAAGCGACACAACCGCTGTACCTCGACCTGCACTGGCAGCAAGGTGCCCGCTTCGAGCAGCCGCTGCCTGCCGGGCACAACGCCTTCGTGTACGTCTATCGTGGCGCGTTGCGTGTTCAGGACCAGGAGGTCACGGTGCAGCGCATGGCGATCCTGCGCAATGAGGGCGACGGTGTGGTGCTGCAGGCCGAGGCAGGCACCCGAGCGCTGCTGATCGCCGGGCAACCGCTCAATGAACCGATCGCGCAGTACGGCCCGTTCGTGATGAACACCAACGAACAGATCTTCCAGGCGGTGGAAGACTTCCGGGCCGGCCGCTTCGGCAACTGACGCAATCGTCATGCAAGGGCCGCATGAACTGCGGCCCGTCTTGCACGATCGGCATTGGCACCCATGACCTCATGGATTTGCGCACGGACCGGCCGGGACAGGACTAGTGTGTGCAACTGGAGGTGGCCGTCATGGATGCAAACACCCTGGTGCACGGCATGGTCGACGGGCTGGTGCGGGCCTCGGGCAAACGCTGGCTCGACCACCACCGGCATGTGCAGCGCTTCATGGACAACCGGGACGAGAACCTCTTCCTGGGCGTGTACGACAGCTTCGATGCCGCCGCCCAGGCCGCCCCCCGCCACCGGCCGCTGGGCTACGACAACCCCGAGTCGGCCCAGCTCTACACCACGCAGATCCAGTCGACCGACTATGCGGCGATGTTCTGGATCGGCCATGCGCTGCAGGAGGGGCTGACGCGCATCTTCGATCTCGGCGGGCATGTGGGCATCAAGTACTACGCGTTTCGCCGTGTGCTGCACTATCCCGACGAGCTGTCGTGGACGGTGTGCGACGTGGCCGCCGTGGTGGCGCGCGGCCGCGAGCTGGCGCGAACCCGTGCGCCCGAAGGTCACCTTCACTTCACGACCGACATCGACGAGGCTGCGAAGGCGCAGGTGCTCTATGCCTCCGGCAGCCTGCAGTACCTGCCGCTCACACTGGCCGAACTGCTGGATCGACTGCCCCACAAGCCCCGGCGGATCATCGTCAACATCACGCCGATCCATGCCACGACGAGCTACTTCACGGTCAACAGCATCGGCACGGCCTACTGCCCCTACCGGGTGCAGTCACGCAGCGAGTTCGTCGACGCCATCGTCGAGCGCGGCTACTACCGTCACGACGAATGGGACAACACCGGCAAGCGGCTCGACCTGCCGGAACACCCCGAACTGAGCCTGGACCACTACTCCGGCTTCTGTTTCGACCGGCGCGTGCTCTGAGTGCCCGCGGCCTTGCGCGCCACCGGCAGCTTCACCGGCTCACTGGCGGCCGGATCCGGCAATGCCGCCACCTGCTCGAGCAGGGCATGCAGCGCGTCGATCGTCTGCGTGCCCAGGTGCGCCTCGATGGCCTTGTAGCGCGCATCCACCCGGTCGGCCATCTTTTCGACGAGCTTGCGGCTCTTGGCAGTGAGTTCGACCACCACCTTGCGCTGGTCGGTCGAGATGCGAAAGCGCTTGATCCAGTCGTCCCGCTCCATGCGTTCGAGCACACCGGTCAGGCTCGGCCCCGGGATGCAGCAGGCCTCCGAAATCTGCCCGATCTCCAGCTCGCCCCGGTCGGACAGCGTGCGGATCACCCGCCACTGCTGTTCGGTCACCCCGGCCACCTTGAGGTTGGGACGGAAATAGCGCATGACGGCTTCGCGCGCGCGCAGCAGGGCTTGGGGCAGATTGCGATGGACGATGGCTGACGCCATGAGGCCGCTCCGTGAAACAAGTGATTCACATATTCTAAAGATGGTTCAGAGCCATCGGTCGCTATTTCAACGCAGTTTCAGCGCAGTTTCATCACCCGCAGGTCGATGCAGCACTTTGAATGCAAATACTTCGCATTTAGAATCTCGTGTTCCATCTCCGTGAGTGAACGAAGGAACACCGATGAAGCGACTGCTCCTGGCCCTGACGATGGCCAGCACCCTCCCCGCACTGGCGCAGCCGCCGGCCACGGCCTCCGCTCCCGCTGCACAGACTGCCGCGGCAGTCGAACCCGCGGCCGTGGTGCGGCATTACGCCGGCCTGGTCCATGCGAACTACCAGGATGCCCACCTGGCCGCACGCACGCTGCGCGAGGCGGTGGTGGCCTTCACCGCCAGGCCGTCGCAGGAGACGCTCGACGCGGCCCGCCGCGCCTGGCTGGCTGCACGCGAACCCTACGGCCAGACCGAGGCCTTTCGCTTCTACGGCGGCCCGATCGACGACGACAAGGGCCCGGAAGGCCGCATCAACGCCTGGCCGATGGATGAGTCGTTTGTCGATGGCGTGCAGGGCAAGCCCGGTGCGGGCCTGATCAATCAGCGCAAGCTGCCGATCACTCGCAAATCGCTGGTGGCGCAGAACGAGCGTGGCGGCGAAGAGAACATCGCCACCGGCTGGCACGCGATCGAGTTCATGCTGTGGGGCCAGGACCTGAACGACAGCGGGCCCGGACAGCGCAGCGCCGACGACTTTGTCGACGGCAAGGCACCCAATGCCGACCGCCGCCGCAAGTACCTCGAGGTCGTCACCGACCTGCTGGTCGACGATCTCGCGAGCCTGGTGAAGGCCTGGGCGCCGGATGTGCGCAACAACTATCGGGCCCGCTTCGAGCGAGGCGGTGCCGAGTCCTTGCGCAAGATGCTGGTCGGCCTGGGCTCGCTGTCGCGCGGCGAACTCGCCGGCGAACGCCTCGAGGTGGCGCTCGCGAGCCAGGACCAGGAAGACGAGCATTCGTGCTTCTCGGACAACACCCATCGCGATGCCGTGACCAATGCGCTGGGCATCGAGAACGTCTGGCTCGGCCGCTACCGGCGCAGTGACGGGAGCATGCTGCAGGGCCCGTCGCTGCGGGATCTGGTGGCCGCCCGCGACGCCGCACTGGCCGAACGCACCACGCAGCAGATCGCCGCTTCGGTCGCCGCGGCCGAGGCCATCCAGGCCCCCTTCGACCGTGAGATCCTCGGCGGCAAGGATGCCCCTGGCCGCCAGCGCGTGCGCAAGACCATCGACAGCCTGACGCAGCAGAGCAAGGACCTCGTCGCCGCGGCGCAGGCCATCGGCATCACCCGCCTGACCCTGGTACAGCCATGAGCCGGGCTGCGCCGCCCGCGCGGGGCCTGCATCAAGGCGTGCGGCGCGCCCTCGCGCTGGGCGCGCTCGCCACGGCCACGGCCAGTGCGCCACAGGCCGGCTCGACACCCGACCCGCTGGGCGAGCGCACCGGCGGCGACACCACGGTGTTTGCCACCGGCCGCAACGCGTTTTCGTTCCCGGCCGCCAACCTCGACGACGCCGGCCGAACCCGCTTCGTGATCGGCAACTCCTTCTTCCGGCGCAACTGGGTCGAGGCACCCGCGTCGACCACGGCGCGCGACGGCCTGGGGCCGCATTTCATCGCACGCTCCTGCGGCGGCTGCCACCTGCAGGACGGACGCGGCGCACCGCCCGATTTCAGGCGCGGGCTGCATCCGCAGCCGGTGGAGCTGCTGATCCGCCTGTCGGTCCCGGGCCAGGACCCGCACGGCGGCCCCCTGCCCGAACCGGTCTACGGCGACCAGTTCAACAATGCAGCCATCCAGGGCGTGCGCCCGGAAGGCCAGGTCACGATGCGACTGACGCCGATCCGGGGCCGCTTTGCAGACGGCACGCCGTACACCCTGATGAAACCCGACTACGGCGTGGCCGAGCTGGGCTACGGGCCGATGGCACCCGGCACCTTGCTGAGCCCGCGTATCGCCCCGCAACTGATCGGTGTGGGTCTGCTCGAATCCATCCCCGAAGCCGAGCTTGAGCGCAACGTCACCGACCAGGCGGCCTTGCCGGGGCCCATCAAGGGCCGGATCAATCGCGTCTGGGATGCGCCGTCGCAGCAACTGCGGCCCGGGCGATTCGGCTGGAAGGCCAATGTGGCCACGCTGGCGCACCAGACCGGCGGCGCCTTCCTGGGCGACATCGGCATCACCTCGCGACACTTCCCGGCTGAAGCCTGCACTCCCGCCCAGGCCGACTGCATCCGCGCCGGCAGCGGATCCACGGCAGGTGAGTTCGAGATCGACGACGAGACGCTCGGCCAGGTGGTGTTCTACCAGGCCACGCTGGCCCCCCCGGCACGCCGTGAACCGACCCATCCGCAGGTGCTGCGCGGCCAGGCCCTGTTTGGCCAGGCGCAATGCAGCGTGTGCCACCGGCCGAGCTATGTGACCGGCCCGGCGCCCTTCCCGTCGCTGAGCAGCCCGGCGCTGCAGGGCCAGCGCATCTGGCCGTACACCGATCTGCTGCTGCACGACATGGGCGAGGCCCTGGCCGACGGCCGGCCGGACTTCCAGGCCAACGGACGCCAATGGAAGACGCCGCCGCTGTGGGGCATCGGCCTGATCAAGGACGTCAACGGCCACACCCGGCTGCTGCACGACGGCCGCGCGCGCGGTGTGCTGGAGGCCATCCTCTGGCACGGTGGTGAAGCCGAGCCCAGCCGCCGCCATGTGCTGAAGATGACCCGTGCCGAGCGCGAAGCCCTGGTGCGTTTCGTGGAGTCCCTGTGATGCGCCGCAACACCTTGCTGTGGGGTCACTTGGCGCTGGCCTGCGCCCTGTGGATGGTTGCGGCCACACCGGTGCGTGCCGCCTCACGGCCGGCACCGGCACAGGCGATCGAAGCGGTGCCCTATTACCAGGCGAGCCACTTTGTCGTCGGGCTGTTGCAGCACATGAGCCTGCCACGCGTGCAGGCCCTGCAGGCCGCCAGCGCTGGGCTGGTCGATGCCGCGCAGGCACTGTGCAACGCACCCCCCGCCCGGCAGGCCACCGCACTCGCCGGCGTGCGCGAGCACTGGCAGCGCACTGCGCGGGCCTGGGATGAACTGGCGCCGGTGGCCATCGGGCCGATGATCGAGCGCCGTTCGATGCGACAGATCGACTTCTGGCCCACGCGGCCGGCGCTGATCGAACGGGCCATCCGCGCCGCGCCGGCCAGCGCGGCCGACATGGAACGTGTGGGCACGCCGGCCAAGGGCCTGCCGGCCCTGGAATGGTTGCTGTGGGTGCACCGGGTGCCGCTGGACGCGCCGGCCTGCCGGTATGCGGCACAGGTGGCGGCCGAGATCGACCGCGAGGCCGATGCGCTGGCCGAACGCTTTGCGGCCCTGGCGTCCGCGCCACCCGAGGACGGCGCGACGCTGATGGGCGAGGCCATCAATCAATGGGTCGGTGGTCTCGAACGGCTGCGCTGGGCGCAGATCGAAAAGCCGTTGCGCAGCGGCGGCGATCTACCGCGTGCGGCCAGCGGCAGCACGGTCGCAAGCTGGCAGGCGCAGTGGCGCACGCTCAGCGCCCTGGCCGTGCAGGACGTAGCGCCCGCGCCCGGCCGGGGGCTGGTGAGCGTGGAGACCTACCTGCGCGGGCGGGGCCTGAATGACCTGGCCGACCGGCTGCGTCAGGCTGTGTTGCGTGCCGACCCGGCGGTGGCCGCGCTGAACCCGCGTTCGCCCACGACCCTGTCCGACGCAGCGCGCGCGCTGGCACAGGTCAGGCGGCTGGCGCAGACGGATGTGGCCGACGCCCTCGAGGTCAGCATGGGGTTCTCGGACGCGGACGGTGACTGACCCGATGGCCCACCCCCCGCTCACCCGCCGCCCGGTCGCACCGGGCCTGGGACGGCGCGACTGGCTGCGACTGGCGCTGGGCAGCGCCGTGATGGCCTCGACCTCGGCCTCGGCGGCCGCCAGCCGTCCCCTCCTGCGCCTGGCGGCCGCCTGGGACACCCCTGACCAAGGCGGCCACCGGGTGGGCACGCTGCATGCCGACGGCTCGGCGTGGCGTGTGCACCGTGAGGTCGACGTACCCACCCGCGCCCACGGCCTGTGGCAGACCCGTGATGGCCACCTGCTGAGCGTCGCTCGCCGTCCAGGCGACTGGCTGCTGCGCTGGACACCCGAAGGCCGCGTGCTCGCCTGGGGCTGGATCGACAGCGACCGCGCCTTCAACGGCCATGTGACGCAAAGCCCCGATGGCCGCGACATCTACACCACCGAAACCGACCTGGCCAGCGGGGCCGGCCTCGTGACGCGGCGCGATGCCCACAGCCTGGTGCGACTGGACGAATGGCCCACCCACGGACTCGACCCGCATGAACTGCTGTTCGACCAGGACGGCACGCTGCTCGTGGCCAACGGCGGCATTCCGACACGCCCGGAGTCCGGCCGCAGCAAGCTGGACCTGTCGCGGATGGATGCCTCGCTGGTGCGTCTGGACCCGCGTGGCGGCCGCCTGCTCGGTCAGTGGCGTGTGGCCGATCCGCGGTTGAGCCTGCGGCACCTGGCCTGGCACGGCGGGCTGCTGGGCATCGCGATGCAGGCCGAACACGACGATGCGGCGACCCGTGCAGCCTCACCCGTGCTGGCCGTGTTCGACGGCCAGTCGATCCGCACCTGCGAGACCCCGGTGCCACTGGAGGGATACGGCGGCGACGTGGAAGCCACGAGCGACGGCTTTGCGGCAAGTTGCCCACGCGCGAACGGCGTGGCCTGCTGGCGGTCAGATGGCTCCTGGCGAGGATGGATACCACTGGTGCAGGCCTGCGCGCTGGCCCCTGGCGACCACCGCGGCGGCGCGGTGGCGGGCGGGCAGCATGCAGCCGTGTCATTTGATCCGCAGGCCCGGCCCGTCACACGCATGCGTGTGCCCGACACCCTTCGTCTCGACAACCACTGGATACGCCTGCAGCACTGACAAGGAAACGCCGGGCCGCCCCAAGTTTCCTTG
>CAMLSD010000098.1 GCA_946482595.1 uncultured Comamonadaceae bacterium
GACCGAGCAGCGCAGGGGAGTTTCCGTGCCAACGGAAACCGAGCACTCGGGGGTGCCCTTTCTTTTGGTTCCTTTTCTTTGGGCACGCAAAGAACAGGAACTCGCCCGCCGGGGCGAACTCCCGGCTCGCCCCGCCAGGGGCGAAACAACGGCGCCACAAGCCACATCGGCAGCAACTCGAAGCACCCTCTCCCGCATGGTGTCCCTCAGGCGTCGCCCCATACCTCCCGGGCGGTCTCGACCACCAGTTGCAGCTTGCGCCGCTGGTCTTCCACCGCGATGTTGTTGCCGTGCACCGTGGACGAGAAGCCGCATTGCGGGCTCAGCGCCAGTTGCTCCAGCGGGGCGTACTGCGCAGCCTCGTCGATGCGGCGCTTGAGGCTGTCCTTGCTTTCAAGCTGGCCGAACTTGGTGGTCACCAGGCCCAGCACCACGATCTTGCCCTTGGGCAGGTAGCGCAGCGGGCGGAAGTCGCCGGAACGGTCGTCGTCGTACTCCATGAAGTAGGCGTCGAGGTGCATCTCGGACAGCAGGGCCTCGGCCACCGGCTCGTAGTTGCCGGCCGCGGCATGGGTGCTCTTGAAGTTGCCTCGGCACAGGTGCATGGCCAGGGTCATGCCCTCGGGCTTCTGGGCCACCACGAGGTTGATGAACTTTGCATACCGGTGCGGCAGCTCGTTGGGGTCGTCGCCGCGAGCGCGGGCCGCCTCGCGCATCTTCTCGTCGCACAGGTAGGCCATGTTGGTGTCGTCCATCTGCACATACCGGCAGCCGGCGTCATACAGCGACCGCAGCTCGTCACCGTAGGCATTGGCCACGTCCTGGTAGAAGTCGGGTTCCAGCTCGGGGTAGGCCTCGCGGCTGATGCCGGCACGCCCGCCGCGGAAGTGCAGCATCGTGGGCGAGGGGATCGTCACCTTGGGCACGCAGCCCGGGGCCACCTGGCTTTGCAGGTACTCGAAGTCGGCCCGCTGGATGCTGCGGTCGTGGCGCACCTTGTCGATGACGCGCATCACCGGCGGCGCGAGTTCCTCGGTGCCGTCGGGCTTGCGGATGGTCACCGGCACGTCGGTCTTCACGCCGCCGAGCTGTTCAAGAAAGTCGATGTGGAAGTAGGTGCGCCGGAATTCGCCGTCGGTGATGCTGTGCAGGCCGACGTCCTGCTGGAACTTGACGATCTCGGTGATGGCCCGGTCTTCGACCGCACGCAGCTGTTCGCGGGTGATCTCGCCGCGGGCGGCCTGTTCACGCGCCTCCAGCAGGTAGGCCGGGCGCAGGAAGCTGCCGACGTGGTCGGCGCGGAAGGGGGGGTTCATGGCGGTCTCCTCGGGGTCGTGGCGGATCGGGTCGTTCAGGCGGCGAGGCTGTCGTCACGCCAGGCGGTGTCGAGCACCACCGTGGCGCCCGGGCCGGCAATGCGCGACACGCAGGCACACAGGCGTTTGCCTTCGGCTTTTTCGTGGTCGCTCAGAAAGACGTCGCGGTGATCGATCGTGCCTTCGCAGGCCAGGACGTCCATCGTGCACAGTCCGCATTCGCCGCGGCGGCAGTCGGACAGCACCTCGACGCCGTGAGCCTCCAGCGTGTCGAGCAGCGATCGCCCGGGTTCCACCGTGAGCTCGATGCGGTGGCGGGGTAGCTTGACGGTAAAGGCCTGGGGCGCATGGCGGCCGCTGCTGCCGAAGGTTTCATAGCGCAGGTCGGCGATGTCGCGGCCGGCTTCGGCCCAGGCCCGCCGTGCGGCGTCCATCATCGGCACCGGCCCGCACAGGTAGACCTGGGTGCCGGCGGGCAGGGCCGCGAACTCGGCGGCAAAGTCGATCATTTCGCCTTCGTCGGCCACCCGGGTGACGAGCCGCTCGCCCAGTGCCGCCTGCAGGCGATCCAGGCAGGCCAGTTCGCTGCGCTGGCGGGCGGCATACAGCATGCGCACCGGGGCTGTTCGCGTGCCCAGCAGTTCGGCCATGCCCACCAGCGGCGTCACGCCGATGCCGCCGGCGACCAGCAGGTAGCCGGGCGCACCCAGGTCCAGCGCGAAATGGTTGCCGGGCTCCGAGATCGATACTCGGGCGCCGGGTTGCAGCGTCCACATGTACTGCGAGCCGCCGCGGCCCGGGTCCAGGCGCTTGACGGCGATGCGCAGCGCACCGTCACCGCGCGACTGGCCCACGAGCGAGTAGGTGCGGGTTTCCTGCCGGGGGCCGATCTGCACCCGCACATTGAGATGGCTGCCCGGCGCCCAGGCCGCAGGGGCCGGGCCTTCGGGCACCAGTTCGAACTCCCGCACGGTCGGGGTGAGGTCGGTCGTGCGACGCACGGTGGCGATGGTCCAGTGATCGGAGTGGCGCATGGTGGTGTCTAGATCGTGGTGCGCCGGCTGAGCAGGGCCACGCCGGGCAGCAGTTGCAGGGAAGGGTGGTGTTCCAGGGCGCGCTGCAGGTTGCGTCGCGCCAGGCGGGCGTGTTCGCGCATCAGCGCCTCGGCACGGCTGCCCTCGCGGCGCTCGATGGCATCAAGCACCTGCAGATGGTGGTCCTGGGCGACGACCAGGGTATCCCGTCCGCCAGGCTGGGCGGCCTGCACGCTCATAAAGGCGTTGGGTGATGCAAACGGCATGCTGACCGCACGGTCGAGCTGGCGGCGCACGACGTCACTGCCGGACATCTCGGCCAGCAGCGCATGAAAGCGCTCGTTCAGGGCGACGTACTCCTCGAACTCGGCGGCGCCAAAGCTGCCGCGGGCAAACACGCGGTCGATGGACTGCACGCACTGGCGTGCATCGCGCATCACGGCGGTGCTGACGCCGCGTTCGGCTGCCAGCCGGGCGGCCAGGCCTTCGAGCGTGCCGCGCACCTCGATGGCGTCCTCGATGTCGGCCTCGCTGAAGCGGCGCACCTTGTAGCCCCCGGCGCTCAAGGCCTCGAGCAGGCCTTCCTGTTCGAGCCGGATCAGCGCGGCACGGATCGGGGTGCGCGACACCCCGAGCCGGTCGACCAGGGCCAGCTCGGCAATGCGTGCGCCCGGTGCCAGTTCACCCGAGAGGATCAGCTCGCGCAGGCGCAGCTGCGTTTGCACGGTCTGGGACGGACTGCCGTCGGCCTCGGCCTCGGCGAGTGTCAGCGGCGGCTTGGCCATGGTCAGGCCGCCGCGCGGATCGGGATCACCGGCGCACCGGCGCTGGGGCGTTCGGCCTCGATCATGCGGTCGATCAGGCGGCGGGCCCACATCGAGCCGGCGTCGATGTTGAGGTTGTAGAAGCGGTGATCGGGATGCTCGTCGATCGCCACCTGCTGGGCTTCAAGGATGGCTTCGTCCTCGGCAAAGATGCGCGACACACCCTCGCGCAGGTCGGTCGTGAGCTTCTGCTCATGCAGGTTGTAGTTGCGCACGAACGCCCAGAAGTAGTGGCAGGTGCGGTCGGTCTCCGGGGTGATGGTGTTGAGCACGAAGCCGTTGACCCCCTGGGAGCGGTCGCCCTCGGGGGCACCGGTGCCGGTGGGCGCCACGCCCACGTCGATGGTGACCGTGCATGGCGCCTCGAAGCGGATGATCTGCCAGCGGTCGACCGGGCCGGTGTAGCCGCTCTTGTGCTTGAGCTGCCCGGCCCAGAAGGGGGGCGCCTCGATGTTGCGCATCCAGCGCGTGATGGTGGCGGTGCGATCACCGTGGGTGGCCACGAAGGGGGCTTCGGCCACGGCGCGGTTGCCGATCGAGCTGCCGTGCACGAAGGTCTCGTGCGTGAGGTCCATCAGGTTGTCGATCACCAGCCGGTAGTCGCACTTCACCTGGATGGTCTTGCCGTCGCCGGCCCAGGCCGGGTCGAGGTTCCAGTGCATGTCGGGCACCTTGGCGGGGTCGGCCAGGGCGGGGTCACCGGGCCAGACCCAGACGTAGCGGTGCTTCTCGACCACCGGGAAGGAGCGCACGCAGGCACTGGGGTTGATCGTCTCCTGCGAGGGCATGTGGGTGCAGCGGCCATGGGCGTTGTAGACCAGCCCGTGGTAGCCGCAGACCACCTCGTCGCCTTCGAGCCGCCCCTTGGACAGCGGCAGCAGACGGTGCCAGCAGGCGTCTTCGAGCGCGACCGCCTGCCCGGCGCTGGTGCGGTACAGCACCAGCTTCTGATTGCAGATCGTGCGTGGCAGCAGGGCGTGCTTGAGCTCGGTGTCCCAGGCGGCGGCATACCAGGCGTTCAGCGGGAAGGGCGACGACATCAATGACTCCAGTGCTTTGACACAGTGGATTCATTGTATACAGCAATGCCCAAAAAACGAGCAAAACAGCGCAATCTAAGGGTAAACCACGGGTTGTATGTATCCAGAAATCAAGCGAGCTGTGTCAGATAGGCCTGCGCCGCCGTCCAGGCCTGGCGCAGCGCCTCGTTCAGACGCAGCACCTCGGCCGGCGACAGGGTGTCGCCCTGGCGGCTGCGCTGCTCGGCGTCCTGGCACAGCGCCTGCAGCTGGGGCATGGCCAGGCTGGCGGCCACGCCCTTGAGGCTGTGTGCATCCCGTTCGAGGGCCTGCGGGTGATCGGGCTGGAACGGTGCGCCCGCGTAGATCTCGACAAAACGCTGCAGCGCCTTGCGGTGGATCTGCTCCAGGCCGCCGCACAGCGAGATGCCGGCGGCGATGTCGAGCACCCGGGGGTCGGGTGAGCCCGGCGACGTGTCGGCTGCGGGCCGCTGCGCCGGTGCGGGCCCCGCCGGCGGTGCCTCCTGCGCTCCCATGCGGGCGCGCCCGCTCAGCCGGGCCAGCGTATGCCACAGCGCCGCGGTATCGATCGGCTTGGCCAGGTGATCGTTCATCCCGGCGGCCAGCGAACGCTCGCGGTCACCAGCCATCGCGTGGGCTGTCATCGCGACGATCGGCAGGCGAGCAAATCGGCCCCCCAGGCCGCGGATGCGGCGGGCGGCCTCGATGCCGTCCATCTCGGGCATCTGCACGTCCATCAGCACCAGATCGCACGGCCAGGACTGCACCGTCTGGACGGCCTGCACGCCGCTGGCAACCGCCTGCACCTCGATGCCGGCGCGCTGCAGCAGCTCGACCGCGAGTTCCCGGTTCAGCAGATTGTCCTCGGCCAGCAGCACCCGCAGGCCCTTGAGGCGGTGTGCGGGGTCGGTGTCCGGCCGGGCTGCCGGCACCGGGCGATCGGGGTCTGCGCTGGAGGCGAGCGCCAGTGGCACCTCGAACCAAAAGGTGGCGCCTTGACCCAGCCCGGACGTCACACCGATGCGCCCACCCATGAGCTCCAGCAGTCGCCGCGAGATCACCAGCCCCAGACCGGTGCCGCCGAAGCGCCGGGTGGTGGACGAGTCCGCCTGGCTGAAGGCCTCGAACAACCGGGCCTGCTGTTCGTCGCTCAGGCCGATGCCGGTGTCGTGCACTTCGAACCTCAGCCGCAGCCCTCCCGGCGCTGCCTCGCTGCCGGCCACGCGGGCCACGCGCAGCTCCACACTGCCGCGGTCGGTGAACTTGACGGCGTTCGACAGCAGGTTGGTGAGCACCTGGCACAGCCGCGTCGGGTCGCCGAGATAGCGCGGGGGCAGGTCGTCCGCGACGTGCACCGTCAGCGAGAGCTGCTTCTCGGCGGCCTGCAGGCCGACCACATCGAGCACCTGGGCCACCGCATCGCGCAGGTCGAATTCGGTGCGCTCGACCTCCAGCTTCCCGGCCTCGATCTTCGAGAAGTCGAGGATGTCGTTCAGGACCGCCAGCAGATTGCGCGCGGCGGCGTTGGCCTTGGCCACATGGTTGTGCTCGCGTGTGGGCAGCTCGCCGGACAGGGCCAGTTCGGTCATGCCGATGATCGCGTTCATCGGTGTGCGGATCTCATGGCTCACGTTCGCCAGGAACTCGCTCTTGAGCTGGTTGGCTTCCTCGGCGGCCTTGCGGGCCCGCTCGATGGTTTCGGTGGCGAGCTTCTCGGCCGTGATGTCGAAGGTCGCGCGCACCGAGCGCAGCAGGCGGCCCTGTGCATCGCGCAGGTTGCGCTGCATGGTGCGCACGTGCCGTACCTGGCCATCGGGGCGCACGATGCGGTACTCGAGCACGTCGGACTGCCGACCATCCCAGGTCTGCATCGTCGCGTCACGCACCCGTTCGATGTCGTCGGGATGCACCAGCGCCTCCCAGGCCGCGGTGCTCGGCTGGAACCTGCCCGGGTCGACACCGTAGATCGCGTACTGTTCGCCGTTCCATTCGGTGCTGCCGTCCTGCGGGTTGGTGATCCAGATGCCCAGCCCCGAGGCCGAGATCGCCAGCTGCAGCCGGCTGGCCAGCTCCTCGGCGCGGATGGCCGTCATGCGCTGGGATGTGACGTCCAGGTCCAGGCCGACACTGCGCACCAGGCGCCCCTGCGCGTCACGTTCGTTGCGGGCCACGGAGCGGATGTAGCGCAGCCCGCGCTGCGGGTGGGCGATCGTGTATTCGATCTCGAACGATGCGCAGGCCGGGTCGCGCAGGTAGGCGTAGATCCGGTCGCGGGTGGCACCGGCCAGATCGGGGGTGAGGCAGGCCTCCCAGGCCTGGCGGTCGACATTCAGGTCGGCGCCGTATAGCTCGGCCGCCCGTTCGTCCCACAGCAGCCGTCGCGTGCTGGCGTTGTACTCCCACACCGAGGCCTGCACGGCCGACAGGGCCATGCGCAGCCGTTCGTTGACTTGCTGCAGGCGGGCCTCGGCCTCGACATCCTGCGTGATGTCCCAGTTGACACCGAGCAGGCGCTGCGCGCGGCCGTTCGCGTCGCGTTCCAGGCGCCCCACGCCGCGCAGCCAGCGCTCGCGGCCGTCGACCATCACCCGGAAACGGGACTGATAAGGCACCCCCTCATCGCAGGTGCGCACCAATGCGCGCTCGATGTGTTCGCGGTCCGGGGGCGCCACACACGCCAGGAAGGCCTCGTGGGTGCGGGGGGCGGGCCCGGTGATGCCCAGCAGTTCGCGCTCGGTCTCGTCGGCGAGGAAGCGTCCCGTGGTGACGTCCAGTTCCCATACGCCAAGACGTGCTGCTTCCGTGGCCAGGCGCAGGCGCTCGGACAGTTCGTGCATGTGATGCTGGCGGTGCATCTCCTCGGTCACGTCGATGTTCATGCCGTAGGCCCGCAGCGCGCGCCCGCCTGCGTCGCGCTCCACATAGGCCAGCGAGCGCACGTGCCGTTCACCGCCATCGGGATGGCGGAACAGCAACAGCTGCTCGACATGCGATTCGGTGCCTTGCCTGAGGCGGGCCACGAATGCCCGGTAGTCGTTCAGGCAGGAAGGCGCGAGCAACTGCTCCATGTCCTCGAAACTGGCCTCGGCCAGGCCTTCGGGCAGACCGATCAGCGACGCGGTGTCCTGGTTGCGGATCACCAGGCCGGTGCGACCGTCGTATTCCCACACCAGCCCGCGCACCGCGCGCGTGGCCAGATCGTGGCGATGCAGCGTGGCCTGCAGATGCAGCCGCGTCTCCACGTCCTCGGTCACGTCCCGGTCGAAACCCACCACACGCAAGGGTTGCCCTTGTGCATCCCGCTCGATCTGGCCGGTGCTGTGCAGCCACCGGATGCGATGGCCGGGCAGCACGATGCGGAACTGCAGTTCGTACACCCCGATACCCGCCAGGATGCGGTCGAACTGCTCGCGGATCGACGGCATGTCCTCGCGGTGGATCACGCGCTCCCAGTCAGCGCGCCGTGCCCTCCCTGTCGGACCGGGCAGGCCGTACAGGTGGCACTGGGCCTCGTTGAGCACGAACTGGTCCGCCGCGATGTCGTATTCCCACAGTCCGAAATGCCCGGCCTGCACGGCCAGCGACAGGCGGTTGTTGATCTCGCGCACCGCACCTTCACGGATGCGCAATGCGCGTTCGGCCATGGCCTGGCGATGGGCGCGGCTCACATAGGCCCGCAGCGACAAGGTCACCATCGCGGCCAGTGCCGTCACGATGACAAACACCCAGACCTGGTTGAACGGGTCGATGAGCCGTGAGCTGCCATGCACGCCCGAGGCCTGCAGCCAGGCCAGACCCAGCATCGTGCCCACCGCGATCGCCCCGGTGGCCAGGGCCATCCGGGCGCCGAACAGGAAGCTGGCGAAGATCACCGGCACCAGCAGCAAGGCCGCATGCACGGTCTGCACCGTGCCGGCAAAGGCAAGCCAGGCCGCGCAGCCGGCCATGATCACCACCACCACCGAAACGGCCGTGGTGGTCGAGAAGTGACGTCGCACCAGGGCCTGCAAGGCGAACACCGCGGCCACCAGCGCATACGAGGCAAACAGCCCGGTGGGGTTGGCCAGCGGGCCGAGCAAGGCGATGCCGGTCGTGCCCAGGAAGGCCGTCACGCCGATGATCGTCAGCACATGGACGGTCAGGCGCTGCAGGTCGTGCTGGGGCAGGGGGCTTTCGAAGTCGCGCCACTGCTCGACCCAGAGGTCCCACGCGGGCCGGGGACGGGGCGGCGAGGCAGAGGTGTCCGGCGGCGAGGCCATGGTGGGGTGGGCAACGTCCTGTGTGGTCCGGTACGTGAAAGTAACACGCATCCGCCACGCTTCCTGCACAGGGAAACGCCGATCGGTCCCCTCCCGTGCCCGTATGGCCCTGCGGCGCCGTGCGGGCTGTTGCATTCAGATCACAGTGCTCGAGTGACGGACCGTCATGCAAGCGTCACGTGCGGTTCACGGCAGCGTCATGGCACCTGCCTAGCCTTGCGGGCAAATCCAGCAGGAGCACACGATGAGGGATCTGCCGCTGCCGACCTTGCCCATTTCAGAGATTCGTGCCCCACGGAGGTCACTTCACGACCGATCCGATGGCACGCAAGTCGCTGCACCTGCTGGGCGCCCCCGGCTGGCGGTGGCTTGGGCGCGCGATGAAGACGAAGTTCTGGAGGCGCAGCGCCTGAGGTATCAGATCTTCGCCGAGGAGATGGGGGCCCGGCTGTCCTGCCCCAAGGGCGCGCCGGCCGGCCATGACATCGACGTGTTCGATGCGTATTGCGAACACCTGCTGGTGCGAGCGCCCGGTGCCGATGGTGATCCCGGCCCGGTGATCGGCACCTATCGCGTTCTCACCCCGGCCGCTGCCAAGCGCGTCGGCGGCCTCTACAGCGAAACCGAGTTCGACCTGACCCGCCTGCGCCCGCTGCGCTCACGCATGGTCGAACTGGGCCGATCCTGTGTGCATCCGGACCACCGCAACGGCGGCGCCATCCTGGCCCTGTGGGGCGCGCTCGCCGAGTTCATGGTGCGCAATGGCCTGGACACGATGATCGGCTGCGCCAGCGTCAGCATGCGCGACGGCGGCCACGTGGCCGCGAGCTTGTGGGAGCAGTTGCGCCACACCCACCTCGCACCGATCGAATGGCAGGTCCAACCCCGCCTCGCCCTGCCGGTGCAGGAGCTCAACCGCCACCTCGACGTCGAACCGCCGGCCCTGATCAAGGGCTACCTGCGCTGCGGCGCCCGCATCCTCGGCGCCCCCGCCTGGGACCCGGACTTCAACACCGCCGACCTGCCCATGATGATGCGCATCGGCGACCTGCCGGCCAAGTACCGCAAGCACTTCCTGGGCGCCTGAGCCCGGACCTGAACAGTCCGGGGGACAGTTCAAGCCTGGCGAAGGGCTGGGCCTGTGTGCCCAGCGCGGCCTGCAAGGCCGGTCGACGTACCCGTCGACCGAGGGGTTGTCTCCCAGCGGGCCGAGCGCCGGGCCGCCCCAAGCCGGCCCGCTATCCCCTTGGGGGCTGAGCCCGGACTTGAACAGTCCGGGGGACTGTTCAAGCCTGGCGAAGGGCTGGGCCTGTGTGCCCAGCGCGGCCTGCAAGGCCGGTCGACGTACCCGTCGACCGAGGGGTTGTCTCCCAGCGGGCCGAGCGCCGGGCCGCCCCAAGCCGGCCCGCTATCCCCTTGGGGGCTGAGCCCGGACTTGAACAGTCCGGGGGACTGTTCAAGCCTGGCGAAGGGCTGGGCCTGTGTGCCCAGCGCGGCCTGCAAGGCCGGTCGACGTACCCGTCGACCGAGGGGTTGTCTCCCAGCGGGCCGAGCGCCGGGCCGCCCCAAGCCGGCCCGCTATCCCCTCGGGGGATCGGTCGACGTACCCGTCGACCGAGGGGTTGTCATCACTCCCCTTCCCCAAACTTGTCATTGATCAGCGCCACCAGCGCGTCCATCGCGGCCTGTTCGTCCTCGCCGTCGATCTCGATCTCGACCTCGGTGCCCAGACCGGCGGCCAGCATCATGACGCCCATGATGCTCTTGGCATTGACGCGCCGCGCATTGCGGCTCATGAAGACTTCGCTCTTGAAGCTGCCGGCCAGTTTGGTGAGTTTGGCCGACGCCCGGGCGTGCAGCCCGAGCTTATTGCTGATGGTGATGGTGGTCTTGATCATGTCCCGGGGGTGAGGCCTGATTCTGGGGTCGTGACACGGCGACCTGCATCACGCCCTGGGTGGCGCCTGCCACGGCGCGGGCGGCCAGCATGTCGACCGGTTCGTTCTGGTAACACAAGCTGCGCCACAGCATGGGCACGTTCACCCCGGCCACCACCTTCACGGTCACGCCGTCGGCCAGTTTCAGCGCGACGTTGCAGGGCGTGGCCCCGAACACGTCGGTGAGGATCAGGGCATCGGGCCGCTGGATGCGTGCGAGCAGCGCACGCGCCTGGGCCTCGACCTGCTCGGGCGAGTCCTGGGGACCGACGTCCAGTACCTCAAGGCTGGCTGCGCAATCCGGGAAGGTATGCGTCGCACAGGCTTTCAGGGCGCTGGCCAGCGGGGTGTGGGCGATGATGAGGATGCCTGACATACAGCTCGGGACGTCCGGCGATTATCAGCGCAGATGCTGCACTGCGGTAGACACCTCGTCCGCGGTGTGGCGTCGAAGACACCGCAGGTGGTCCAGATAGGCGGCCACACAGGCCAGTGCATAGACTGCAATCGCGCCGCGGTGTGCCGATTCGCGGTCGACCTGCAGCGCCTGCAGGGCATCGATGGTCAGGCCGATGCCCCACTGCATCGCAAACACTCCGGCGAAGATCACCAGGTTGTAGGCCGACAGGGCCCGACCGGCCAGATGCGGGCCGAACGCCTGCCCGACGCGGGGCTGCGCCAGCGAGAGGAAGGTCGAACTCGTGCAGAAGGCCGCCCAGGCCCAGGCGGTGGCCCCGGCGCCGAGCACCAGGTTCATCGCCAGCACGGCCAGGCTGACCGGTGTGCCCCAGGCGACCAGCCGGTCCACCGTCCAGCCCGCGCGCAGCAGCCGGGGCATCAGCAGGCCCCAGGACAGAAAGGTCAGCAGCATCGCGCCGTTCACCACGAACAGCCCGGCCGCCGAGGCCTGGGGGGACCAGCCGGACACCGTCACCAGCCAGGGCCCGATCCACAGTGTCTGCAGCGCGATCATCCCGCCGTAGTTGACAAAGCCCAGCCCGAGGTAGCGACGAAACACCGGGTGGCGCCAGATCTCGCGGTAGCCGCCGCCGTCTGCGGGAGCGTCGGCGGCGACCGGCGGCGCCGGGCGGTCGCGCGGGATCCACGCGATCACCGCGAGGATGCACACCACGAACAGGCCCGCCAGCAGCACGAACAGTCCGCGCCAGCCAGTCACCGGCAGCAACCATTGAACCGGCAGGGTCGACGCCACCATGCCGGTCGAGCCGGCCATCAGCATCCATGAGTTCGCTCGCAGCTGCGCGGGCAGGCTGTACCAGCGTCGGAAGCCGGTCAGCGGCGCCATCAGGCAGGCACTCACGCCGGCGCCGATCAGGGCCCGCGCCACCGTCAGGCTCGTAAAGCTGCGTGCCGCCGCGAAGGCCAGGCAGCCGGCAACGGCCACTGCGAGGAAGGCAATCAGCACCCGGCGCGGGCCGAAGCGGTCGAGCCAGCGCCCCAGCGGCAGCTGCGTCAGCGAAAAGCCGAGGAAATACGCGCCGGCCAGCAGGCCCAGATTGCCGGGGGTCAGGCCCAGGTCGGCCGTCAGCGTGGGCGCCAGCGTGGCCGTCACGGCACGCACCAGGGCTGACAGCAGGTAGGCGGCGGCAAACACCACAAACACCCGCACCGCACCGGCTGCCGTCAGCAGGTCAGGGTGCGACGCCTCCGCGCTCGCACTGGCCGGAGGCGGTGGGGGCGGGCGGGCGTCGTCGGGGGCGGGGGCGTTGTGCATCACGGCAGCCTGATGCTGCCCAGGAAGGTCTCGGCGGCTTCCGTGTCGGCGTCCGCCCCTTGCGTGGCGGGCGGGCCGACCCGGCTGAGCTGGTAGACCACCGTGCCACGCGCCAGGATCACCATCTGCTGCTTGACGGGTGTGCCATCGGGCAGCCGGCCGCTCACATCCAGCCGGCGTGCCTCGGGATGGGGGGTCATGCCCGGCACATTCAGGTCCCGGTCCAGCGTTTCGGTGCCCTGGAGGTTGGCGGCGGCCGCGGCACGCAGCGCGCCCAGCGCCGGCCGCACGCGGGCCGGGTCGCCCAGATCGGCATGGGTGAGGGCATAGGTATGACCTTGCGCCGTGCAGGCGTACATCGTCATGCGCACGGACTGCTCGGCCAGGGGCACCTGGCGGGCATGGCTGTCGGGCTTGCACGGAAACAGCGCCTCGATGCCGGCGGCATCCGGCCGCACCTGGCGCCAGTCCAGCGCGGGCGTGCACGCCAGCGTTGCCAGAAGCGCCACCAGGCCGAGGGCCCGGCGCAGGACGGGGGTGGGGGCTTGTGCAAACATCCGATCAATTATCCGCGCTTGCACCACAATCGGGCTGCGGGCCGCGGCAGGCATCGCGCACGGAGGAAATCGAGATGGCCAACGTTGTACTTGTCCATGGCGCCTGGCATGGGGGCTGGTGCTGGCGCCGGGTTCTGCCGGGGCTGCGTGCAGCCGGTCATGCCGTGCACGCGCTGACGCTCACCGGACTGGGCGAACGGGCCCATCTGCTGTCACCGCAGATCCGGCTGGACACGCACGTGCAGGACGTCGTGTCGCTGATCGAAGCCGAAGAACTGGACGACGTCGTGCTGGTCGGACACAGCTATGCCGGCATGGTGATCACCGGCGCGACCGACCGCCTGCCCGGGCGCATCGGCCGGCTGGTGTATGTCGATGCGGTGGTGCCCGAGCCTGGCGAGTGCTGGTCGAGCACCCACGATGCAGCAACGCAGGCCCGGCGGCGTGACGACATCGCTCGCGATGGCAGCATCGCGCCACCCGATCCGGCGGTCTTTGGCCTGTCCGGGGACGATCGGGCCTGGGTGGCGCGGCGCCAGACGCCGCAGCCCGGCGGGGTCTACGACGATGCGCTGCACTTCGATGCGAAGCATGTGTTCGACCGCCCGCGCAGTTTCATCGACTGCGTGGCGCCGGCCCTGCCCACGATCGCGGTGGCCCGTCAGCGGGTGCGGCAGGCGCCGGGCTGGCGGATCATCACGCTGCAGACCGGGCATGACCCGATGGTCAGTGCCCCGGAGGAACTGGCCCGGGCGCTGTTTGCATGAGCCACTCCCTTTCCCATCGCGGCTCGGCGGCGAGCTCAATGCCTTTGCATCCGTCACGTCGCATCTGGCTGCGCCACGCGGCCGGGGCCGCGCTGGCCGTGGTGCTGGCGGCTCCCACCGGCATCGCGCGGGCCGGCGATGCGCACGCCTTGCCTGCGCCGGCTTCGTTGCGCGACCTGGCGCGTGACGCCACCGCACGCGGGGAACCGCTCGTGGTGCTGGTGAGCCTGGACGGCTGTGCGTTCTGCGAGCGGGTTCGCCGCGATGCCCTGCTGCCGCTGCAGGCCCGCGAGGGTCGGGTGGTTCAGCTGGACATGCGTCATGCGACCGCGGTGCAGGACTTCGACGGCACGGCATCGACACACGACGCGCTGATCCGCCGCTGGGCGGTGCGCGCAGCGCCCACGGTGCTGTTTTTCGATGCCCGTGGCCGGGAGGTTGCCGAGCGGCTGGTCGGTGCGAGCATCCCGGACTTCTACAACGCCTACCTCGACGAGCGCCTTGCGGCTGCCCGCCAGGCGATCCGCGCGCGCCCCTGAGCGCGCCGTTCCAGCGGGCTCACCGGCGGACCGACCGGCGGGCCAGCCACCCTTGTTCGGGGGGTGGACGGGGGCAGTGGTGTTTTCAATACTCCAGGATCCGAACATCCCTTCCTGATTGCTGGCGCCTGCATGGACCTGTCCGAACTGCCGCAAGGCGATGACCGCGCGCCGGCAACCTTGCCGGCCGTACCAGAGCCCTCCGAGGCCGAGGTCTGGCGCCGGCTGCTCACCCAGGTCGGCGAAGAGATCGCCGGCCCGTTGAGCCTGGCCCTCGAGCGGGTGCTGGCGCTCACGACGACCGGCCAGATCGACCGTCAGAGCCTGCGCCAGTTGCGCGAGGAGCTGGAACACGCGCGCCGCGCCGGCATGGTGGGCCAGCAGATTGCCCGGTTCCGCTCCGGCCGGGTGCGGCAATCGGTCGAGAAGGTGCACCTGACCCAGACAGTCCAGCAGGTCCTGGCGCATCGCCGGCGCGAGACGGAGGCCCGCGGCATCGAGGTGCGACAGGTGATGCGTCCGGTCGAGGTGATCGTCGACCCCGCCCTGCTGTTTTCGCTGCTCAATGCGGTGCTCGACTGGGCCCTGCGCCATGCCCGCTCGAACATCGCGCTGCGCCTGGACGTCAAGTCCTGGCCGATGCATGCACGGCTGTCCTGCCGTTTCCGCCTGACCCCCCTGGACCAGGTCGACGATGCCGGTTTTGCCCAGACCGCTCCGCCGGACGGGCTGGAGCTTCCACTGGACGACCTCGACTGGCGCCTGATCGAGCACGCCGCCGCGGTGATGGGCCTGGTGCTGGAACGGCAGGCCGAAGGCTCGTCGACAGCGCTGGTGATCGAATTCCCGCGCACCGTGAGCCCCGACCTGCAAGGCCTGACCGTGACCGAGGTTGACGATGGTTTTGCGCATTCGTCGGCCAACTCCAAGCCGCTGGCCGGTAGCCACGTGCTGGTCGTCGCGTCGCGTCGCGATGTGCGCATCCAGGTGCGGGAGGCCATCCGCCACATGGGGCTGGTGGTCGATTTCGTCACGTCGATCAGCGAGGCGAGTGCGTTCTGCGAGGAAAGCCTGCCGCATGCGATCGTTTTCGAGTCGGTGCTGCGGGGCGAACGATTCAATCAACTGCGCGAGGACGTCCTGCGCGAGGTGCCCGATTTCGTGTTTGTCGAGATCATCGAAGAGGGCGCCATGTTCGAGGTCTCGGGCTTCGGCGGGGGGGCGATGGCCCGGGTGGGCCGCGATGCCATCCTGACGTCGCTGCCGTCGGCACTGCTGTTCGAGCTGTCACGCACGATCTGATCGAACTTTTGCCGCCGGGCGGGCTCCACCCAGGGCACTAAAATCGAGCCTGTTCCCGGAGTCCATCATGAAAAAACCGGCATTGATTGCCGCCTGCGCCCTCGCCCTTGCCCTGGCGGGTGTGGGTTACCTTGCGCTGGGTCAGCGCGACACCGCGCCGCCCGTCGACATGGTGCTGCTCGACGGCAGCAAGAGCAACATGGCCGACCTGCGGGGCAAGGTGGTGCTGGTCAACTTCTGGGCCACCAGCTGCGTCACCTGCGTCAAGGAGATGCCGCAGATGGTCGAGACCTACCAGAAGTACCGCGAGCGGGGCCTGGACTTTGTTGCCGTGGCGATGAGCTACGACCCGCCGGCCTATGTGGCGAACTTCGCCGAGACCCGCAAGCTGCCCTTCAAGGTGGCGATCGACAACACCGGGCAGATTGCCCGCGAGTTCGGCGACGTGAAGCTCACGCCCACCACCTACCTGCTGAACAAGCGCGGCGAGATCGTCAAGCGGTACGTGGGCGAGCCCGACTTCGCCGCCTTGCACCAGCTGGTCGAAAAGCTCCTGGCCGAGGCCTGAGGGCGCTGCGGTGCGGGGCTCACGCCCGCGCCCTCATGCCCAGCACGGCGGCACCGACGATCAACGCCGCTGCGGCCAGGACCCAGCCGGTGAACTGCCGGCCCGTGACCAGCACCAGCAGCACGGTCGAGGCGAGCGGCGTCAGATAGCTCAGGATGCCGATCACGCGCGGATCCCCACCTTTCAGGGCCTTGTCCCACAGAAAAAACGCCGCTCCCAGCGGCCCCAGGCCCATGACCGCGATCAGGCTCCAGTCCCGCACGCTGAGCGTGGCCGCCGGTTCGAGCGCGACGTGGCACACCAGGGACAGCAGCCCCGACACCACACCGAACAGCCCGATGGCTGCCGTCGGGAAATGCGCCACCCGTTTTGTCAGCAAGGAATAGCTGGCCCAGATGAAGGCCGAACCGAGCGCTGGCAGATAGCCCCAGGCGAAGTCGCCCTGCAGTTCGCGGCCGCCAACGATGGCCAGGGCTGCTCCGGCAAAACCGACCAGCGCCGCGACCACATGGACCGGGCGCAGCGCGACGGCCGGCAGGAACAGCGGTGCCAGCACCACGATGAACAGGGGCCAGAGGTAGTTCACCAGGTTGGCCTCGACGGCCGGTGCCATGCGCAGGGCCACGAACAGCAGGAAATGAAAGCCGAACAGGCCGTAGACTCCCAGCAGCAGGGTGCCGGGCGGAATGCGCCATTGACGCCACAACGGCCAGGCAGGCAGGCTGCCCAGCAGCAGGGCCAGGCCCGTCAGCAGGAAGGGTGGCACATGCGACAGGGCCACGCCCAGGGTGGCCAGCGTGGCCCACAGCGCGATGGCGCCCAGGGCGTACAGCGTCGAGGTGGCGGTGTGGTTCATGCGCCCGGAGGATACGGGCGGATTGCCGGGCCGGTCGTCGCGCAACGCGGGAGCGTCGTCGCAGGACGCCTGAACGGGCTCTACTGGCGTCGCAAGGCGGCGGTCAGGGCCGACGGCGAGCGGTAGCCGCAGTGTTGCGCCACTGCCTGCACCTGCCATCCGGCGGCGCGCAGACGTCGCGCTGTCAACAGCCGCCGCTCGCGCACATAGGCCATCGGCGACTGCCCCAGTTCGGCCTGGCAGCGGGCCGCGAACTGCGATGCGCTCAGGTGCGCCTGGGCGGCCAGCATGGCTACGCTCAGCGGCGCATGCAAATGGGCATCGACCCAGCGATCCAGGGCGGGCCAATCGATCGGGCGGGCGTTGCGGGTCACGCCACCGGCCGTTGCGGCGGGCAGCGTGGCCAGCAACAGGGCGCTGGCGTGGTCCTGCAGCGGTCTGTCCATGTCGGCCCGGCTGGCCAGGAAGCGCAACAGGTGCCGTGCGGACAGGTCGCTGTCGACCACCCGGCCGGCCAGGGCGGCCAGCGCCGGGCTGCTGTCGCAGGTGTCGATCACGAAACAGGCGCTGCCCGCACGTGACCAGAAGTCATGGCGGTCGCCGGGGGGGATGATCGCGACACGCCCGCACTGCATGCGGGTGCCGCGGCCCTCGATCTCGAGTTCCAGGGTGCCTTCCCAGCCCCACAGCACCTGGAAGTGGTCGTGTGCGTGGCTGCCGGGCGAGGCGCCATAGCGCCGCAGGCTCAGGGCCGGGGTCGCCAGCGCTGCCACGGCCAAGGGCCTCAGACGGCGTCGGCCACACCGGCCTCGTGGGCCTGCTGGTCGGCGTGATAGCTCGAACGCACCATGGCGCCCACGGCGGCATGGGTGAAGCCCATCTCGTAGGCCTTGGCCTCGAACATCTTGAAGGTGTCGGGGTGCACGTAGCGGCGCACCGGCAGGTGGTGGCCACTGGGCGCCAGGTACTGGCCCAGCGTGAGCATGTCGATGCCATGGGAGCGCATGT
>CAMLSD010000099.1 GCA_946482595.1 uncultured Comamonadaceae bacterium
CGTCCTTCTGTTCGTGCTTTCCGTGTTCGGGGCCCCCTTGGGGTCGCTGAGCAGCGCAGGGCCGGGCGGATCAAGAAGGGGGCTTGTCTGAGCCCGCAGGGCGAGTTTGCCCCCTTCCCGCCCGGACCGAGCAGCGCAAGGGAGTTTCCGTGCCAACGGAAACCGACACCTCGGGGGTGCCCTTTCTTTTGGTTCCTTTTCTTTGGGCACGCAAAGAACAGGAACTCGCCCGCCGGGGCGAACTCCCGGCTCGCCCCGCCAGGGGCGAAACAGCGGCGCCACCCCAACGCGAGAGCAACTGCACAAGCGCCCAACCCGACACGAGCCTCAGTCCAACGTGAGCCCGATCCGCCCCGCCACCTGCCCCCAACGCGCATTCCCTCGCACATTGCGTTGCCCGGCTTCGTCCGGCGTGATGCCCAGCGGGTCGAGGTCATTGGCCTGCAGCTTGTCCTTCACGTCGGCCATCTGCATCACCGCAGCCACATCGGCCTGAATGCGCCTGACCAGCGCCGGCGGAGTGCCGCGCGGGGCCGACAGGGTTTCGGCAAACGAGGCATCGAAACCCGGGTAGCCCGACTCGGACAGCGTGGGCACTTCGCGTGCCAGGGGAGAGCGCTGTGCGCTGGACACGGCCAGGGCCTTGAGCTTGCCGGCGCGCACATGCGGATAGACCACCGGCGTGGCGAGGAAGCCGCACGGCACCTGACCGGCCAGCAGGTCCTGGGTGGCCGGGGACGGGCCGCGGTAGGGCACGTGCACCATCTGGATGCCGGCCGCGTCCGCGAACATCTCGAAGGCCAGGTGGCCGGGCACGCCGGCGCCGCCCGATGCGTAGCTCAGGCGTTGCGACCGTGCTGCCTTGACCAGGTCACCCACGCTGGCGATGCCGGCCGACGGGTGGCACACCAGCATCTGGGTGAAGGCGGCCAGGTAGGTCACCGGCACCAGGTCGGTGTCAGGCTTGAGCGGCATGCTGCGGTACAGGTGCGGATTGACGGTGAACATCGTGTCCGGGCCGACCAGCAGCGTGTAGCCGTCGGGTGCGGCCTTGGCCACCGCGTCCATGCCGATGTTGCCGCCCGCACCCGGGCGGTTCTCGACCACGACGGCCTGCTTCCAGCGGGGGCCGAGCTTCTCGGCGATGACGCGGGCGACGATGTCGCCGGGGGCGCCGGGCGGGAAGGCCACGATGATGCGCACGGCCTTGGCAGGCCAGTCGGGGGCCTGGGCCTGCAGTACGGGGCTGGCGGTGGCCAGCGCGACTGCGGCGGCCAGGGCATGGAGGAAGGGGCGGCGTTGCATGTCTGTCTCCGTCATTGTCTGGAAAAGCGAAAGGGAAAGCGGGCGGGAATCACCACACGCCGATGTGGATGCCGACACGGAACTCCTTGTCGGTCCAGGCGGCCATGGCCTCGTGGCTCACGGTGGGATGAATGGCGCGCTGGCGCAGCCAGTCGAACAGGGCGCCGGCGTGTTCGGCGCGCACGCTGGCCAGGCCGGGGTCGCGGCCGCGATCGACCAGTTCGTGCGGATCGTCGTGCAGGTCGAACAACTGCGGCGGCAGCCCTTCGTAGTGCACGTATTTCCAGCGCTCGCTGCGCAGCATGAACATGCGACAACGATCGGCCGGCTGGTTCAGCGGCTCACGCACGAAGCTGCGAAAGGCATAGTCGCCTTCACTGACCGCAAACTCGCGCGGCGCCGCGCGCGGCTGATCGTGCAGCAGCAGCGGCAGCAGCGAACGGCCCTCGAGCTGATGGTCCGGCACGGGTGCGCCCACCGAGTCCAGGAAGGTGGGCAGCAGGTCGATCAGCTCGACCAGCTCGGCCTCGACCGCGCCGCGGCGCGCGCCCGCGTCGGGGTGGCGGATGATCAGCGGCACGGCAGCAACCGTGTCGTGGAACAGCTCCTTCTCGCCGAGCCAGTGGTCGCCCAGGTAGTCGCCGTGGTCGCTGCAGAACACGATCAGCGTGTCGTCCCAGCGCCCGCTGCGCTTGAGGTGGGCAAACAGCTGGCCCAGGTGATCGTCGACCTGCCGCGTCAGGCCCATGTAGGCGGGCAGCACATGGCGGCGCATGCCGTCGTCGCTCATGTTGCGGCTGGCCACATAGGACTGGAAGCCGCGCATCACCGGGTGAGGATCGTCGCGTTCAGCGGTGGTGCGCACCGCCGCCGGCAGCTCGGCCTCGCGGTACATCGCGTGGTAGGGCGCGGGGGCCACGTAGGGCCAGTGGGGCTTGATGTACGACAGATGCAGGCACCAGGGCTGCGTGCCGCACTCGTCGATGAAGTCCATGGCGCGCCGGGTCATCCAGGCTGTCTCGGAATGCACTTCGGGCACGGCGGCGGGCAGATGGGCGTGGCGCATCTCCCAGCCTGACAGCACCTCGCCGCGCGCGCCGCGGGCCGAATTGGCCCAGTCATGCCAGGGGTTGTCGCCACCAAAACCCTGGGCCCGCAGGTAGCGTGCGTAGCCCTGGTCGGCCGGCATGCGCGGGCCGGGCCACAGGCCGTCGTCGCGCTCGTAGGGCTCGAAACCGCCCTGGTGTGCGAGCAGGCCGTCGCCACGTTCGGGGTCGGCACCGAAGCGGCGCAGGCCCTCGGCGTCGCCGGCGATGTGAGTCTTGCCCACCACTGCCACACGCAGGCCCTGGGGGCGCAGCAGCGCGCCCATCGTGGGGTTGTGCAGCGGCAGCGGCACGAAGTTCCAGTTCGACCCGTGCGTACTCATGTAGCGGCCGGTGTAGGCCGACATGCGTGAGACACCGCACACCGGTCCCTGGACATAGGCCCGCTCGAAGCGCACGCCCTCGGCGGCCAGGGCATCGAGGTGAGGTGTGTCGAGGTGGCGGGCACCGTAGCAGCTCAGGTGATCGCGCCGGAGCTGGTCGGCCATGATGAAGAGGATGTTTCGGACCATGCGGGCCTCCGTGAATGCAACACATGCTAGGAAGCCCTTTGATCTGTCTCAAACGAAATCTGCGAGCATTCCACTGCACGGAACGATGGAGACAGGCGATGGCAGGTGACGAGTCGGTACGCAGCGTGGTGCGGGCCATGCAGATCCTGCGTGCGCTGCAGACGTTGCAGCGCGCCAGTCTGGCCGAACTGCAGCGCCACACCGGCTTGCCCAAACCCACCTTGCTGCGGCTGATGCACACGCTCGAGGCCGAGCAGGCCGTGTGGCGGCCGCAGGGCGACGGGCTGTGGCGCCCGGCCGTGCTGCTGCAGCCCACACGCATCCTGCGCGACGAACACCTGCGCCTGGTCGAAGCCGCGCTGCCGGCCATGGAGGCCCTGCGCGAAAAGGTGGTGTGGCCTTCGGACCTGGCGGTGCGCCAGGGCCTGAGCATGCGCCTGCTGGAGACCACGCGGCGCAGCAGCGGCCTGGCCGTCAACCGCGACCCCATCGGTCATCGCATCGACCTGCTGCGCTCGGCCGTCGGCCGTGCCTACCTGGCCCACTGCCCCGCGTCCGAGCGGGCGGTGGTGGTGCGCCAGTTGCAGCGGCGCGCCGGGCCCGGCGCCGATGTGGCGGCCGAGGTCGAGGCGCTGGTCGCCGAGGTGCTGCGCCGGGGCCATGCCGTGCGCGACCCGCACTACGGCGGCAGCGATGCCTCGATCGACACCTTTGACGACCAGTTGCGGGCGATTGCCGTGCCGGTGATCGCCCGCAAGCGGGTGCTGGCCTGCATCAACGTGGTCTGGCCGCGCCGTTTCGGCGCGCGCACGCAGATCGTGGCGCGCCATCTCGGTGACCTGCACGATGCCGCATCGCAGATCGCACAGGCCTGGTTGCGCCCTGCGCACGACACCTCGCGTTAACCCGCAGGATTGTCCGGAATTCCCGAACAGTTTGGCCGCGACGCAGTGGCTACCGCTCGGCGGGGCCGCTTCCTAGACTTGTCTCCAACGTGCCACCGCGGTTGGGCGGCACTGACGATCCCACCCACACCCTGCTTCGAGCATCCCTGGAGACAAGCCATGAGCGCGAGCTATCACACCCGTTTCGGCTCCCTCTCGAACTTCGAGAAGGGCCGTGTCGAACCCATTGACGACAACGTCCGGAACTATGCGTTCTCGAACTGCTTCGACATCGCCACCAAGAGCCGCCCCTACGAGAAGGTGGTGTTCGGCCAGAACCAGATCTACGTGCTGGAATGCCTGCGCGCCGAAGGCGAGTCGCCCTGGTACACCTGCGCCCACGATGAGTTTGCGCTCGTGATGGACGGGGAGGTCGAGATCCATCTGGTGCAGCTCGACGCACCCCAGCAGGTGGCTGACACCGAGAAGAACGGCGCGGTGCTCGTCGAGGGCACACCGGCCGGCCGCAAGATGGGCTGGATGAAGCTCAAGCGTGGCCACCAGGCCCTGCTGCCCAAGAACACGGCCTACCAGTTGCGCAGTGCGCGCCCGGGCGTGGTGATCCTGCAGACCTGCAAGGGCGACCTGTCCGTCGAACGCTGGGCCGAGATCTGCCAGGTCTGACGCCCGCTGCCCGCTGCCCGCGGCCGCAGGGCCGCCGCACACCTTTGCCGACTATTGAGAGGACTTCGAGATGAGCACCAACGAACACGGGTATCAGGCCTTCGAACTCGGCGGCTTCCGCTTCCGCCGCGACGAGTACTTCGCCCACATCAACTGGACCACCCGCGACGGGCGCCCCCTGTCCCACACGATGGACGTGGCCAACTTCCTGCGTGCCCTGATGCGCGACGTGGCCTGGGGCTTCTTCTACGGCGGCGTCAACTTCGACCATGTGATCGGCACCACCAACCACTACAAGACGGTGGACCTGTACTGCGGCAGCTTCAACGGCACCATGAAGGCCGCAGGGGTGGACCGGCTGGAGAACTTCCCGACCGAGACCATCGCCGCCGTCTTCCAGCAGATGCTCGACGACTGGACCAACGAAGGTTTCGACCCCTTTGCCGCCCCGCAGGAAACCGGCAGCGCCTACGGACGCAAGCACGGCAACAACACCGCGGCCATCACCCGGGCCCGTGAGCTGGCCAAGCGCTGCGTGGGCCTGAAGGACGACCTTGCGCTGCGCACCGACGAGCGCGGCGCCCCGGTCAACCGGGCGTTTGCCGACGTGCCCCAGGACCAGCCCGAACTGCACCCGGAACCCGGTTTCGAGAACGAGGTGCACGCGTTCAACCTGTTCGCCTTCCTGAGCCGCTCGCAGGTCACCTGGAACCCGTCGTTCACCTCGGTGGTGAAGCACAGCTACATGTGCCCGACGACCGAAGAGCACATCCTGCCGATCATCCATGCCAACGACCGGGTGGAATGGTTCTTCCAGATGTGCGACGAGATCCACTGGGACTGCGCCGACAAGACCACCGGCAAGCCGCTGGCGCGCGTGATCATGAAGGCCGGCGACATGGCCGCGATGCCGGCCTACTGCCGCCACCAGGGCTACAGCCCCAAGCGCTCGATGCTGCTGGTGTGGGAGAACGGTTCGCCCAGCCTGGTCTACGAGATCCAGAAGGGCGAAAGCCCCGAAGTGCCCGTGCAGTTCTGAGCCCCGCGCCGGCCGGCCCCGCAAGGGTGGGCCCGACCGGCAAGACCCCTGCGTACCGACGACTTCATCCCCCGGCCTCGGCCAGGGGGTGTGATGGAGTTCACCCATGTCACTGGCTGACATCCAGGCCGCCGCCGGCCTCACCACACCGATCCGCCACCAGCTGTTCATCGACGGGCGTTTTGTCGATGCCCAGTCCGGCGAGACCCTGCCCACGCTCAACCCGCATGACAACACGGTGATCGCCGATGTGGCGATGGCCGGTCAGGCCGACGTCGACCGCGCGGTGGCGGCTGCGCAGAAGGCCCACCCGGCCTGGAGCCGCATGGCCGCGGCCGACCGTGGGCGCATCCTGCTGCGGCTGGCCGACCGCCTGGAGGCGCAGGCCGAGGAGCTGGCACGCCTGGAGTCGCTCGACACCGGCCACCCGCTGCGCGACTCGCGTGCACTCGACGTGCCGCGCACGGCGGCCACCTACCGCTACTTCGGCGGCATGGCCGACAAGTTCCAGGGCGACGTGGTGCCGGTCGAGCAGGGCTTCCTGAACTACCTGCTGCGCGAGCCGCTGGGCGTGGTGGGCCAGGTGGTGCCCTGGAACTTCCCGCTGATGTTCACGAGCTGGAAGATGGCACCGGCGCTGGCAGCGGGCAACTGCATCGTGATGAAGCCGGCCGAGATCACGCCGCTGTCGTCACTGAAGATCGCCGAGCTGATGGCCGAGTGCGGCATGCCCGACGGTGTGGTCAACATCCTGCCTGGCCTGGGCCAGGTGGCCGGGCAGTACATCGCCGAGCATCCGGCGATCGCCAAGGTGGCCTTCACCGGCAGCACCGCCACCGGCCGGCGCATCGTGCAGGCCTCGGCCGGCAACCTCAAGAAGGTGCAGCTCGAACTGGGCGGCAAGGGCGCCAACATCGTCTTCGAGGACGCCAACCTCACCGCCGCCGTCAACGGTGCCGCCTGGGCCATCTTCCACAACCAGGGCCAGGCCTGCATTGCCGGCAGCCGCCTGGTGCTGCACGAGAAGATCGCCGATGCCTTCCTCGAGCGTTTCATCGCGCTGGCCCGCTCGATCCGCCTGGGCAATCCGCTCGATGCCACGACCGAGATGGGGCCGCTGACCAGTGCCCAGCATCGTGACCGGGTGCTGAGCTATGTGGAAGTCGCGCGCGAGCAGGGCGGCGAGGTGCTCAGTGGTGGCAAGGCGCCGTCCCAGGACGCGCTGGCGCGTGGCTGCTACATCGAACCAACGGTGGTGCGCGCCCGTACGCCGCACGACCGCATCGCCCAGGAGGAAGTGTTCGGCCCCTTCGTGACCGTGCTCACTTTCAAGGACGACGAGGAGGCCCTGGCCATTGCCAACGGCACCGAGTACGGCCTGGGGGGCGGCCTGTGGACCAGCAACCTGCAGCGTGCCCACCGCTTTGCCCGCGAGATGAAAAGCGGCATGGTCTGGATCAACTGCTACAAGCGCGTGAACCCGGGCTCGCCCTTCGGCGGTGTGGGCCAGAGCGGCTACGGCCGCGAGATGGGCTTCGACGTGATGCGCGAATACACCCAGGTGAAGTCGGTGTGGGTCAACGTGGATGCCCAGGTGCCGCCCTGGTATGCGCGCTGAGTCCGGCGCAAGAGGACAGCCATGCCGCACGCCACGATGAACTTCGTCTATGCCGCCCAGGCCGCGCGGGTGGTTTTCGGGGCTGGCGCCCTGCAGCATCTGGCCCGCGAGGTCGAGCTGCTGGGGGCGCGCCGCGCGCTGGTGCTGTGCACGCCCGAGCAGCGGGCGCTGGCCGAGCGCGTGGCCGCACGCCTGGGTGAGCGTGCGGCCGGCATCTTCGATGGTGCGGTGATGCATGTGCCGATCGAGACGGCCCGCGAGGCCCGCGAGCGGGCTCGCTCCCTGGGGGCCGACTGCGCGGTGGCGGTGGGCGGCGGGTCCACCACCGGGCTGGGCAAGGCGATCGCGCTCGACTCGGGGTTGCCCATCCTGGCCATTCCGACGACCTATGCCGGCAGCGAGATGACACCGATCTACGGGCTCACCGAAGCGGGCCTCAAGAAGACCGGCCGTGACCCGCGTGTGCTGCCGCGCACGGTGATCTACGACCCCGAGCTCACCTTCAGCCTGCCCCAGTCGCTGTCGATCACCAGTGCGCTCAATGCGCTGGCGCATGCCGCTGAAGGCCTGTATGCGGCCGACGGCAACCCGGTGACGGACCTGATGGCCGAGGAGGGCATCCGGGCGATGGCACAGGCCATTCCCGGCCTGGCGGCCGATGCCCGCGACCCGGTGGCGCGCAGCCAGGCCCTGTACGGCGCGTGGCTGTGCGGCACCGTGCTGGGCCAGGTGGGCATGGCCTTGCATCACAAGCTGTGCCACACGCTCGGCGGCAGCTTCAACCTGCCGCATGCCGAGGTGCACACGGTGGTGCTGCCGCATGCGCTGGCCTACAACGCGGCTGCCGCGCCCGAGGCCATGGCCCGCATCGCCCGCGCGCTGGGGCTGGGCACAGGCGGGGATGCAGGCGCCGGTGCGCCGCAGGCGGTGCAGGCCCTGGCGCAACGCCACGGTGCGCCCATCGCGCTCAAGGACATCGGCATGCAGGCGACCGACCTCGACCGCGCCGCCGACCTGGCCGTGGCCAATGCCTATCCGAACCCCAGGCCGCTGGAACGCGCGGCGATCCGGGCCTTGCTGCAACGAGCCTACGACGGCGCACCGCCGGGCTGATCGCCCGGCCATCCCGTCACGCAACACAAGACAAGACAAGACAAGACAACACAACGCCACCCACCGAAGGAGACACACCATGATCAACCGTCGACACTTCGTCCAGTCCACCGCCGCAGGCGCGGCGGCGCTGAGCTGGCCTGCCCTGGCGCAGACCCGCACCGTCAGGCTCGGTTTCGTCTCGCCCCAGACCGGCCCGCTCGCGCCGTTCGGCGAGGCCGACAAATGGGTGATCGCCGGCATCACCGAGGCCTTCAAGTCCGGGCTGGACCTGGGCGGTGGCCGGCGCGTGAACGTGCAGGTCATCGTGAAGGACAGCCAGTCCAACCCCAACCGCGCCGGTGAGGTGGCCAACGACCTGATCCTGAAGGACAAGGTCGACCTGATGCTGGTGTCGTCCACGCCCGAGACCACCAACCCGGTCAGCGATGCCTGCGAACTCAACGAGGTGCCCTGCATCTCGACGGTGGCGCCCTGGCAGCCCTGGTTCTTCGGCCGCAAGGGCGACCCGGCCAAGGGCTTCAACTGGACCTATCACTTCTTCTGGGGCCTGGAGGACGTGATCGCGGTGTTCACCAACCTGTGGAACTCGGTACCGACCAACAAGAAGGTCGGCGGACTTTTCCCCAATGACGGGGACGGCAACGCCTGGGGCGACAAGCAGCTCGGCTTCCCGCCGGTGCTGGCCAAGCAGGGTTATGCGCTCACCGACCCGGGGCGCTACCAGAACCTCACGCAGACCTTCGCCTCGCACATCGCGGCCTTCAAGCGTGATGGCGCGGAGATCATCACCGGCGTGGTGATCCCGCCCGACATGAAGACCTTCCTGACCCAGGCCCGGCAACAGGGGCTGCGGCCCAAGGTCGTGTCGGTGGGCAAGGCCTTGCTGTTCCCCGGGGCGGTGGAGGCGCTCGGTGAACTCGGCGACGGTCTGTCGACCGAGGTGTGGTGGACGCCGTCGCATCCGTTCAAGTCGTCGATCAACGGCATGAGCGCACGCCAGGTGGCCGACCGCTACGAGGCCGACACGAAAAAGCAGTGGACCCAGCCGATCGGCTTTTCGCATGCGCTGTTCGAGGTGGCGGTGGACGTGCTCAAGCGCACCCAGGACCTGGGCCAGCGCGACAGCCTGCGTGCGGCCCTGGCCGCCACGAACGTGAACACGATCGTCGGCCCGGTGAAGTTCGGCGGCCAGGGGCCGTTCAAGAACGTGTCGAAGACACCGCTGGTCGGCGGCCAGTGGGTCAAGGGCAGCAAGACGCCGTTCGAGCTGGTCATCGTCAACAACGACACCGCGCGCGACATCCCCGTGGGCGGCAAGCTCAAGCTGATGGCCTGACCCGGGAGCGTCGCTCATGGCCCTGCTCGCCCTGCATGCGGTGTCGAAGTCCTACGGCGCGCTCAAGGTCACCGACAACATCTCGTTGTCGGTGAACGAGGGCGAAACCCTGGGCATCCTGGGGCCCAACGGCGCCGGCAAGACAACACTGTTCAACTTGATCAGCGGCGACGTGCGCCCCGACACCGGCCGGGTCGAGTACGAGGGCCGCGACGTGACCTCACTGCCGCCCCACCAGCGCTGCCGGCTGGGGATCGGCCGGTCCTACCAGGTGCCGCAGCCCTTCGGTGCGATGACGGTGTTCGAGAACTGCGTCACCGCGGCCAGTTTCGGCGGCGGGCTGCCTGAAGCGCAGGCCTACGACGTGGCCGTGGACGTCCTGCGCCGCATGGGCCTGGCGCGCCATGCCAACACGCTGGCCGGCGGGCTGACGCTGCTCAACCGCAAGCGCCTGGAGCTGGCGCGCGCGCTGTGCACCCGCCCGCGCCTGCTGCTGCTCGACGAGATCGCCGGCGGCCTGACCGAGCATGAGGCGCAGCAGCTCGTGGCCGAACTCCAGGCCATCAAGTCCACCGGGGTCACGATGGTGTGGATCGAGCACGTCGTGCATGCGCTGCTGTCGATTGCAGACCGCCTGCTGGTGATCAACTTCGGCGCACGCCTGGCCGAGGGCGCACCGCAGGAGGTGATGGCCAACAACGACGTGCGCCGGGTCTACATGGGCATGGAACCGGAGGTCGCGGCATGAGCGGCGAACTGCTGTCGACCCACGGGCTGGAGAGCCGCTACGGCGATTTCCAGGCGCTGTTCGGCATCGACGTGGTCGTGAACGAAGGCGAGACGGTGGCCATCATCGGTGCCAATGGCGCGGGCAAGTCCACCTTCCTGAAGACCGTGTGCGGGCTGCTGGGCGCACCGGCCGGTGCGGTGCGGCTGGGCGGGCAGGCCATCGGTGGCCTGCCGCCGGGCGAGATCGCACGCCTGGGGGTGGCGCTGGTGCCCGAGGGGCGACGCCTGTTTCCCAGCCTGTCGGTCGAGGAAAACCTGCTGATGGGGGCCAGCACCCGCCGCAAGGGGCCGTGGACGCTGGAGCGGGTCTACCAGCTGTTCCCGATCCTGAAGGAACGCCGCCACCATGGCGGCACCGCGCTGTCGGGCGGGCAGCAGCAGATGGTGGCCATCGGCCGTGCGCTGATGAGCAACCCGCGGCTGCTGCTGTGCGACGAGCTTTCGCTGGGCCTGGCGCCCATCGTGATCCGCGAGATCTACGACGCCCTGCCGCGCATCTGTGCAGAGGGCATGACCGCGGTCATCGTCGAGCAGGACGTGGGGACGGCGCAGCGGGCCTCGCAGCGGCTGTACTGTTTCCAGGAAGGGCGCGTGTCCCTGAGCGCGCGCTCCGGCGAGGCCACGCGCGAGGCCATCTCGCAGGCGTATTTCGGAGTCTGACGTGATGTGGTCCTGGATCGACACCCTCGTGCAAGGCCTGATGCTCGGCGGCCTGTATGCGCTGTTTGCGCTGGGCCAGGCGCTCATCTTCGGCGTCATGCGCATGACCAACACGGCACATGGCGACTTCATCGTGCTGGCCGCCTTCATGGCCTTTGCCGTGGCCACGGGCCTGGGCATCAACCCCTTCGTGGCCGGCGTCGTGCTGCTGCCGTTGGCCTTCGGTTTCGGCTACGTGCTGCAGCGTGTGGCGCTCAACGGCACGCTGGGGCGCGACCCGCTGCCTTCGCTGGTGGTGACCTTCGGGCTGGCCATCGTGATCCAGAACGGCCTGCAGCAGGCCTTCACCGCCGACCCCCGCTCGATCGACTCGCTGGCCCTGAACATCCTCAGCGTGTCGCTGGGCGATCAGCTGTCGGTGGGCGTGCTGCCGGCCCTGATCCTGGCGCTGGCCGTGGGGTGTGCCGCGGCGCTGCAGTGGATGTCCCGGCGCACGGCGCTGGGGCGCGCATTCCGTGCGGTGTCCGACGACCGTGAGGTGGCCCAGCTGATGGGCCTGCGCTCGGGCCATGTGTATGCGCTGGCCACCGGCATCGCCTTCGTGCTGATCGCGCTGGCGGGCACGCTGCAGGGCATGCGCACGACCGTGTCGCCGGCCGACGGGCCCGCCCTGCTGCTGTTTGCCTTCGAGGCGGTCATCATCGGCGGCATGGGCTCGTTCTGGGGCACGCTGGCCGGTGCGCTGATCCTCGGGGTGACGCAGTCGGTCGGCTTCCGGCTCGACCCGGGCTGGGGCATCTGGTTCGGCCACCTCGTGTTCCTGGCGGTGCTGGTGTGGCGTCCGCAAGGCCTGTTTCCCAAGACCAGAGGGTGAAAGCGATGGCACAAGTACAGGCATGGCCCGCGGCCGGCCAGACGCAGGCGGTGCAGCCACCGGCAGCACCGGCATGGACGGTGCAGCGACACACCCGCACCAGCGTGGTGGCCGGGTGGGTCGCGGTGAGTGTCGTGGTGGTGGCGGCAGCCATGCCGTGGTGGGGCGAGTCGGCGTGGATGCGCGAGTTCGTCGAGATCGGCTGCTACTTCATCTTCGCGGCGATGTGGAACCTGCTGGCGGGTTACGGCGGCATGGTGTCGATCGGGCAGCAGGCCTACTTCGGCATCGGGGGCTACACCATGCTGGCGCTGGGCAACTTCGCTGGCTTCAACCCCTTCGTGGCCGTGCCGGTGGCGGCGCTGGTGGCCGGGCTGCTGGCCTGGCCGCTGTCCAAGGTGGCCTTTCGGCTGCAGGGCGGCTATTTTGCGATCGGCACCTGGGTGATTGCCGAGGTGCTGCGCCTGACGGTGTCCAACCTGTCGGTGGTGGGGGGCGGCTCGGGCACCAGCCTCACGGCGCTGGCCGGCATTGCCCGCAGCACGCGCGAGGCGGTGACCTTCTGGATGGCACTGGCTGCGGTGGTGGCGTCGGTCGCGCTGGTGTATGGCTTCCTGCGTTCGCGACAGGGCCTGGCCCTGATGGCGCTGCGCGACTCCGAGGTGGCCAGCGAGTCCCAGGGCATCGACGTGCGCACAACACGGCTGTGGGTCTACGTGGTCGCCGGGTTTGGCGCCGGCCTGGCCGGGGCGCTGTACTTCGTGGGCAACCTGCGCATCTCGCCTGATGCGGCGTTCAGCGTCAACTGGACGGCATTTGCGATCTTCATGGTGGTGATCGGTGGCATCGGCACCATCGAAGGCCCGATCGTGGGCGCCATCGTGTTCTGGGCGCTGAACCGCTATCTCAGCGACTACGGCACCTGGTATCTCATCGGCCTGGGGCTGCTGGCGATTGTTGTCACACTGCGCTTCAAGCACGGCCTGTGGGGCTGGGCCCAGCAGCGCTGGGGCTGGAGCCTGTTCCCGACCCGCCGACATCTTCACCTGTCCCAGGACTGAGAGCGCCATGCGCAACATTGACGAGACCACCCTCACCCCGGCCGTGCTCGAGCGCCTGGCGCGCTGCGACAACCCGCGTTTGCGCACCGTGCTCGGGGCACTGATCCAGCACCTGCACGACTTCATGCGCGAAACCCGGCTGAGCGAAGCCGAGCTGATGGAGGGCATCCGCTTCCTGACCGACACCGGTCAGAAATGCGATGACCGCCGCCAGGAGTTCATCCTGCTGGCCGACACCCTGGGCCTGTCGATGCTGGCGGTGGCCCTCAACCAGAAGAAGTCGCCGGGTGCCACCGAGTCCACCGTGTTCGGGCCGTTTCATGTGCCTGATGCACCGCGCTTCAACAATGGTGACGACATGGCCGCAGGTGCGCCCGGCGAGCCCTTGTTCGTGCAGGCCCAGGTGGTCGACCTGGACGGCCAGCCGGTGGCCGATGCCCGGGTCGACGTCTGGCAGGCCGACGACGACGGCCTGTACGACGTGCAGTACGACGGCCTGGACCAGGCCCGTGCGCGCGGGGTGTTCCGCACCGATGCACAGGGGCGCTTCTGGCTGCGCACGGTGCTGCCCGTGGCCTACCCGGTGCCCACCGACGGCCCGGTGGGCTGCCTGCTGGTGGCCACCGGGCGCCACCCCTGGCGCCCGGCCCACGTGCATTTCATGATCGAGGCGCCTGGCTACCAGACCCTGATCACCCATGTGTTCCGCGACGGCGACCCCTACCTCGACTCCGACGTCGTGTTCGGCGTGCGCTCCTCGCTGATCGCGCCGTTCACGCGGCACCCGCCGGGGCAGGCACCCGACGGCACCCTCATGGACGGCGCCTTCCATACGCTGGACTTCAAGTTCCGCCTCGAACGCGCGTCCTGAGCGGTGCATGGCTGCCGCAGAACGCCGGGCTTGTCCAGCCCGGCCAGCGGATGCCGCAGCTTGCGGTGCGGTTAATCCATAGCCACAAATGTTTCCAGTTAGTATCAAGCTGCTTGCTCAATGGGTTTTGACCAGAACTCCGGAGCAGCGGCCAAGAAGCGTTGCCCCCGCCTGGCGGGGGATTTTTTTGTGCGGTGAGTGCACAGATCGGCCCGCGACGTGGCCGGGCGCGTCTACAGGTCGGCCAGCGGGATGCCGCGACCGGATTCGTCACGCAGCACCATCAGTGCGATCAGGCGGTCCAGCAGGCCGTTGAGTTCCGACAGGTCCTTCGGCGCCAGGCGCCCGAGGGCATCAGGCAGGATGCCGGCCACCGGTTCGGGCGCAGCTTGGGCAATCAGGCGGCCGGCTTCGGTCAGGAACACGCTGACGGCGCGCTGGTCCTTCTGGTCGCGTCGCCGCTCCAGCAGGCCCTTGCGCTCGAGCACTTCGACCAGGTTGCTGGCCGTGGCCTGACGGATGCCCAGGGTGCGGGCCAGGGCCGTGACCCGTTGCCCCGGCGTGGCACGGATGGCCGCCAGGCACCACAACTGGGAGCCGCTCAGGCCGGTAGCATCCTGCACATGCTGAAAATGCTGCTTGATCGAACGAACGATCAATCGGAAGCTCTGCAGCGCCTGCAGCACCTCGGGTTGCAGGCTGGACGAGGGATTCGGTGTCGGGTGCATGAACGGATGCAGCAGGGGGGTCATTGTCACCGGGCCGGGCCGGCCTGGGCTACCCTCCTAACGCACCGACCCGGGGCCCGTTGACCGCGGCACCGCCGGGGCGCGCCGCAACGACGCAACAAGAACGATCAGGAAGAAGGAGCAGGCACGACGATGCCCAATGAACTGACGCAAGGGCTGTCCTTCATGGACAGCGTGATGTCCTGGCCACCGGTGCCCGACGCGCTGATGTGGCTGTCCCTGGTGTTGATTGGCGGTGCCCTGGTGGCCGAGGCGGTGTTCCGCTTCCTCGGCCTGCCGCGCATCGTCGGTTATGCACTGGCCGGCATGGGCGTGGGCATGGCCGGCTATGGCGTGTCCAGCGGCACCGTGCCCGGTGGCTTGCGCCTGGTGGTCGATCTGGCGCTGGCCCTGCTGCTGTTCGAGCTGGGTTCACGGGTGCACCTGCGCTGGCTGCGCACCAACCCGTTCCTGCTGGTGACCAGCCTGGCCGAATCCCTGCTGACGTTCACCGCGGTCTACTTCGTGATGCAGTACATGGGCCTGGACGCCGTCTCGGCCGCGGCCCTGGCGGTGCTCGCGGTGCCGGCCTCGCCAGCGGTGATTGCACGGGTGGCGTCAGAGTTCGGTGCGGCCGGGCAGGTCACCGAACGGGTGACGCTGATGGCCGCGCTCAACACCTTGTATGGCGTGCTGGCCAGCAAACTGCTGCTGGCCTGGCTGGACCTCGACCAGGGGCAACCGACGCTGCAGGCCATCGTGCAACCGGTGTATGTGTTCGGTGCGTCGGTCCTGGTGGCCGGCCTGCTGGGGTTTGCCGTGGCCCGGGTGGCCCGCGGCCTGGACCTGCGCAATGAAAACTCCACCTTGCTGCTGCTCGGGCTGATCGCGCTGGCACTGGCGGTCACCAAGATGTTCGAGTTGTCGACACTGCTGGTGCCGCTGATGGCCGGGCTGTGGCTGCGCAACACCACCGAGCGGCCCTGGGTCTGGCCTCGCCACTTCGGCACGGCCGGTGGGGTGCTGGTGCTGATGATGTTCGTCATTGTGGGTTCGTCGTGGTCGGTGCAGAGTCTGGCCGCCGGCGGAGCCATCGCACTGGTGGCCATGGCCGTGCGTGCACTGGCCAAGGCCGGCGCGGTGCTCACGGTCGGCTGGGCGACGGGCCAGTCCTGGCGCCAGGGGGTCGGGCTGAGCCTGGCGCTCACGCCGCTGTCGGCCACCGCTCTGGTCATGTATGCCGACCTGCAGGCCTCGCACGCGGGCTTTGCCGCCCAGCTCGCACCCATCGTGCTGAGCTCGATCGCGATCATGGAACTGCTGGGCGCGCTGGCCGTGCTGGCCGCGCTGCGCGGTGCCCATGAGATCAACCCCCATCCCAATCCGCGTCGCCTCTGACGTCACCCGAGAGGAGCACCTGAATGAGTCTGGAGGCCTTTGCCACCTCACAATCGCTGACGCTGGGCGTGGAGCTGGAACTTGCCATCGTCAACCGACACGACTACGACCTGTCGCCCAGCGCCGTCGACCTGCTGCGCCTGATGAACAAGCGCAAGATCCCCGGCGACGTGAAGCCCGAGATGACCGACAGCATGATCGAGCTGTCCACCGGCATCTGCCAGAACCACGACGACGCCCTGTGGCAGTTGCGCGAGATCCGCGACGCGCTGGTCGACTGCGCGCGCAAGCTCAACGTCGGACTGAGCGGCGGCGGCACCCATCCGTTCCAGGACTGGAGCGAACGGCGCATCTTCAACACGCCGCGCTTTCACATGCTGTCCGAGCTGTACGGCTACCTGTCCAAGCAGTTCACGATCTTCGGCCAGCATGTGCACGTGGGCTGTCCCGGGCCCGACGAGGCCCTGGTGCTGCTGCACGGGCTGTCGCGCTACATCCCGCACTTCATCGCGCTGTCGGCGTCGAGCCCGTACGTGCAGGGCACCGACACCGGCTTCCATTCGGCCCGGCTGAATTCGGTGTTTGCGTTTCCGTTGTCGGGGCGCGCGCCCTTCGTGACCACCTGGGACGACTTCGGCGTGTTCTTCGAGAAGATGACCCGCACCGGTGTGGTCCAGAGCATGAAGGACTTCTACTGGGACATCCGGCCCAAGCCCGAGTTCGGCACGATCGAGGTGCGGGTGCTCGATACCCCGCTGACGATCGAAAAGGCCGCGGCCCTGGCGGCCTACATCCAGTGCGTGGCCAGCTGGCTCACGAAGGAAAAGCCCTTCACGCTGGCCGAGGACGACTACCTCGTCTACACCTTCAACCGCTTCCAGGCCTGCCGTTTCGGTCCCGAAGGCACCTTTGTCGACCCCAAGACCGGCGAGCACCGTTCGCTGCGCGAGGACATCCTGGTCACGTTTGCCGCGATCGAGCAGCATGCGATCGACCTGAAGGCCGACGATGCCCTGCGCTACCTGCGCGCCGACCTGCACCAGCATGGCAACGACGCCACCTGGGCACGCCAGGTGCAGGCCCGTGAACAGCTGCTGCCCGAGGTGGTACGCCAGCAGTGCCAGCGCTGGAGTGGCGAGCTGGTGGTCTGAGGGCAGGCGCGCCACAAGGAAACGCCGGGCCGCCCCGAGTTTCCTTGACCCCCACGGGGGGCGGGCCGGGCGCAGCGCGGCCCTGGGGGCGCTCTCACGCAAACGCCGGGCCGCCCCAAGTTTCCTTGACCCCCGCGGGGGGCAGGCCGGGCGCAGCCCGGCCCTGGGGGC
>CAMLSD010000100.1 GCA_946482595.1 uncultured Comamonadaceae bacterium
CGCATGCAGCAGACCCTGACGAGCCGCGAAGGCTTTGCCAAGGGCATGGCGCTGTACTTCCAGCGCCACGACGGCCAGGCCGTCACCTGCGACGACTTCGCCCAGGCCATCGCCGACGCCAACCCCGGCTCGCAGCTGGCGCAGCGCCTGGACCAGTTCAAGCGCTGGTATGGCCAGGCCGGCACGCCGCGCGTGAAGGCCGTGGCGCACTACGACGCCGCCTCCGGCATCTACAACGTGACGCTCTCGCAGAGCTGCGCTCCCACGCCGGGCCAGCTGGAGAAAGAGCCCTTCGTGATCCCGATCGCGCTGGGCCTGCTCACGGCGGACGGCCGCGAGCTCACCACCGGCATGCACGTGCTGACGCAGCAAAGCGAGACGCTGAGCTTCCCCGGCCTGCAGGTCGAGCCCGTGCCTTCGCTGCTGCGCGGCTTCAGCGCGCCCGTGATCCTGGACTTCGCCTACACGGACGAACAGCTGCTCGCCCTGCTGGCGCACGACACCGACCCCTTCAACCGCTGGGAAGCGGCGCAGCGCCTGGCCACGGCGCGCGCCCTCGCCTTCGTGAACAGCGAAGGCCTCACGGCCGGCGACATCCGGCTGGACAGCGCTTTCCTGGAAGCGATGCGCGGCATCCTGCGCGCCCCGGGCCTGGACGCCGCCTTCAAGGAACTGGTGCTCACCCTGCCCGCGGAAACCTACATCGCCGAGCAACTGGCGGTGGTGGACCCGCAGCGCGTGCATGCCGTGCGCGAGGCCATGCGCCAGCAGCTGGCGCTGGAACTGCAGCACGACTGGGTCTGGGCCTATGAAACGCACCACGACACGGGCGCCTACCGCCCGGACGCCGTCTCCAGCGGCCGCCGCGCCCTCACCGGCCTGGCGCTCACCATGCTCTGCATGGCGGCGCGCGAGACCGGTGACGTGATCTGGCCCGGCAAGACCTACCAGCGTTTCAAGGACGCGGGCAATATGACCGACCGCTTCAACGCGCTGGCCGCCCTGGTCCACAGCGGGCACACGCTGGCCGCGCCCGCACTGGAGCGCTTCCACACCCTGTTCAAGGACGAGGCCCTGGTGCTCGACAAATGGTTCGCCCTGCAGGCCGGCGCCTGCGACCGCGGCGGCCAGGTGCTGCCCGCTGTGCGCCAGCTCATGAGCCACCCGGACTTCAACCTGCGCAACCCCAACCGCGCGCGCAGCCTGATCTTCAGCTACTGCAGTGCCAACCCCGGCGCCTTCCACCGCGCCGACGCGGCCGGCTACGTGTACTGGAGCGAACGCGTGCTCGAGCTCGACGCCATCAACCCGCAGGTCGCCGCCCGCCTGGCGCGCGCGCTGGACCGCTGGAAGAAGCTGGCCGAACCCTACCGCAGCGCCGCCCGCGAGGCCATCGCCCGCGTGGCCGCCAAGTCCGACCTGAGCGCCGACGTGCGCGAAGTCGTCACCCGCGCCCTGGCCGAATAAATCACTGGAGCCTTCATGAAACGCATTTCCCTCACCCGCTACCTCGTCGAGCAGCAGCGCGTCGACGGCCACATCCCCGGCGACCTGCGCCTGCTGCTGGAAGTGGTCGCGCGAGCCTGCAAGCGCATCAGCCAGGCCGTCAACAAGGGCGACCTGGGCGAGGTCATGGGCACGGCCGACACCGAGAACGTGCAGGGCGAGGTCCAGAAGAAGCTGGACATCATCGCCAACGAGGTGCTGATCGAGGCCAACGAATGGGGCGGCCACCTGGCGGCCATGGCCTCGGAAGAGATGGACGGCATCTACGTCGTGCCCAACCGTTTCCCGCAGGGCGAATACCTGCTGATGTTCGACCCGCTGGACGGCTCGTCCAACATCGACGTCAACGTGAGCATCGGCACCATCTTTTCGGTGCTCAAGAAGCCGGGTGATCACGCCGGCGTCAGCGAACAGGACTTCCTGCAGCCCGGCACGCAGCAGGCGGCCGCCGGCTACTGCATCTACGGCCCGCAGACCACCCTCGTGCTCACGGTGGGCGATGGCGTGGCGATGTTCACCCTCGACCGCGAGCAGGGCTCGTGGGTGCTCACGCAGGATGGCGTGACCATTCCGCCCGACACGAAGGAATTCGCGATCAACATGAGCAACATGCGCCACTGGGCACCACCCGTGAAGCGCTACATCGACGAATGCCTGGCCGGCAAGGAAGGCCCGCGCGGCAAGGACTTCAACATGCGCTGGATCGCCAGCATGGTGGCCGACGTGCATCGCATCCTCACCCGCGGCGGCGTGTTCATGTACCCCTGGGACAAGCGCGAGCCCGAAAAGCCCGGCAAGCTGCGCCTGATGTACGAGGCCAACCCCATGGGTTTCATCGTCGAGCAGGCCGGCGGCGCGGCCACCAACGGCCATCAACGCATCCTGGAGATCACGCCGGGCAAGCTGCACGAGCGCGTGAGCGTGATCCTCGGCTCGAAGAACGAGGTCGAACGCATCACTGCCTACCACCAGGACACCGCCTGACACCACCCCTGACCACGCAGCACGGCCCCGGCATTTGCCTCAAGGCTTTCGCATTTGCTATACTCGCGGTCTTGCTGCCGGTGTAGCTCAGTTGGTAGAGCAGCGCATTCGTAATGCGAAGGTCGAGGGTTCGACTCCTTTCACCGGCACCATCAGGATCCAGGGGCTTGGCCAACTTCGGTTGACCAGGCCCTTTTCCTTTGGGGCGGCAGTATGCTCCACGCATGCCAGGAGCGCCGACTGCTGCACACGACTTCCCGCCGCCGCACGCCATTCCTCATGAGCTTCTTCCGCCGCTTCCTGCCCGACGCCGAGGCCGTGCGCAACAACCGATGGCTGCGCTGGCTCGGGCCGGCACTGCACCATCCGCGCCTGTGGCACGTCAGCCGGCGCGGCCTGGCGCTGGGCATGGCGCTCGGTTTCTTCTTTGGCCTGCTGATCCCGGTGGCGCAGATTCCGCTGAGTGCTGCGGCTGCGGTGGCCTTGCGTGCCAACGTGCCGGCCGCCGTGGCAAGCACCCTGGTGACGAACCCGGTCACCTTCGGCCCGGTGTACTACCTCGCGTGGCGGCTGGGCAGCGCGATCCTCGGTGAGCCCGTCCGCGAAGGGCAGGTGCCACCGGCCATCGACGCGCAGGCACAGCACACGGCCGGCTCGCCCCCCACGGCACAGGCTCGCGACGATGAGCGCTGGTGGCAGTCGATACATCGCCGCATCCTGGGGGTGGGCAAGCCGCTGATCGTGGGCCTGGCCGTCATGGCAACCGCCGTGGGCATCTTCACCTACTTCGCCGTATCCTGGCTGTGGGCGCTCAAGGTCTGGTGGACACGACGCAGGCGCCTGCAGACGTCTGCGGGCAGACGCAGCCCCTGAGCAGGCTGGCGCCGCAGCAGCGCCGTTCACGGCACAGCGGCGACGATGCCCGCGCAAGCTGGCATCATGGGCCGAAGACGGCTCCTCCATCCACCGCGCATGACTCTTCCCGCTTTCGTCAGCGCCGACGACATCGAAATGGTGTTGCGGCTGCTCGCTGCCCTGCTCGCCGGTGCCGTCATCGGCTACGAGCGCTCCTACCACGGCCGGCCTGCGGGCTTTCGCACCCATGCCCTGGTGTGCACCGCGTCCAGCCTGCTGATGCTGGTCACGGTCTACGAGGCGCACTGGGTGCGGGCCACGGCCGACTCGGTCCGACTGGACCCGACCCGCATGGCGCAGGGCATCATGACCGGCATCGGTTTTCTCGGCGCCGGCGTGATCGTCAAGGAAGGGCTGTCCGTGCGTGGCCTGACCACGGCGGCATCGATCTGGATCACCGCGGCCGTCGGCGTGCTGGCCGGCATCGGGTTCTACTTCCCGCTGGTCGTGTCGGTGGTGCTGACCTTGGGCGTGCTGTCGGTCTTTCGCTGGATCGAGATCCGCATGCCGACCCAGGCGTACTTCCACTTCGAGGTGCGCTTCGACCGCAGCTCCGGCATGACCGAAGAGGCGCTCAAGGCCTTCATCGAACAGCATGGCTTCAGCATCGCGAACTTCAGCTACCGGCTCGACGGCGAGGGCCGCGTACGACGCAACAGCATGGTCCTGCGCACCAGCAACCGCAATGCCGCGGCCAGCATGTCCGCGGCCCTGGAAAACATCGAGGCCGTGCGCGAATTCCGCCTGGCCCCCACGGGCGACTGAACCGGCCGGCGGCCCCTGGCCAGCAATTGCCGCAGGTCAAGCACGCACAGCAGGGTCAATGGCGCAGGCCGCCGTGTGCCGCCTATAGTGCGGGTTCGTCCATCCCCGCAGGAGTTCGCCATGCAGGATCAAGACCCCAGCTTGCTGCTGATCGCACCGTTTCGACCCTGGCTCGACTGGCTCGACGCACAGGCCCGTCTCGTCGAGGTCGGCCTGGAATGGCAGCGCACGGCCTGGCAGCCCTGGATCGACTGGCAGGCCTCGCTGGCCATCAACGGCTTCGAGCAATTCGGCTGGCCGTGGATGCTGCGCGGCGAGGAGCAGTTGGGCTGAGCTTCAGCCGCCCTGCGCAGGCGCTGGCGGGCTTGCACGGCGCTGCGTTGTGCCTGAGGATACGCAGCACGTTGTCACCACCCCCCCTACAGGAGCACGGCATGACCAAGTCCGGCATCGACCAGGATGCACTGATCGAGATGTTTTCCCAGGCCACGGCCAAGCAGGGCGAGACGCTGCGCCAGACGGTCAGTGCGGCCACGCTGAAGGCGCTGCAAAGCCGCGAGCTCACGATGGCCAACATCCGCAAGGTGCTCAAGACGGTGACCGAGGCGGCCAACACCGGGCTGGCCCGCAATCCGGCGGGTCCGGTCGACGTCGAGGCCTTGCTGGCCAAGACCTTCGACGGCATGGATGGTGCCCTGCTGAAGGCCGTCGAGGCCAACCGACGGGCATTGCAGCAGTTTGTCGAACAGGGCGTGGACCTGAAGGACAAGCACATGAAGAGTGCCCTGGACGACCTGGAGAAGATGGAGGACATGTTCTTCGCCACGGTGTCCAAGGCGGCCCAGGCCGCCGGCGATCAGTTGCAGGGCCCGTGGAGCCAGGTGCTCGAGGCGATGAAGCTCAAGGGCACGAACACCGGCGAGCAGGCCAGCACCACCGTCGAGGCTATGCTGACCCAGACCCAGCAGGCACTGCGCACCAGCCGCGCGGCCAGTCTGAAGGCGGCGCAGGCCATGATGGACAGCTATGCCACCCTCGTCAGCGGGGTGCTGATCGGTCTGTCCGAAGGTCTGCAGCAGCAGGCCGACGCGCCGGCCGAGCCAGCCGGCCGCAGCCGCCGCAAGTGAGGCTTCAGCCGCCGCCGCGCTGCATGTAGAGGTCGAAGTAACGCATGAAGGCGGCTCGCGCCTCGGGCGCGACCCCTTCAAAACGAAAGCTCACCGCCAGGCGCGGCAAGGTGACCAGCGCGATGCGGCGAGGCGGCAAGGTCTGCCATTGCAGATGCAGCCGGCCGGCCGCCTCGCCGGCGCCGATCTGCACCGTGGCCTGGGCGCCGTCGCGTGTCAGCGGTGCACCGCGGCAGGCGCCCGGCAGCCAGCTCAGCCATTCGGCCTCGGTGCAGCCCATCTCGCGATCAAAAGCCTCCGGCAGGCTGCCGAACATGCGACGGGCCTGTTCAGCCGCCAGCGATCGGCGGCCAGATCGCCAGCACGTCACCTTCCTGCAGCACACGCGTGGCCCGGTCTTCGGGTGCGATGTAGTGCCCGTTGACCAGCACCAGGTGCACCAGTTTCATCGGCAGGTTGAACGGCGCGATCACGTCGGCGATGGTGGCCTGCGGTGCCACCTCCAGTTCGATCCGGTTGTCGCGCCGCGCCTCGGGCGGCAGGTGATCGGTCAGGGTGGCATACAGCTTGAAGGTGATCTTCATGCGCTCATCCTGCACCACGCTCATTTCGACCTCGCCAGCGCCCAGCGGTCCTGCGCCTGGGCTCGCGCCAGGTAGGCCTGCATCAGCAGCGTCGGGTCGGCCAGCAGCCGGTCCTTCCATTCACCCAGGCGCACGCCGCCCTCGACCAGCCCGCGCATCACGCCGACGTGATCGGTCCATCCAATGCTGTTGCAGCCGACCAGCCGGTCGTCCTGGAACTGCAGGCTGAGATGGCGCCACGCCGCGGTGTCGGTCAGCTCGACATGCTGCCCGCCGGGGCGTCCCTGCCAGTCGCCAAAGCTGGTGGAGACAAGCCCCAGCGTGTCCAGCACATTGATCTGGGTCACGCCCTTGAGCACGGCCCGCCGGCCGGCCATGTTCATCGCCGCCACATAGGCCTGGTCGGCCGCATTGGGCTGGATCGCACTGACGATGGTCTTGCCCGACACCATGTCGAAGGCCTCGGCACAGTCGCCGGCCGCGTAGATGCCCTCGACGTTGGTCTGCATGTGCTCGTCGGTGAGCACCCCTTGCAGGCAGGTCACGCCGGAGTTCTCGAGGAAGCCGATGTTGGGCCGCACGCCGGTGGCGCTGATCACCAGGTCGACACTCAGGTGCTGGCCATCGGACAGCCGCACCTTGAGCGGTGTGCCGGCCTCGATGGCCTCGACCCGGGTGCCGGTGTAGACGGTCACGCCCTTGCGCTCGCACCACTGCCGGATCATGCCGCCAGCAGTCGGACCCATCATGCGCGGCACCATGCGGTCGCCCATCTCGACCACCGACAGGTGCACGTCACGCATGGCCAGCGCCTCCATGATGATGCAGCCGATGAACCCGGCGCCCATCTGCAGCACCCGTGCGCCGGGAACGGCCAGCGCCTGGATGTGGCGCGCGTCCTTCAGCGTCCAGCACGGGTGTACGCCGGGCAGGTCCATGCCGGGGATCGGTGGGCGTACCGGGCTGGAGCCGGTGGCGATCAGCAGGCGATCGAAGTCGACCGAGCTGTTGTCATCGAGCGTCAGGCAACGCGCCGCCACGTCCAGCCGCTTGGCGCGGCGTTGCATGACCTCGATGCCGAGCTTGCGGAAGTGGTCGGGGTCATGTCGCAGGTAGGTGCCGGGCTCACCCACCTTGCCGATCAGCAGGTAGGGGATCGCCATGCGCGAATACGGCGGTTCCGGCTCGTCGCCGATCAGCAAGATGGTGTCGTGCGGCGCCTGCTTGCGCAGGGTCTCGGCGGCGATGACACCGGCCGGGCCGGCGCCGAGGATGACGTGTTTCATCGTGATGTGCTCCAGACAGAAGGGCGGGCGCCAGTGGCCCGGCCCCGCCCTTGTGTGTCCGGCCAGGGAGCCGGACTTGCGCTTGTCACAGACCCAGCCGTGTCCTCGTTTCGGGCTTGAGCTGGCCGTCGGCATCCCAGCCGCGCACTTCGTAGTACTTGGGCAGCATCTCCGGCAGCTTGCTCGTCAGACCCTTGGCGGGGCCGGTCTTGGCCGCCTCGTTCAGCAGGCGCGGCGGCAGGTTGTCGTCCTTCGCGGTGAAACCCGCCTGGTTGTTGAAGTCGCGCTCCATGTTCCAGATGCGTTCGCCGACCTCGTTGAGGTACTCCAGCGAGAACTCCTCGCCGCAGGCGGCCGCCACCTGGGGCTGCACGTCGGCCAGACCCCACGCAAAACTCGTGAAGATGCAGATGCCTGCCGAATCGAACACCGCAGTGGCGTCCTGGAAGGCCTTGACCAGTTCGGGCTTGCCGTCGGCGACCAGCGGGTCGGTCTTGACCGGGATGCCCAGCACTTCGGAGGCCACCGTGTAGCTGCGCAGGTGGCAGGCGCCCCGGTTGCTGGTGGCATAGGTCAGACCCATGCCCTGGATGCCACGTGCGTCGTAGGCCGGAAACTCCTGGCCCTTCACGCTCATCGACAGCTCGGGATGGCCGTACTTGGCGGTCAGGCGCTTGGAGCCCAGTGCAATCTCCTTGCCGAAGCCCTGACCGCGGGCGGTCAGATCGGCCAGTTCGCACAGGGCCTGGGCCGAGCCGAACGGCGAGTCGATGCCGATCTGCTCCTTGGTCAGCACCCCCATCTCGTAGAGCTCCATCACCGCACCGACCGTGGCGCCGAAGGAGATCGGGTCCATGCCCTGCTCGTTGCAGATCGTGTTGGCGTACTGCAGCGCCTCGAGGTCGTTGACGCCATTGGCCGCACCCAGTGCCCAGGCGGCCTCGTACTCCAGCCCGCCGGTGGCGCCCCAGTATTGCGGCTTGTTCTCGACTGAAAAGTGCGTCTGGTCGATCTTGCTGATGCGACCGCAGGCGATGGTGCAGCCGAAGCAGGCCTGGTTCGTCACGAGCTGCGCCTTGCCGTCGCTCTTGCGGGGCGTGGCCATCGCTTCGGCCGAGATGTCCTTCGCGCCCTCGAACTGGCTGTCGCGGTGGTTGCGCGTGGGCAGCGCACCGATCTCGTTGATCACGTTCATCAGCACCTGGGTGCCGTAGGTCGGCAGCCCCTGGCCGGTGACGGCGTTGTCGGCGAGCACCTTCTTCTTCTCGAAGGTGACCTTCATGAACTCCTTCGGGTTGGCGATGTTGCCCACCCCCAGCGTGCCGCGCACGGCGATCGCCTTGAGGTTCTTGCTGCCCATGACGGCACCCACGCCCGAACGGCCGGCCGCGCGGTGCAGGTCGTTCACCACAGCGGCGAACAGCACCTGGTTCTCGCCGGCCAGGCCGATGCTGGAGATGCGTGTCAGCGGGTCCTGGTGCTGCTTCTTGATGATCTCCTCGGTCTCCCACACCGACTTGCCCCACAGGTGGGAGGCATCGCGCAGTTCGGCGCGGTCGTCCTCGATGGCGAGGTAGACCGGCTTGGGCGAACGGCCTTCGAAGATCACCATGTCCCAGCCGGCCATCTTCAACTCGGCGCCCCAGTAGCCGCCGGAGTTCGAGCAGGCGATGGCGCCGGTCAGCGGCCCCTTGGTGACCACGGTGTAGCGCCCGCCGGTCGAGGCCATCGTGCCGGTCAGCGGGCCGGTGGCCCAGATGATCTTGTTGTCGATCGACAGCGGATCGACCTTGGGGTCGACCTCGCTGGCCAGGTACTTGGTTGCCAGACCGCGCGAGCCGAGGTACTGCCTCGCCCAGTCCATGTTGAGGGGTTCTGACTTGCACTCACCGGTGGTGAGGTTCACGCGAAGGATCTTGCCGGCCCAGGACATGGTGTGCTCCTTCTCAAGCGGCGGGTTGGTTGCCGAGCTTGTCGGCCCAGGCCTTCATGCGGTCCAGCCCGGTCCAGTTGGCATCGACGAAGGTGATGGCCGTCGTGGGGCAGGCTTCGGCACAGGCCGGCTCGCCGCCGCACAGGTCGCATTTCTGGACCTTGCCGGTCTCCTGCACGTAGTTGATCGTGCCGAACGGGCAGGCGATGGTGCAGACCTTGCAGCCCACGCAGGTGGTCTCGTTGACGACCTTGGCCCCGGTGCCCCGGTCGATGGTGATGGCCTCCACCGGACAGGCGTGCAGGCACCAGGCCTCGTCGCACTGGGTGCAGGTGTAGGGCACCTTGCGCCCGGTGTGATGGAAGTCGAACACCTTGATCCGCGACTTCGAGGTGGCGTAGACGCCGTAGTTCTCGAAGCTGCAGGCCATCTCGCACTGGAGACAGCCGGTGCACTTTTCGGGGTTGATATGGAGGACCTTCTGCATGGCTGGCCTTTCGGTTGGCTGAGGTCAGGTGGACCGGCGCTTGCGCCGCAGCGCGACGCACCCGATCCACCTATGCAATGGTGTGCCATGCAATCTTGTTCCTATGTTTCAGGGCTGCAAACCTAGGCCTAACCCGGGGTTTGCCCCAGGTCACCACGGTGCGAAGCAGCGGGCTGTGTCAGGCTGGAACACCCGCCAATAACCGAGCGCTGCACCCGACTACTCACAGACCCCGATAGGCGGGGTCGGCCGCCTCGCGGATAGTGCGCACAGGGCCGCCCAGAGCCCAGGAGACTCACGATGTCCACCCGATCCGCAGCCCGCAGCGGTGCGGTGCCAGGCGCTGGCCTGATCCAGCCGCCCGCCCACCAGCAGTCGATTGCGCGCTCACATGAGCGCTGCGCCGCGCTGGGGGTCGACGCGCTGGCCGTGCCCGACCTGAGCCCGGTCCCCCACCACCGGTTGCGCGAGCTCCGCGACCGCCACCAGCGGCTCTACCAGCATGCCGCTCCGGTGATGGAGATGCTGCTCGAGCAGATCATCTCGACCCGCAGCGTGGTGGTACTGACCGATTCACAGGGCACCATCCTGCACAGCATCGGCGACGACGGCTTCATGGAAAAGGCGCAGCAGATTGCGCTGGCCCCCGGCGTGAACTGGTCCGAGGCGACCAAGGGCACCAATGCCGTGGGCACCGCGCTGTTCGACGAAACCGCCACGCTCGTGCACGGCAACGAACACTTCATCCGCGCCAACCATTTCCTGACCTGCTCGGCCTCGCCGATCTTCGACCACGCCGGCCAGGTGATGGGTGTGCTCGACGTGACCGGCGACTACCGCTCCTACCATCCGCACACGCTGGCCATGGTGGGCATGTCCGCACAGATGATCGAGAACCACTGGTTCAGCGACCGCTTCCGCCACGGACTGCGCCTGCACTTTCACCCGCGCGCCGAGATGCTGGGCACGGTGCGTGAAGGCCTGCTGGCGGTGTCACCGGACGGCGCCATCCTGGGCGCCAATCGCACGGCCTTGTCATTTGTGGGCACCAGCGCAGCGGCCTTGCGCATGGAAGGCCTGGAAGGCGTGTTCGGGGTGTCGGTGCCGGCGGTCGTCGACCATTGCCGCCGCCATGGCGACCAGCCGCTGACCGTGCGCGTGGCGCAGGGCCCCCAGGAGGCACGGGTGTTCCACATGCGGGCCTTCTTCAGCTGGCCGACGCTGTGGCCGGGGCGTGACGCCCATGAGGTGCCCTCCCCCGCCCCGGCGGCCGACCGCCCCGCTGCAGCGCCGGCCCGGGCCGTGCCGGCGCCATTCCTGCCGAACGAGACCCGCCCCGCGCCGGACTCACCCCTTGCGGCCTCAGCCCGGACCCAGCCCATTGCGGGGGCAGACCTCGCGGCGCAGCCGGGCACGGTGCCGGCCGACACCCCCCCGCCCACGCTGGAGGCCGTCGAACTCGACACCATCCGCCGGGCGGTCGAAGCAGCCGGCGGCAACATCTCCAAGGCCGCCCGCCACCTGGGCATCGGCCGCAACACGATCTATCGCAAGCTTCGGCAGCTCAGTGATTCGTGACGATGCCGGCAGCGGGCGCGGGCACGCTGGAGCCGGTCTTCTTCTGGCTCAATTCCACGCCGTTGCGCACGGCAATCAGCTCGGCCAGGATGGCCACGGCGATCTCGGCCGGTGTGCGCGCGCCCAGATGCAGCCCGATCGGGCCATGCAGGCGGTCGATCTCGGCCGGGGACAGATCGAACATCGCCAGGCGCTCGCGGCGTCTGGCGGTGTTGCCCCGCGAGCCCAGTGCACCCACATAGAAGGCCGGTGACTTGAGCGCCTCGAGCAGCGCCATGTCATCGAGCTTGGGGTCATGCGTGGCGGCCACGACCGCGCTGTGCGGGTCGAGCTGCATCTCCACCACGAGGTCGTCAGGCATGGCCTTGCTGAAGTGCGTGCCCGGGATGTCCCAGGTGAGGTGGTACTCCTCGCGCGGGTCGCAGCAGGTCACGTCGAAGTCCAGCGCCAGGGCCATCTCGGCCAGCACGCGCGACAGTTGACCGGCCCCGATGATCAGCAGCCGCCAGCGCGGGCCGAACACCGCGCGCATGCGCCGCCCGCTGAACTCGAAGCCCTGCCCGCGCCGGGCCGGCTCGATCTGCACGGCACCGGTGTCCAGATCGAGCACCCGCGCCGCCAGCTCATGCCGCTGCGTGCGCGCCAGCACCTCGTCGATCCAGGCGACATCGCGCAACGGCTCCTGCACCAGACGCAGGTTGCCGCCACAGGGCAGCCCGAACCGCGCGGCCTCTTCCTTCGTCACGCCGTAGGTCACCAGCGAGGGCGTGTCGACCCGCTCGCCCTGACGCACCCGGTCGATCAGATCGTCCTCGACACAGCCGCCGGACACGGAACCCACCACGAGTCCGTCGTCGCGCAGGCACAGCAGCGCACCCGCAGGCCGGGGGGCCGACCCCCAGGTTTCAACCACCGTGATGAGCCACACCTTGCGGCCCTCGTGGTGCCAGGCACGGGCCTGGCTCAGCACTTGCAGATCAAGACTGTCCATGACACGCATCTTCGCAGGTATGCCGCGACCCGCGTCAGCGCCCGGCGTTGGGGAAGAACAGCTGCTCGCCACCGATCTTGTAGGCCGCAATCGCCGACTGCCCTTCGGGCGACACCACCCAGTCGGCAAAGGCCTGGGCCAGGTCCTTCTTGACGTGCGGATGGCGGGCGGGGTTGACGACCATCACGCCGTACTGGTTGAACAGGCGCGTGTCGCCCTCGACCAGCACGGCCAGGTCACCGCGGTTCTTGAACGACAGCCAGGTGCCGCGGTCGGTCAGCGCATAGGCATTGCTGCTGGAGGCGATGTTCAGCGCCGGGCCCATGCCGCAACCGCACTCCTTGTAACCCGCCACCTTGCCCGCGGGCGTGTCGACACCGGCGGCCTTCCAGTAGCGCAGCTCGGCCGCGTGGGTGCCGCTCTTGTCGCCGCGCGAGATGAACTCGCTCTTGCCGGCCGCCAGCTTCTGCAATGCCGCAACGATGTCCTTGCCCTTGGCACCGGCCGGATCGTTCTTCGGGCCCACGACAACGAAGTCGTTGTACATCACGGGCTGCCGCTTGAGTCCGAAGCCGTCGGCGACGAACTTCTCCTCGGCCACCTGGTCGTGCACGAACACCACATCGGCATCGCCACGGCGGCCCATGTCCAGCGCCTGGCCGGTGCCCAGCGCCACGACACGCACGTCCACGCCGCTGGCCTTCTTGAACGCTGGCAGCAAGTGGGCAAACAGACCCGACTGTTCGGTCGAGGTGGTCGAGGCCATGACGATGAACTTGTCCTGGGCCTGCGCGGCCAGCGTGGCACCGGCCATCAGCACGGCGAGGACGGCGCGGCGCGCCACACGAGTGGTCATCAGGACCATGGGAGTTCTCCTTTGAGGAATTGGCGGGCTTCCACGGGCAGCTCCCCATGGAAAAAATGATCGACGTCGACGTCCGACACCAGTCGGCCCTGTTCGAGGTAGATGACCCGGCGGGCCAGGCGCTTGACCTGCCCGAGGTTGTGCGAGCTCATCACGACGGTGATGCCCTGCTCGGCGAACTCCTCGATCAGGGCCTCGACCTCGCGCTTGGCGGTCGGGTCGAGGCTCGCCGTGGGCTCGTCGAGAAACAGCAGGTCCGGGCGCAGGGCCCAGGCGCGGGCCAGGGCCAGGCGCTGCTGCTGGCCGCCGGACAGCACCCGTGCGTTTCGCCCGGACTGGTCGGTCAGCCCGACGCGGTGCAGCGCCAGGCGGGCCCGCTCGGCGCGTTCGTCACGCGGCACGCCGGCCAGCCACAGCCCCAGCTCGATGTTCAGGCGCGCCGGCAGGCGCAGCATGAAGGGACGCTGGAACACCATCGCCTGGCGCAGCGTGCGGCCGTCAGCATGTGGCGCCACCTCGCGCTGGCCGGTACCGGGCGCCTGCAGGCCGTGCAGCACCCGCAGCAATGTGCTCTTGCCCGAGCCGTTGGCACCGACCAGGGCAATGCGCTCGCCGGCGTGGATGCGCAAGTCGATGTCGCTCAGCGCCTGCTTGCGCCCGAACTGCACGCCCACCCCCTGCAGGCGAATCTGCAGCGGGCTGGGCTGCACCACCAGGCGGGGTCGTACCACGGCGTTCATGCGTAGGCCTCGTCGGCGCGAACGCGCCATTCCCGCACGGCAGCGATCATCATGTTGAGCACCAGCACGACCATCAGAAGCACGATCCCGAGCGCCAGGGCCAGCGGCAGGTCGCCCTTGCTGGTTTCCAGCGCAATGGCCGTGGTCATCACGCGGGTGACCCCATCGATGTTGCCGCCGACGATCATCACCGCGCCCACCTCGGACACAGCCCGACCGAAGGCCGCAAGACCCAGCGTGAGCAGCGCCATGCGCTCGTCCCACAGCAGGATCAGTGCACACGTCAGCCGCCCGGCCCCCAGCGAGCGCAACTGCTCGCCGTGGTCGCGCATCGCATCTTCGATGGTCTGGCGCGACAGGGCGGTGACGATCGGCAGCACCAGCACCGACTGCGCGATCACCATGGCCGTGGGTGTGAACAGGATGCCCAGCGACCCCAGCGGCCCGGCGCGCGACAGCAGCAGATAGATCACCAGCCCCACCACGACCGAGGGCAAGGCCAGCAGGGTGTTGAGCACCACCAGCACCGCCTTGCGGCCGCGGAACTCGCTGACCGCCAGCCAGGCGCCCAGCACCAGCCCGCCGAAACTGGAAATCAGGCACGCGGCACCACTGACCGAGAGGGACAGCGCCACGATGTGCAGCAGCTTGGGATCGAGCGAGGCGATGAGCTGGGCCGCGCCCACGATGCTCTCAACGAAGGTGTTCATGAGGGACTGCAGGGTTGCGCCGCTATCCTAGGCAGGACCCACAGCCCACGCGATATGAACGCTCATGCATAGGATTGCCCTGACCTATTCGCTCAATCCGGACCGCAGCGACACACGCGACCTGCATCACCCGCTGATGGCCATGCTTGAAGCCATCCATGCCAGCGGGTCGATCTCGGCCGCCGCGCGCACGCTGTCGCTGTCCTACCGTCATGTGTGGGGCGAGCTGAAGCGCTGGGAACATGAGCTGGACCAGCAACTGGTGATCTGGGCCAAGGGCCAGCGCGCCCAGCTCTCGCCCTTTGGGGAAAAGCTGCTGTGGGCCGAGCGCCGTGCCCGGGCGCGCCTTGCACCCCAGATCGAATCGCTGCGCGGTGAGCTCGAACGTGCCTTTGCAGTGGCCTTCGACGACAGCACCGGCGTGATCCCGGTGTATGCCAGCCATGACGATGCCCTGGCCCGCCTGCGCGACCATGCGGCAGCGCGCAAGCTGCACCTGGACATCCAGTTCACCGGCAGCGTCGATGCGCTGGCGGCGCTCAACGAAGGCCGCTGTCTGCTGGCCGGATTTCATGCACTGGTCGACGCACCGCTGCGTTCGCCCACCGCACGCGTGTATCGTCCGATGCTCAAGCCCGGCCGCCACAAGCTGATCGGATTTGCCCAGCGCTGGCAAGGTCTGATGGTCGCTCCGGGCAACCCGCTGGCGCTCCAGGGCCTGCCGGACCTGCTGCGAGCCGACCTGCGTTTCGCAAACCGTCAGCGCGGCACGGGTTCCCGTGTCGTGCTGGAAGAGCTGCTGGCTGCGCAGAAGATCGATCCGTCAGGCATTGCCACCTTCGACCAGACCGAACCCTCGATGCAGGCTGTGGCCGAAGCCGTGGTCAGCGGCCGTGCTGATGCCGCCTTCGGCACCCAGGCCGTCGCCGTGGCCAAGGGTCTGGACTTCATCGCGCTGGCGCGCGAGCACTACTTTCTCGTCGGGCTGGCCAGCGCCCTGGAACACCCGCACGTGCGCCAGCTCATGACGATGCTGCAGTCCAGCACCTGGCAGCGCGAACTGCTGGGCATCACCGGCTACGAACCCGAGCGCAGCGGTGAGGTGCTTGCCCTCAGACGCGTGCTGCCATGGTGGACCTACCGCACGCCCAAGGCCCGCGCCCGTGCCTAGACGGCGCAGCTCCTGAAGCCGCAGAAGATCTCGTCGCTTTCGGGTCGCTCGAAGCGGCGGTGCTTGATGTGCCGGATGCGGCCGCGCGTGGCCCAGGAGCCCCCCTTGAGCACCCGGTGCGTGCCGAAGTGCGGCAAGGAATAGTCGCGCCAGGGATCGGGCTCGAACCCCGCGAACGGCTCGAATCGGCTGGCCGTCCATTCCCAGACCTCACCCCAGCGAAAGCCGCGCGACCTCGCCAGCGAGGCAGCCGCCTCCCACTCGACTTCCAGCGGCAGACGGCGCCCCGCCCATCGGCACCAGGCCTCGGCCTCGTGCAGGCTGACATGCGTGACCGGCCAGTGGCCGGGCGCCTGCACCAGCGCGCCGAAACGCCGCACCAGCACGCCGTTGCGCACCTGCTCCACATGCGCCGGGGTGCTGCGCCCTTCGCGCTGCACCCACTGCCAGCCGGCGTCGCTCCACCAGCGCGGGTCGGCATAGCCGCCGTCCTGGATGAACTCGATGAACTGCGCCCAGGTCACCGCCTGGGCATCGATCTCGAACTCGGGCACACGCAGCTCATGCGCCCACTTTTCGTTGTCGAACACAAAACCCTCGCCGTCCGGACTGCCCAGCTGCCAGCGGCAGGTAGGCACATGCACCGGCGGCCTGGGCACCAGCGTCTCGCCAAAGTGCACGTCGGGCATCGCGATGCCCAAGGTCTGGGCCATCGTCGCGAGGTCTTCGGCATGCATGTCCTCATGGAACAGCGCCAGCCGGAACATGTACAGGCCATCCGGCGTCTCGGGCGCGCCCGCCAGCAGGTCGAGCGTGGATTCGAGGGTGTCCACCAGGTACTGCCGCGTGGCATCGGCCTCGGGCAGATCGAGCTGCCAGCGCAGGGACGGCGAGACGATCTGGTCGTCGTACCAGCCATCGGCCTCGGGCTCGATCGACGCCAGCTTGGGTCGGGTCGGGTCCGCGTGAGCCCCACGGTAACGCTCGACATTGCGCCCGATCCAGTACTCCTGGAACCAGGCAACATGCCCCAGCTCCCACAAAGCCGGATTGACCTCGGCCTCGGTGGGCAGATGCACGGCTCCCGCGACCTCGAACGCCTCGAAGCGACGCAGCGTGCAGTTGCGCGCATCGATCAGCGCCAGAGACAGCGGGTCGCGGCCAGCCTGCCGCAGGATGGGGGTGTCCATGTCCAGCACGTCTGGGTCTCCCTTCGTGTGGCCGCCAGGCGTTCACCAGCGTGGCGCATGCAGTCTGGCATCGTACACCGGCCCTGGGCTACCTCTGGGTGACTCTGCGCCGAGTGGTTGTGACAACGCAAGTTGCCCAAACCTCGTCGGCGCGTGTGCGCCGTCACGGCCCTTCGGGCCGTGTCATTCGCGGTCGATGACCGCGAATGCCGAGTGGTTGTGACAAGCTCGGCTTGCCCAACCCTGCCGGCGCGTTCGCGCCGTCACGGCCCAACGGGCCGTGTCATTCGCGGTCAATGACCGCGAATGCGCAGTGGTTGTGACAACACAAGTTGCCCAACCCTCGTCGGCGCGTCCGCGCCGTCACGGCCCCTCGGGCCGTGTCATTCGCGGTCGATGACCGCGAATGCC
>CAMLSD010000101.1 GCA_946482595.1 uncultured Comamonadaceae bacterium
GCATGGTGATCAGCGGCAAGGCCGGCTTCCAGATCATGGGCGACTGGGCCAAGGGTGAGTTCGTCAGCGCCAAGAAGGTGCCGGGCACCGACTTCCTGTGCTTCCGGTTGCCCGGCACGCAGGGCATGGTGTCCTTCAACGCCGACCAGTTCGCGATGTTCAAGGTCGGTGCCGACAAGACCGCCGCACAGACCAAGCTGGCCAGCGCCATCATGGACCCGGGCTTCCAGTCGGCCTTCAACGTCGTGAAGGGCTCGGCCCCGGCACGCACCGACGTGCCCGACACCGCATTCGACGCCTGTGGCAAGAAGGCCATCAAGGACCTGGCCGAAGCCAATACCAAAAAGACGCTTGTCGGTTCGATCGCCCACGGCCATGCCGTCCCGGCGTCGATCAAGAGCGCGTTCTATGACGTGATCACGCGCCACTTCAACGGCCAGATCGACGACAAGAAGGCGGTGGCCGAACTGGTGGCCGCCGCCCGCAACTGAGTCCTGCCTCCCCGCGGTGAGCGCACACGGCGCGGCACCGCGAGACATCCCGACCCACCCACAGGCCGCTTCCTTGCGAAGCGGTCACAGGAGACCTTTGCATGAAAAAAACCCACCTCCTCGCCGCCTGCCTGCTGAGCACGGCCTTCACCGCATCGGCACAGCAGAGTGTCGAAGTGCTGCACTTCTGGACCTCCGGCGGCGAGGCCGCCGCGCTGGGTGTGCTCAAGGGCGCACTGGACAAGCAGGGCATCCGCTGGAACGACATGCCGGTGGCCGGCGGTGGCGGCGAGCAGGCGATGACGGCACTGCGTTCGCGGGTGACCTCGGGCAACCCGCCGGCCGCCGTGCTGCTGATGGGCTTTGACCTGACCGACTGGGCCAAGCAAGGTGTGCTGGCCGACCTGAACCCGCTGGCTGAAAAGGAGGGCTGGGACAAGGTCGTGCCGCCCGCCGTGCAGCGCTTCACCAAGCACAACGGCAAGTGGATCGCCGCACCGCTGGCGATCCACTCGATCAACTGGGTCTGGGCCAACAAGGACGTGCTGACCAAGGCCGGCGTGACCACCGAGCCCAAGACCTGGGACGAGTTCATCGCCGCGGCCGAGAAGGTCCAGAAGGCAGGGTTCATCGCCATTGCACACGGTGGCCAGCCATGGCAAGAAGCAACCGTGTTCGACAGCGTGGTGCTGGCCACCGGCGGCGCCGACTTCTATCGCAAGGCCTTCGTCGACCTGGACCCGTCCGCCCTGGGCTCGCCCACGATGACGAAGATCTTCGAGCGCATGGGCCAGCTTCGCCGGCTGGTCGACAAGGACTTCTCGGGACGTGACTGGAACGTGGCTTCAGGCATGGTGATCAGCGGCAAGGCCGGCTTCCAGATCATGGGCGACTGGGCCAAGGGTGAGTTCTCGAATGCCAAGAAGGAACCCGGCCGCGACTACCTGTGCTTCCCGGTGCCCGGCACCCAGGGCAGCGTGTCGTTCCTGTCGAACCAGTTCGCGATGTTCAAGGTCGGCGCCGACAAGTCCCGCCCGCAGGCCGCGATGGCCACCGCCAGCCTGGACCCGGCCGTGCAGTCGGCCTTCAACGTGCTCAAGGGCGCCGTTCCGGCGCGCAGCGATGTGCCCGACACCGCCTTCGATTCGTGCGGCAAGCGCGCGATGAAGGAACTCGCCGCGGCCAGCAAGTCGAACAAGCTCGTCGGCTCGATCGCCCATGGCCACGCCTCCCCCACCCCCGTCAAGAACGCCTTCTACGACGTGATCACCCGCCACTTCAACGGGCAGATCGACGACAGGAAGGCCGTCTCCGAGATGGTTGCTGCAGCGAAGCAATGACATGCGTGCCGGTCTGATTCCCAAGCTGCTTCTGTCGCCCAGCGCGCTCCTGGTGCTGGTGTGCGTGTACGGCTACATCATGTTCACGTTCTACCTGTCGTTCACGCCGTCGACGATGCTGCCGCAGTACGAGTGGGTCGGACCGGCCAGCTATGAGCGGCTCGCAGGGCTGGAGAACTGGAAGGTGTCGGTCTCCAACCTGGGCATCTTCGCGGGCCTGTACATCGTGGTGGCCATGGCCATGGGCCTGGGCCTGGCCATCCTGATCGATCAGAAGATCCGCGCCGAAAGCGCCTTCCGCTCGATCTTCCTCTACCCGATGGCCCTGTCCTTCATCGTGACCGGCACGGCCTGGAAATGGCTGCTCGACCCCGGCGTGGGGCTGGAGCGCACGATGCACCTGCTGGGCTGGGACAGCTTCGCGTTCGGCTGGATCAAGGACGGGGAGCTGGCGATCTACTGCGTCGTGATCGCCGCGGTGTGGCAGACCACCGGCTTCGTGATGGCGATGTTCCTGGCCGGCCTGCGCGGCGTCGATTCCGAACAGATCAACGCCGCCCGCGTGGACGGTGCCAAGACCTGGCAGATCTACCTGCGCATCATCATCCCGCAGCTCGGCGCGGTGTTCGTCTCCGCCTTCGTCATCCTGGCCCACATGGCCGTGAAGTCCTATGACCTGGTGATCGCACTGACCAACGGCGGCCCCGGCCGCTCGACCTGGCTGCCGTCGGTGTTCATGTACCAGTACACGTTCACGCGCAACGAGATGGCCATCGGTGCGGCCAGCTCGGTGCTGATGCTGATCGCCATCGGCATCGTGGTGCTGCCGTACCTCTACAGCGAAATGAAGAAGGTGAGAAATGGCTAGTGCACAACAACACGGCGGTGTCGTGTCCCGCACGGTGCTCTACACGCTGCTGCTCGTCCTGGCGGTGTTGTTCCTGCTGCCGGTCTACGTGATGGTGGTCAATTCGTTGAAGCCGCTGGACGAGATCCGCAGCGGCAACCTGATGGCCCTGCCGATCGCCTGGACGCTCGAACCCTGGTGGACCGCCTGGAGCACGGCCCAGATCGGCGTGCAGCCCACCGGACTGAAGCCCTACTTCATCAACTCGTTCCTGCTGGTGGTGCCTGCGGTGGCGATCTCCACCCTGATCGGTGCGCTGAACGGCTACATCTTCACGCAGTTCAACTTCCGCGGTGCCCACCTGCTGTTCGCGCTGATGCTGTTCTCGGTGTTCATCCCCTACCAGATCGTGCTGATCCCGATGGCCAAGACCCTGGGCCTGCTGGGGATCGCCGGCACGGTCAAGGGCCTGGTGTTCGTCAACGTCGTCTACGGCATCGGCTTCACGACACTGTTCTTCCGCAACTACTACGCGGCCTTCCCCGGCGAGCTGATCCGCTCGGCCCGCATGGACGGCGCGGGCTTCTTCGGGGTGCTGTGGCGCATCCTGCTGCCCAACAGCGCGCCCATCATCGTGGTGACGGTGATCTGGCAGTTCACCAACATCTGGAACGAGTTCCTCTTCGGCGCCTCGTTCAGCGACTTCAGCTCCTACCCGCTGACGGTGGCGCTGAACAACCTGGTGAACAGCAGCACCGGGGTCAAGGAATACAACGTGCACTTCGCCGGCGCCTTCATTGCCGCGCTGCCCACCCTCGTGGTGTACGTGCTGTCCGGCAAGTACTTCGTGCGCGGCCTGATGGCCGGCTCCGTCAAAGGTTAGATCGCAGTAACAAGGTTTCGCATGGCTTCCCTAGATTTGATCAGTGTCCAGAAGAGCTTCGGGCCCATCAAGATCCTGCACGACATCTCGATCGCGCTGCAGGACGGCGAGTTCCTGGTGCTCGTCGGCCCTTCGGGCTGCGGCAAGAGCACCTTGATGAACATCATCGCCGGGCTGGAAGAACCCACCGGCGGGCTGCTGCGGCTGGACGGCCGCGACATCACCCATGTCGCGCCGGCCGAACGCAACATCTCGATGGTGTTCCAGTCGTATGCGCTCTATCCGAACATGACGGTGGCCAAGAACATCGAGTTTCCGCTCGAGATGCGCAAGGTCGACAAGTCGGTGCGCAAGGAGCGTGTGCAGTCGGTGGCTCGGCTGCTGCAGATCGAGCACCTGCTGGAGCGCAAGCCCCGCCAGCTGTCCGGCGGCCAGCGCCAGCGCGTGGCGATCGGGCGGGCGCTGGCCCGCGAGCCTCAGCTCTACCTGTTCGACGAGCCGCTGTCCAACCTCGATGCCCAGCTCCGGGTGGACATGCGCACCGAGATCAAGAAGCTGCACCAGCGCCTGCACGCCACCATCGTGTACGTGACGCACGACCAGATCGAGGCCATGACGCTGGCCACCCGCATTGCCGTGATGAAAGGCGGCGTGCTGCAACAGCTCGGTACCCCCTACGAGGTCTACAACCGCCCCGCCAACACCTTCGTGGCCGGCTTCATGGGGTCCCCGCGCATGAACCTGCTGAAGTCGCGCGTCGAGGGTGGCGACAGCGGCCAGCGCCTGGTGATGCCCGCCGGCAAGGCACCCGGCATCCGTCTCGAGCTGCCCGCCGAGGTCGTCCCGGCCGCACTCGCGAGGCGGGTGGGCCAGGACGTCATCGCCGGCATCCGTGCCGAGGCGGTCTCGCTGGCCACCGAAGGCGGCGCGCCCGGGCGAACGCAGCAGCACTTCGAGGCGCTGGTCGAGGTGATCGAACCCACCGGCGCCGACACGCTGGCCGTGCTGGCGGTGGGAGACCAGGAATTCACCGTGCGCCTGGCGCCCGACGTTGCACTGCAGCCCGGGCAGACCGCGCGCTTCCTCGTCGACCTGAGCAAGCTCGTGTGTTTCGATCCCGCCACCGAAGCCCTGATCGCCTGACGACCATGGCGCACGAGTCCTACGACGTGGTCATTGTCGGCTCCGGTGTCGGAGGCGGCGCCGTGGCCCTGCAGCTGGCCGGCAGCAGCGCGCGGGTGCTGGTGCTGGAGCGCGGCCCCGAGCTGCCGCGCGAGCCGCAGAACTGGAGCCCCGAGGCGGTGTTCTGCGACCAGCGCTACCGCTGTGACGAGACCTGGTATGCCGACGACCGGCCCTTCCGCCCCGGCATGTACTACTTCGTCGGTGGCCACACCAAGTTCTACGGCACGGCGATGTTCCGCTTTCGCGAGCGCGACTTCCAGGCGGTCGAGCACGACGAGGGCGTGTCGCCGGCCTGGCCGATCGACTACGCCACGCTCGAACCCTGGTACACCCTGGCCGAGAAGCTGTTCGGTGTGCGAGGCCAGGCCGGGATCGACCCGACCGAACCCCCGCGCAGCAGCGGCTATGAGCACGCGCCGGTGCCGCACGAGCCGCTGATCGCCCGCATCGAGCAGCGCCTGTCGGCGCTGGGCCTGCGGCCTTTTCCGATGCCCAGCGCCATCGACCACGGACCGGGTGGCCGCTGCCAGCGCTGCGAGAACTGCGACGCCTTCCCGTGCCGGATCGACGCCAAGGGCGATGCCGAGGTCCGCCTCGTGCGCCCGGCGCTGCGTGCAGGCAATGTCGAGCTGCGCTCGGGCGCTTATGTGCGCCGGCTGCTGACCGACGGCACCGGTGTGCGTGTGGTGGCCGCTGAGGTCGTGCAAGGCGGCATCACCACCACCGTTCATGCCGACATGTTTGTCGTGAGTGCCGGGGCGATCAATTCGGCTGCGCTGCTGCTGCGCTCGGCCAACGCACGCAACCCGCGCGGCCTGGCCAACCGCAGCGATGTGGTGGGCCGCCACTACATGACCCACAACACCACCGCGCTCCTGGCTGTCCATCCTTTGCAGCGCAACACCACCCGTTTCCCCAAGACCCTGGCGGTGCATGACTACTACTTCGGTGACCGCAACGGCAGCAAGCCGATGGGCAGCCTGCAACTGCTGGGCAAGGTCCGCGAGCCCATGCTGCGCGCGCCGCTGGGCCGTGTGCCGCGTTTCGTGCGCAGCGCCCTGGCCGAGCGCAGCGTCGACTGGTATGCGCAGAGCGAAGACCTGCCGCTGCCCGACAGTCGCGTCACGCTGCGGCCCGACGGCGCCATCAACCTGCACTGGCGCCGCAGCAATCTGAGCGCGCATGCGCGCTGGGTGCGCAAGTGCAAGCAGATCCTGCGCGGGGTGGGCTACCCGGTGGTGCTGGCCAGCACGTTCGGCACCGAAGTCGTGTCGCACCAGTGCGGCACGGTGCGCTTCGGCACGGACCCGGCCACCTCGGCGCTGGACTCGTTGTGCATGGCCTGGGATCACGACAACCTGTATGTGGTCGACGCGAGCTTCTTCCCGTCGTCGGCCGCGGTCAATCCGGCGCTGACGGTGGCCGCCCAGGCGCTGCGCGTCGGTCACCACCTGCGCACGGAGGTGCTGCGATGACTGCCTCGAGTTCCGGCTCGCGCGGGCTGGTGATCGTCACCGGCGCCGGCCGCGGCATCGGCGCGGGCATTGCGCTCGAGCTGGCCCGACTGGGCTTCGATCTGGCACTGACCGACCTGGGGCCGCCGGCCACGCCCGGCCTGGTCGAGCAGCTTTGCAGCCTGGGCGTGCGGGCCCGGCTGTTCGTCTCGGACCTGAAGGCCATCCACACCCATGACCAGCTCGTGCACGATGTGGTCGACTGGGGTGGCCCGGTCACCGGCCTGGTCAACAACGCCGGCATCGGCGCACCGGCACGCGGCGACCTGCTGGACGTCAGCCCGCAGGCCTTCGATCAGGTGCTGGGCGTCAACCTGCGCGGCACGTTTTTCCTGACCCAGAGCGTGGCGCGCCACATGGTGTCGGTGTCCAGCGAGGCGGAGCGCTTCATCGTCACCGTGTCGTCGGTCAGTGCCGAGATGGCCTCGATCGAACGCGGCGAGTACTGCATCTCCAAGGCCGGCCTGGGCATGCTGACCAAGCTGTATGCGCTGCGTCTGGCCACGCTGGGCATCGGCGTGTTCGAGGTGCGCCCCGGGGTGATCCGCACCCCCATGACCGATGCGGTGGCCGCGCGCTACGACCAGCGCATCGCCGAAGGGCTGGTGCCGATGGGCCGCTGGGGTGAACCGGCCGACGTGGCCCAGGCCGTTGCAGCCGTGGCGAGCGGCCGCCTGAGTTTTGCCACCGGCACCGTGTTCCAGGTGGACGGTGCCCTTTCCATCTCGCGTCTATGAAGTACGACACTTACGACTACATCATCGTGGGCGCTGGCTCGGCCGGCTGCGTGCTGGCCAACCGGCTCAGCGCCGATCCCTCGGTGCGGGTGCTGCTGATCGAAGCCGGTGGCGCCGACCGCCATCCGTTCTTTCACTGGCCGGCCGGGTTTGCCAAGATGACCCGCGGCATCGGCTCCTGGGGCTGGCACACGGTGCCGCAGCGGCACCTGAAGGACCGGGTCATCCGCTTCACGCAGGCGAAGGTGGTCGGCGGGGGGTCGTCGATCAACGCGCAGATCTACACGCGCGGCGCCGCCGCCGACTATGACGACTGGGCCACCCGGGCCGGTGCCATCGGATGGAGCTACCGCGAGGTGCTGCCCTACTTCAAGCGCTCCGAGAACAACCAGCGTTTTGCCAACGAGTACCACGCCTATGGCGGGCCACTGGGCGTGTCCAACCCCATCAGCCCGTTGCCGATCTGCGAGGCCTTCTTCCAGGCCGGCCAGGAGCTGGGCATTCCGTTCAATGCCGACTTCAACGGCGCGCAGCAGGACGGCCTGGGCTACTACCAGCTCACACAACTGCATGCCCGCCGCTCTTCGGCCGCGACCGGCTTCCTGGCCGCGGCCCGCCAGCGCCCCAACCTTCAGGTGAAGTTGAAAGCGCAGGTGCTGCGGGTGGTTGTCGAGGGCGGGCGTGCCACCGGGGTGGAGCTCTCCAGCGGGCGGCACCAGGCCGGCCACATCGTGCGCGCCACGCGCGAGGTGATCCTGTCCGGCGGCGCGATCGGTTCGCCGCGCCTGCTGATGCTCTCGGGCATCGGGCCGGCCGATCATCTGCAGGCAGTGGGCATCAAGTGCCTGCACGGCCTGCCCGGTGTGGGCGCGAACCTGCAGGACCACCTCGACCTGTTCGTGATCTCCGAGTGCACCGGCGAACACACCTACGACCGCTTCAACAAGCCGCACCATGCCGCACTCGCCGGCCTGCAGTACCTGCTGCTGAAGAACGGGCCGGTGGCCTCCAGCCTGTTCGAGACCGGCGGCTTCTGGTACGCCGATGCGCAGCAGCGGGCCCGCTCGCCGGACATCCAGTTCCACCTGGGTCTGGGCTCGGGCATCGAGGCCGGGATGGCCCGGCTCGACCATGCCGGCGTGACGCTGAACACCGCCTACCTGCGGCCGGCCTCGCGCGGTTCGGTGCGGCTGGCCAGCGCCGACGCAGCCGCCGCACCGCTAATCGACCCGAACTACTGGAGCGACCCGCACGACCGCGAGATGGCGATCAAGGGGCTGAAGCTCGCTCGCGAGATCCTGAGCCAACCGGCGCTGAGCCGTTTCGTCAAGCGCGAGGTGCTGCCCGGCCCGGGCCTGCGCAGCGACGAGCAGCTGTTCGACTATGCGTGCGCCCATGCCAAGACCGATCACCACCCGGTCGGCACCTGCCGCATGGGCCGCGACAGCGACCCGGCCAGCGTGGTCACACCGGACCTGCGTGTCATCGGCCTGAGCGGCCTGCGCGTGGTGGACGCATCGGTGATGCCGCTGCTGCCGTCCAGCAACACCAATGCCCCGACCATCATGGTGGCCGAGAAGGCAGCCGACCACATCCTGGGCCGCATCCCGGCCTGAGACGATCGAAGGACCCCTCATGCACATCCGACTGCCCCAGGCCGACGGCACCCTCAAGACGCTGCGGCTCAAGGCCGAGCCCATCCATCCGCGCGGCCCGGTCACCCCGTTCAATCGCACCGCTTATGCCGCCGCCCATGTGGTGATCGACCCGATCGCCAGCACCGACCCGTTCGATGCACCGCCCCGTGTCGACTGGGACACCACACTGGCCTTTCGCGAGCACCTTTACCGCCTGGGCTTCAAGGTGGCCGAGGCCATGGACACCGCTCAGCGCGGCATGGGTGTGGACTGGCCCACTGCGCGCGAGCTCATCACCCGCAGCCTGCGGCATGCGCGCGCCGTTGGTGGCGACCTCGCCTGCGGTGCCGGCACGGACCAGCTTGCCCCCGGCGATGAGGTCACGCTCGATCAGGTCGAAGCCGCCTATCGCGAGCAGCTCGAGGTGATCGAAGGTGAAGGTGGCCGGGCCATCGTGATGGCCAGCCGTGCGCTCGTGCGGGCCGCCCGCGGGCCGGAGGACTACCTGCGCCTGTATGGCCGGCTGCTGCAGGACACCTCCCGTCCGGTCGTGCTGCACTGGCTGGGCGAGATGTTCGACCCCGCGTTGCGCGGCTACTGGGGCTCGACCGACGTGGCCGCGGCACTGGACACCGTGGCGCAACTGATCCACGACAACGCGTCGCGGGTCGAGGGCATCAAGGTCTCGCTGCTGGAGGCGCGCTGGGAGATCGAACTGCGTCGGCGCCTGCCACCGGGCGTCAAGATGTACACCGGCGACGACTTCAACTATGCCGAGCTGATGGCCGGCGACGCCGAGGGCTTTTCGCACGGCCTGCTGGGCATCTTCGACCCGATCGCGCCGGTGGCCTCGGTCGCGCTGAGCGCCCTGGCCGCCGGCAATGTCTTCCTGTACCGCGAGCTGCTCGACCCCACGGTGGCCCTGTCACGCGAGCTGTTCTGCGCGCCGACCCGGCACTACAAGGCCGGTGTCGTGTTCCTGGCCTGGCTGAACGGGCATCAGGCGCACTTTTCGATGGCCGGCGGTCTGCAGGCGGCGCGCAGCGTGGCGCACTACGCGCGGGTGTTCGAGCTGGCCGATGCGGCGGGTGTGCTGAGCGACCCGGAGCTGGCTCTCACCCGCATGAAGCACTTCCTGCAGGTCAGCGCCGGTCTCGGCCAGTGAGCGTGCACCCGATGCGCATGAACCCCGCCCTGTCGCCCCGCCCGCCGCAGGTCGATCGACTGATCGGCCTGTACCGCGCGGCGCTGGCCGCGGCCGACCCGATGAAGGTGGTGCCGCAGCACCTGCCCGAGCCGCCGCGCGGGCGCACCGTGGTGGTGGGTGTGGGCAAGGCCGCGGCCGCGATGGCGCGTGCCGTCGAGGCCCACTGGCGCGGCCCGCTCGACGGTGTGGTGGTGGTGCCAGTAGGCGCCGCCTTGCCCACCCAGCACATCCGCGTGCATGAGGCCAGCCACCCGGTGCCCGACGAACGCAGCGTGGCCGGCGCACGCCTGCTGTTGGATGCGCTCAGCGGTCTGACGGCCGACGACCTGGTGATCGCGCTGGTGTCGGGGGGGGGCTCGTCGCTGTGCGCGCTGCCTGCGCCGGGGCTTGTGCTGGCCGACAAGCAGCACATCACACGCGGGCTGCTCGAACGCGGTGCCACGATCGCCGAGATCAACACCGTGCGCCGTCACCTCTCGGCCATCAAGGGCGGTCGCCTGGCGGCCCGGGCGCACCCGGCCCGTGTGCTCACGCTGGTGATCTCGGACATCCCCGGCGACGATGCCTCGCTGGTGGCCTCGGGGCCCACGCTGCCCGATCCATCAAGCTGTGCCGACGCCCGGGCCGTGCTGCAACGTTACCGGCTCGATGGGCATCCCGTCGTGGATGCGGCCCTGAGCCAGGGCCTGTGGGAGTCGATCAAGCCGGACGATGCCCGTCTGGCCCGGCATGAACACCGGCTGATCGCCTGCGCCTGGGACGGCCTGCAGGCCGCGGCCCGGCAGGCCCGGTCCGAAGGGCTGGCCTGTCATGTGCTGTCCGATGCGATGGAAGGTGAAGCACGCGAGCTGGCCAAGGCCCATGCGGCGCTGGCGTTGAGCGTGGCGCATCGGGGGGTGCCGTTTGCGCGGCCCTGCGTGATCCTCAGTGGCGGCGAGGCCACGGTGACGGTGCGCGGCGACGGGCGCGGCGGGCGCAACACCGAGTTCATGCTGGCGCTGGCGATGGCGCTGGAAGGGCAGGCGGGCCAGCATCGCATCCATGCCCTCTCGGCCGGCACCGACGGGCTGGATGGCCGCGCCGGCGCCGCCGGGGCCTGGATCGCACCCTGGACGCTGGCCCAGGCCGTGCAGGCAGGGTGCGACCCGCGGCAGTGCCTGGACACCAACGACAGCGCCAGCCTGTTCGACGCCGTGGACGCGCTGGTGCACACCGGCCCGACACAGACCAACATCAACGACTTCCGGGCCATCCTGGTCGACGCTTCATGAGCCCGGTCCACGCCCCCGCCTTGACCTGCGCCACCACCGACGGCTGGGCGCTGAGCCACACCTGGCAGGCCGAGTCAGACCGCTCGGCCCTGGCCCTCACCCGCGAGGTGCTGGGCCGCGTCGGCATCGATCTGGTCGACGCTCGCGACGGCGCGCCGCCTTCGGCCGTGAAGATGCATGCGATGGAGATGGCCGACGCCCTGCACACCGGCTCACCGCGACTGCAGGACCTGAGCGCGGTGGCACAGGCCGCCGGCTGGGCCGGGACGCTGCCGCACTTCGTGCAGCGCACCATGCGCCGGGGGGCACACTGGCATGGCATTCCGGTGGGCATCCATCGCGCCAACCTGTGCTGGGTCCATGCGCCGGCCGCGGCCCGCTTCGGGTCCTGGGCGCAAGGCGGCGTGCGAGAGTTCTTCACCGGCCTGGAGCACGCTCGCCGCCTGGTGCGCCACCCACTGGCCGTGGGTGCCGAGGCCTGGCAGATCGGCGTGTTGTTCGAGACGGTGTTGCTGGCCGTGGCCGGGCGGGGCGCCTATCTGCGCACCTTCGTGCAGATGCGGCCGTCGGTGTGGCGCGAGCCGGACGTGCAGGCCGCCATCGCCTGTCTGATGCGCCTGCGCCGCCTGGTCGATGACCAGCGCCTGCACCTGGGCTGGCGGGACCAGCTCTCGCTGGTTCAGCGCGGTGAGGCCATCGTGCAGGTCATGGGGGACTGGGCACGCGCCGCCGCGGGTGCCGCGGTGGTCGAGCAGGCCTTCCCCGGCACACAGCAACACTTCGTGGCCATCGCGGACTTTTTCGTGCCGGTGGGCGATGACACGATCACAACGGCCGGACCGGTGGCCCAGCGTGTGGCCATGGCCTTGACCGAGCCAGGCTTCCAGCAGCGCTTTGCGCATCGCAAGGGCTGCATGCCGGCGCTGCGCACTGCCTGGGCCGCGGTGGATCCGCGGCGTGCCGCACTGCTGGAATGCGAAGCCGATGTGCTGCCATCCTGGACCTTTGACCAATGCTGCAGCGTCCGATGGAAGTCGGCGTTGATGCACGAGGTGGCGCAGCGCTTCGTGCAGCACTGCGAACCGCGTCAGTTCATCGACCATCTGTGCCAGTGGTCCGGCACGCATTCACTTCAGAAGGAGACACCATGACCCGGATGCCGCCGTGGACCCTGTGCCTGCCGGGCGCCCGCCCAGGGCGCAGGCGCCGCACAGACCGCCTGCAGGCCCACCCCGCCCAGCGGATGGACACACTGGTCGTGTCCTGACCCGCCGCTTTCCTTCAGGTCGCAGTTTTCCGAAGGTACGCCCCATGACTTCCTCCCGCCCCTTTCCTCTCGCACCGGTGGAGCACGCGTGTGCCCGCACGGGATGCGCTGCCCCGATCACCGGTTTTTTTTCGACGCCAGTTGGAACGTTCCACCCCCAGGCCCGCCATGTACGCGGCCTGGTGCACGTGATCCTGCGCGGCCTGCTTGCCGCGTCGGCGGCACTGGCCTTCACCGGCACACGCGCCGGTGAGGTCGAGGTGCTGCACTTCTGGACGTCCCCCGGCGAAGCCGCGTCCATCGCCCAGCTCAAGTCGATGATTGCCGAGCGTGGCCACACCTGGAAGGACTTTGCGGTGGTCGGCGGTGGGGGCCAGAACGCCATGTCCGCGCTGCGCGAGCGCGTGCAGGCGGGCAACCCTCCCGCGGCCGCATCGATCAAGGGGCCGGCGATCAAGGAATGGGCGGCCCAGGGGGCACTGACCAGCATGGATGCGATGGCCGCATTCGACCACTGGGATCAGGTCCTGCCGAAGGTGGTGCAGGATCAGGTCAAGTACCGCGGCCGCTACGTGGCCGTGCCGGTGAACATCCACCGGGTCAACTGGCTGTGGACCAACACCGAGGTGCTGCGCAAGTCGGGGGTGGCCACGGTGCCGACCAGCTTCGACGAATTCCTGGCAGCGGCCGAGCGCATCCGCGCCGCGGGCTACATCCCGCTGGCCCAGGGCGGGCAGCCCTGGCAGGAGTTCGTGCTGTTCGAGACGGTGGTGCTGGGCGTGGCGGGTGTGGACCTGTATCGCAAGGCCTTTGTTGAACTCGACCCGGATGCCTTGTCGAGTCCGGCCATGAAACGCACACTGGAGGCCTTCCGCCGGCTCAAGGCGCACACCGACGAGCAGTCCCGCGGGCGCGACTGGAACGTCACCACCGACATGGTGATCAAGGGGCGGGCGGCCTTCCAGATCATGGGCGACTGGGCCAAGGGCGAGTTCCTGGTGGCGGGCCAGCGGCCGGGGCGCGAGTTCACCTGCTCGCCAGCCCCAGGGACCTCGGGCACCTACTCCTTCGTGGTCGATGCCTTCGCGATGTTCCAGCTCAAGAGCTGGGAGGCGCAGAAGGCACAGGGCTACCTGGCCTATGCGCTGATGCGCCCGGCCTTCCAGACCCAGTTCAATGTGCGCAAGGGGTCGATCCCGGTGCGCGCCGGCGTGCCGATGGACGGTTTCGACAGCTGCGGGCAGATGTCCGGCCGCGACTTCCTGGCCAGCGAGAAGAACGACCTGCTCGTGCCGTCAGTGTCGGTGGACATGGCCGTGCCCACGGCCATCCACGCGGCCCTGCGCACCGTGGTGAGCGAGTTCTGGAACACCGACACGATGTCGCCCGAACTGGCGATGAGCCGGCTCGTGGCCGCCAGCGCACCAAGGCAGAAATGACAACCCGTGGCGCGAACAAGCGACCCATTCATCCCCCCTTTTTTTGACTTTGATTTGGAACGTTCCCATTCAAAGTGATCAGCGTCAGGCAGTTGCTGCCGACGCGCACCCCACCGGGCCGGCATGGCCTGTTTCACCACCCTGAGGAGACTCCTGATGTACTCGAAGAAAACGCGCGTTGGCCTGCCCGCCACGGTGCTGGCCACCTTGATGTCGATCACCTTTTCCGCGTCAGCGGTCGAATGGGGCGGCTACTTCCGTGCCGGACCCGGCGCCTCGAAGAAGGATGCCTCACGGGCCTGCTACGGCCTCAACGGCGCCGGCCTCAAGTACCGCCTGGGCAATGAATGCGACATCTATGGCGAATTCGCGCTGTCGCAGGGCATGAAGACGGACGGTGTGGACTACAAGGCCACGCTGATGACCAACCTGTACAACCCACAGACGGACACGGGTGACGCCAAAGTCGGCATCAACCAGATGTATGTCGAGGGCAAGGGCTACGACATCGCGCCCGACACGACCTTCTGGATCGGCAAGCGCTTCTACGGTCGTGCCGACGTCCACATCGTCGACACCTTCTACACCAACCTCAGCGGTGTGGGTGCCGGGGCCGACATTCCGCTGGCCTCCGGCAAGCTGGGCATCGCCTACTTCAAGAACGACCAGACTTCGACCGTCTCGGGCAACCGCTTCAACGTCGACCTGTCGGGCCTGCGCGTGAACCCCGACGGTACCCTGCGCGTGCTGGGCACCTTCACCAAGGGCAACTTCTCGGGCGGCAAGAGCGGCTATGGCCTGACCCTGCAGCACACGCAGGACAAGTTCCTGGGCCTGGGCGGCAGCAACAACCTGTGGCTGCAGTACGCGCAGGGTTCGGCCGGGCTGGACGGCAACTTCGGCGGCCTGTCGGCCGGCTCGGGCGTCAAGAGCCTGCGCCTGGTGGAAAGCTTCACCTGGCAGGTCGGTGCACTGGGCGGCCAGGCACAGGCGCTGCTGCAGAACGACAAGGCCAACGGGTCCAAGTCGACCTCGATGTCGGTGGGCGGGCGGCTGTCCTATGCCTTCACGAAAAACTTCAAGCTCGTTGGTGAAGCAGGCTACTCGCAGATCAAGCCCGATGGCTCGCCCACCCAGAAGCTCACCAAGTTCACGCTGGCGCCGACCCTGGCCACCGGCCCGGGCTTCTGGAACCGTCCCGAACTGCGCCTGTACGTCACCACCGCGAAGTGGAACGACGCCGCCAACGCCGCGGCCGGCACCGGTGGCGTGACCGGGCTGGGCGATGGCAAGACCTCGGGCACAAGCTACGGCGCCCAGGTCGAAATCTGGTTCTGAGCGCCCCCAGGGCCGGGTTGCCGTCGGCGCGCCACGCCGACGGCAGCCCGAACATCGAAGGTGGCGCGGACTCGTGAGGTCACAGTGAAGTTGCGAAATCAGATTCTCTCGATCGGGCTGGCCGGTGCCAGCGTGGCCGCCCTGGTGGGAGGTGTCGGCCTGTACAGCGCCGAACGCCTGTCACGCGCCTTCGATGGTTCAGTCAGCATGGGTCAGGCCGTGCAGGCCAGCCAGCGCGCCTCGATGATGCACGGCGCCGTGCGCGGTGACGTGCAACGCGCGATGCTCGGTGCCATCGGCCGCGACAAGGCGCAGATCGCCGAGGCCCGCAAGGCCCTGGACGACCACATTGCCAGCCTCGATGCGGCGCTGAAGCTGCTGGACGGCATGGCGCTGTCGCCGGATACCCACAACACCATCGCCGGCACCCTGCCCACGGTGAAGGCCTATACCGACGCTGCGGTGAACCTGCTGACGCTCACCGCGGGTGACTCCCCGGCCGCGGCGGCCACGGCGGTGGCCGGCTTCCAGAAACTCTATGCCGACGTCGAAGCCCAGATGGCCACGCAGGTCGCTGCGATCGGACGCGAGGAAGAGGCCTTCCGGCAGCAATCAGCCGCCGTGGTGGCGCAGGCCCGGACCTTCATTGCCGCAGCACTCGGCCTGGCCACGGTGCTGTTGATCATTGCGGCGCTGGCCCTGGCGCGCCGCCTGGCCCGCCCGATGACACACGCGGTCGAAGTCGCGCGGCGGTTGTCGCAGGGTGACCTCTCGATGCCGGTCGTGCCGGCGGGCAACGACGAGATGGTGCAGCTGCTGCAGGCGATGGCCGACATGCAGGCCAGCCTTGCGCGCATCGTGCACAGCGTCAAGAGCAGCGCCGACAGCGTGGCCACCGCCAGCGGCGAGATCGCCCAGGGCAACCAGGACCTGTCGCACCGCACCGAGCTGCAGGCCAGTTCTCTGGAGGTCACGGCATCATCGATGGAGCAGCTCAGCAGCACCGTGCGTCAGAACGCCGAAGGCGCCATGCAGGCCAACGAGATGGTGGCGCGCGCCTCGCAGGTGGCCGCACGCGGCGGCGAGGTCGTGACGCAGGTGGTCCAGACGATGCAGGCCATCCACACCAGCTCCAGCAAGATCTCGGAGATCGTCAGCATGGTCGCAGGCATCGCGGCTCAGACCAACATCCTCGCGCTCAACGCCGCGGTCGAGGCCGCCCGGGCCGGTGAGCAGGGTCGGGGTTTTGCGGTGGTCGCGATGGAGGTGCGCAACCTGGCCGGGCGCTGCACCGAGGCCGTCAAGGAAATCAGCGAACTCATCGAGGCCAGCGTGCAGCAGGTCCACCGCGGCGGCACGCTGGTCCATCAGGCACGCGACGCCATGACCGAGGTGGTGCACAGCGTCATGAACGTCACACAGATCATGGCCGAGATCAGCGCGGCCAGCGCCGAGCAGAGCTCCGGCGTGACCCAGGTGGGCAAGGCGGTGGCCGAGATGGACGTCGTCACCCAGCAGAATGCCGCGCTGGTCGAGCAGATGGCCGCAGCCGCCACCAGCCTGAAGGCCCAGGCCGACGAACTGGTCCAGGTGGTGGGCGTCTTCAAGCTCGCACCCGAGCCGGTGGCTCCCGAGACCCAGCCCCCCGCGTTTGCGCACCACAGCCCGGTGCTGGTGTGAGCCGGTGACGGCCTCATGGGGCGTGCTGCAAGGCTCGCACCGCCAGGGGCGACACACGGCGCCACACACCACCGCTGCAGCGACTCGAAGCACCCTCTCCCCAACCCTCTCCCGCAAGCGGGAGAGGGGGCAACTCCGGCATCGCGCATCGGCGACGCCGCACATGCTCACTGGGGGTTCGCTCCCTCTCCCGCTTGCGGGAGAGGGTTGGGGAGAGGGCGCAAGGCCCCGAGTCACCTCAACACCCCTTCCCCGAGGCGATGCGAAGCGAGCCGACCCGGTATGTCCCCGTCTGTGGCGCCGAGGAGCGCAGCGGCTGAAAGGTTGCCCCGC
>CAMLSD010000102.1 GCA_946482595.1 uncultured Comamonadaceae bacterium
GTCCTGCCGCCCGCGGCGCGCCACCGGAGCCGGTTGCCGCCTCGCCGCGCGAGGCCTGCGGGCGGCGGGTGCTGTTCGCCCTGTGGCGCTGCATGCAGGAGCAATGCGAGACTCCCCGCTATGCTCGCCATGCGCAGTGTGTGCAATGGCGCGAGCAGGAAGAACGAAATCGATCGCCCGGAGGGTTCTGACCGGGCGACTTCTCTGAAAGGACGGTCCGAACCGATGCAGCCGCCAAGCCGGCCCGAGGGGGGTGGGGTCAACCTGACACAAGGCCAGGAGCTCACGCGGCGCATGCAGGCGCGGCTCTTCTGGCTCAGCGCCGCTGTGGCCGTGCTCGGTGCCATCGGTTACGGCCTGTTCTTCATGCTCGAGGGCCCGCGGGTGCTCGTGCTGGTCGAACTGGCCCTGCTGGCCCTGGTGGGCGGGCTGGCTGTGTGGGTGCGCCGCACCGGGCGCGCAGACCAGGCGCTGGCGGTGATCATGGGTGCGGTCGCGCTGCTGCTGGCGGGTGTCATGTGGCTGCAAGGCGGGCTGGGGGCCCCCACCACCTGGTGGCTGATGGTGCTCCCCTTCATCTGGATGCTTGTGGGGTCGGTTCGTGGTGGCCTGATCCTGGGCGGCCTGGTGCTGCTGCTGTTCGTGGTGACGCCGCTGGTGCTGCCTCGCCTGGGCTGGCCCGACCTGATGGCCGGCGTGCAGAACCCGGCCCTGCACCATGCCGCGTCGATGACCGGGGCCCTGGTGCTGTACGGGGTGTTCGTGGCGTTTTCGCTGCGGCTGCGGCATGAGCTCGAAGACGAGCTGGTGCGCGCATTGCGCGAGGTGCAGGCCTCGCGCGACGAAGCCTGGGCCGCTTCCCAGGTCAAGGCGCGTTTCCTGGCGACCATGAGCCATGAGATCCGCACCCCGATCAACGGCATCCTGGGCGCCACCGAGCTGTTGCGCACCACTCCGCTGGACGGCCGGCAGCAGCAGATCGTCGGCCTGCAGCGGCAAAGCCTGGACAGCCTGATGGCGCTGGTCAACGACGTGCTCGACTACTCGCGGCTGGATGCGGGGCGCCTCGAACTCGAAGACCTGACGGTCGACCTTCACGGTGTGGTCTTCGACGCGCTCGAACTGTCGGCCGCCGCGGCCCATGAACGGGCCCTGGAGCTGACCTGCATGGTGGGCGACGGGGTGCCCGCGCTGATCCGTTCCGACCCCGCGCGCCTGCGCCAAGCGCTGGGCCACCTCGTCTCGACGCTGGTGCGGGTGGTACCGGCAGGCGGCGTGCATGTGCAGGTCGATGCCGTTCTGGGCCGCTCGGCGCCCGCCGAATGCGTCGCGCTGAACATCACCGTCCAGGACACCGGCGCGGGTCTGCCCGGACCGGAAGTCGCGGCCTTGCTCGACGCCTTTGCCCCCGACGATGCCACGGTCGGCCGGGCGGCCGGCGGCCCGGGATTGAGGCTGGCGATCTGCCGCGAGATCGTCGCGCTCATGGGCGGGCGCATCGGCGTGAGCCGGCGAGCCGAACTCGGCATCGCCTTTTCGATCCACCTGCCGGTACGTGAGGCCGCGGATCCGGGGGCTCCGCCGGCGCAGGCCGCCCCGCTTGGTGCGCGTGTCGTGCTGGTGGCCAGCTATCACCCGCTGGTCACACATGTGCGGCGCATCCTGCAGTCGCTGGGTGTGGCGTGCGAGGTCAAGCCGGTGCTGCCCACGCTCGCCGAGCTGGGGCGGGCCGGGGCGCAGGGTGTCAGCGCGGTGGTGATCGATGAGCGCATGCTGGGGGCCCACGGTGGACGAGCCCGGCTGGAACAGGTCAGCCGCGAAGCGGGCCTGCCCGTGTTGCTGATGTGCGGCATGACCAGCGACTCCACCTTCTCCACCCTGGACGGTGTGTTTGTGCTTTACAAGCCGGTGCGGCCCCGCTCGCTGGTGGACGGGCTGATCTGGGCCGAGCATGCCCGGCCGAACGACCGGCATGCACCGGCGCGTGTGGTGGTGGAGCGGCCGGTCTCCAGCTTTGCCGGCCGGGTGCTGCTGGTCGAGGACAACCCGGTGAACCAGGTCATGACGCAAGCCATGCTCGAGCGGCTGGGCTTGTCTGTCGTGATCGCCGGCGACGGCCACGAGGCGCTGGCGCGGTATGGCGAACAGACCTTCGACATGGTCCTGATGGACGTCCAGATGCCCGGCATGGACGGGTTGGCCGCGACCGAGCGGCTGCGCTCGCTGGAGGCCACCGCAGCGCGCCACCGCACCCCGGTGGTCGCCGTCACCGGCAACCCCGAGCCGGACATGCGCTCGCGCGGCCAGGCCGCCGGGATGGACGACTTTCTCGCCAAGCCGTTCACCCTGGAACAGCTGGAGCACATGCTGCTGCGCTGGCGCCCGGGCCTGGCCCCCTGATCGCCGGGTGGCGGCTGTCGCATCGGCGACAGCCCGGGTAGTGTTTTGTCCGATGGGCCGTCGTCGCGCCGGGCACTACCCTGACGGCAGAGCATCCGCGGAGGTCCGATCTTGCCTGCCACCCAGAATCCCCACCATCCGCCGGCTCCCGTGCGGCCGCATCACGCTCACTGGCCCAAGCGCCTGCCGCGTGACCTGGTGCTGCCCGAAACCACCCTGTGGGACAACCTGGACATCACGGCCCGCCGCTACCCCGGCAAGGCCGCGACCGTCTTTTTCGGTCGGCAGATGACGTATGCGCAGCTGCATGCCGAAGTCGAGGCGCTCGCGGGCTGGCTGCAACAGCATGCCGGCGTGGGGCAGGGCGACCGGGTGCTGCTCTACATGCAGAACAGCCCGCAGTACATGGTGGCCTTCTATGCGATCCTGCGGGCCGATGCGGTGGTGGTGCCGATCAACCCGATGAACCGGGCCGAGGAGCTGACCCACTACATCACCGACCCCGAGGCCAGGGTGGCGCTGTGCAGTGCCGATCTGGCCGGGTACATGGATGCGGCCAATGCCAAGGTCGCACCGCAGGCGCGTCTGCGTCACCTGGTGGTCACGCGCTATGCCGAGGCCATGCCCAGCAGCTTCGACGACCCGGCCGATGCGCCGCCCGCGGCGATGGCCGACTGGCTGGCAGCCGACCCCGCCCTGCCGGACGGTGCCACGCGATGGACCGAGGCACTGGGTGCGGGTCTGAAGGCCACCCCGCCCAAGGCACGTGCGGACGACCTCGCGGTGCTGCCCTACACCTCGGGCACGACCGGTCTGCCCAAGGGCTGCATGCACACGCACCGCACCATCATGCACAACGTGATCGGCGGCGGCATGTGGGGCAATGGCAGCGCCGAAACCGTCACGCTCGGTGTCGTGCCGATGTTCCACATCACCGGCATGCTGTACTGCCTGCACAGCCCGATCTATTCGGGCGCCACCGTGGTGATCCTGCCGCGCTGGGATCGCGAGCTGGCGGGGCACCTGATCTCGCGCTACCAGGTCACCCACTGGACCTGCGTGCCCACGATGATCATCGACCTGCTGGGCAGCCCCAACCTCGAACGCTTCGAACTCGGCAGCCTGCGCTACCTGAGCGGCGGAGGCGCTGCGATGCCCGAGGCCGTGGCCCAGCGGCTGGAGGCCCGCTATGGCCTGCGCTTTGCCGAAGGGTATGGCCTGACCGAGACGGCTGCCCCCTCACATGCCAACCCGCCCGAGCGCGCCAAGCTGCAATGCCTGGGCATGCCGATCTTCGGCGTGGACTCGCGCGTGGTCGACCCGCTCACGCTGGCCGAGATGCCGGTCGGTGAAGTCGGCGAAATCATCACGCGCGGGCCCCAGGTATTCAAAGGCTACTGGCGCAACCCGGACGCCACTGCCGCCGCCTTCGTGCAGTTCGAGGGCCAGAGCTTCTTCCGCACCGGCGACCTCGGGCGCATGGACGAAGAAGGCTACTTCTTCCTGACCGATCGCCTCAAGCGCATGATCAACGCGAGCGGCTTCAAGGTCTGGCCGGCCGAGGTCGAGGCCCTGCTGTACCAGCATCCCGACATCCAGGAGGCCTGCATCATCGCCACCCGCGACAGCTACCGCGGCGAGTCGGTCAAGGCCGTGGTGGTGCTCAAGGCGGCAGCCCGGGGCCAGACCACCGAGGCGCAGATCATCGAGTGGGCCCGCTCGACCATGGCCGCCTACAAATGCCCGCGCACCGTCGAGTTCGTCGACTCGCTGCCGAAATCCGGCTCGGGCAAGGTGATGTGGCGGCTGCTGCAGGACCGGGAAAACGAACGTTCGGACTGAAGCGGATGGTGACTCGCACTCCCCCCAAAAGAGGGGGCGTGCGAGCAGCGCGCGCGCCGTCTGACGCTGATATCCTCTCGCCGCCGCGACCAGATTGCGGCACAGGCGACATGACCGCCACGTCCCAGGCCTGCCGGGCTTCTGCCGGGTCGGACCGGGCTCAAGGCGAGTCGTGCGATGGCTGATCCGGGGAGGGTTTGAACATGGTGTCCGCATTCCGTGCGCAGCTGCATGCGCTGTCGACTGGCCGTGCCTTGGTGCGGTCCCTGCACCTGCTGTTGTGGGTCGCGCTCGTCTGGTGTCAGGGCCTGGCGCATGCGCAGGGCACCCCACATCGCCATCTGGCGCCCGGCTTCGACGCCGTCAGCAAGGATGCGCGAGTCGTGCTGGTGCCAGTCGACGTCGAGCTGTTCTCGATCAGCGCGGGCGGCGTGCTGGAACCCAAGGCCGACTGGACCGACGCCGCACAGCGCTTCATGTCCCAGGCGATCCATGCCCGTACCGCCGAACTGGGACTCAAGACCCAGGACCTCGACACCGCGCTGGCTGACGAACATGCCGAGCTGCTGTCGCTGCATGCGGCCGTGGCCCGTTCGATCAGTCTGCATCACGGCACGTCGGGCGGGTGGGCTCTGCCGACCAAGGAGGGCCGGCTCGACTGGAGTTTTGGCGACGTGATGCGGCCATTGCGCGAACGCACGGGTGCCCGCTACGCCTTGTTCACCTGGGTCCGGGACAGTTATGCGAGCGCCGAGCGCGTCGCGACGATCATCCTGATGGCTGCCCTGGGTGTCGGCATTGGCGGGGGCATGCAGGTTGGCTACGCCTCGCTGGTCGATCTGGAGACCGGGCGAGTGGTCTGGTTCAACCAGCTTGCCCGCGGCTCCGGCGATCTGCGTGAAGCCGAGAAGGCGGCCGAGTCCATCAATGTCCTGCTGACCAGCTTCCCTGCCGCGAAATGAAGCGCCGAAGCTGGCTGGCCTGGGGCTGTGCGCACTGTCTCGGCCTGGGGTCCACGGCCTCGTTGGCACAGTCGGAAGGCTGGACCCTTCCCGGCCGATTCACCCGGCCTGACCTGGCGACCGACGAGGGCGGCCTGTGGGCCATGATGGACCGCGAGGAAACCCGCCTCAGACGCAGCTCCTTCCTGATCCGCGACCAGGCGCTTCGCACCTACCTGCACGAGATTGCCTGCAAGCTGGGTGCCGACCATTGCCCCGATGTCCGCGTCTACGCCGTGCGCACGCCCTGGTTCAACGCCAGCATGGCGCCCAACGGCATGATGCAGATCTGGAGCGGACTGTTGCTGCGCGTCGACAACGAAGCTCAGCTGGCCAGCATCATCGGGCATGAGATCGGTCACTACCTGCAGCGCCATTCGATCGAGCGGCTGCGCGACATCCGCGCGCGTTCAGCCTTTGGGCAGTTGCTGGGGGCTGCGCTCGGAGGCGTGGGACTGATCGCGCAGCTGGCGATCCTCGCCGGTGCCTACGCCTACAGCCGCGACCACGAACGCGATGCGGACCGCATCGGCCTGGAGTTGATGACGGCCGCGGGGTATGACCCGCGCGAGGCGTCCACCGTCTGGAACAACCTGCGCCAGGAGCTGACCGCCGGCGCAGGAGGTGACCCTGCGAAGAAGAGCGTGCTGTTTGCAACGCACCCGCCATCGGACGAACGGGGCGCCGAACTGGCGCGGCTGGCGGGCGATCGCAGCGGCTTTCGAGGAGAGGACGAATACGCCCGGCAGCTCCGGCCTTTCCTGGTCGACCTGCTTGATGACGAACTTCGGCGTGGCCAGTACGACGAAACGCTGGTTCTGCTCGACAGGCTTCGCCTCAAGCCTGCGTTGCGGGCCGTTGCATTGTGCTACCGCGCCGAGACGCGCCGCCTGCGCGCCGGCGACGGCGATGTCGAACTGGCCCTGGCCGACCTGGACGATGCGATGGCCGCCTCGGCAGCCGAAGGCAGCACCTTGCCGGCTCACGTGCACCGCACGCGGGCCTACATCCACCAGTCGCGCGGCGACAAGGCCGCCGCACGTGACGCCTTCGAGCGCTACCTCGAGCAGGCACCGCAGAGTCCGGATGCCGGCATGATCCGCAACTACCTTGCTGAACTACAGACATGAAACGACTGCTTGTCATCCTTGCCACCGTCTGGCTCGTGGGTTGTGCCGGCGTGAGTCGCATCCAGGCTGGTGACACCACCATCGGGAATCGCCTGGCCGTGAAGATCAACACAGACTGGAATCAACTGTCGCAGAAGGTCGTGCCCACTGCGGTGACCTGGACGGTCGAAGGTGTCACGGTCGACAGCCTGAACTTCTATGTCGGCCTCAAGGATGGCGAGGCCCTGGCGCCCGCGCCCAAGGACAGCAAACCCCTGGTGTTCAAGTCGACGATGCTGCCGCATGAGATCGTCACCCTCTACCAGGGCCTGTATTCGCGTGATGGCTCCCGTTTTGAGCTGACCCGGCTCGAACCGGCGGACTTTCTTGGCGGCAAGGGCTTCCGCTTCGACTATGCGGTGGTTCGCAAGTACGACGACGTTCGGCTGCGTGGCATGGCCTATGGCATCGTGCGCCAGGGTGAACTGTTCGTGATCGACTACAGCGCCCCCAGGCTGGCGTATTTCGAGCGCCATCAGGCCGCGGTCGAAGCCATCGTGCGAACGGCGCGCGTCTCCAACTGATCGGGCATCGGCCTGAGTCTGACCGCTGCTTCACGGGCCACCACTCAGCGGGAGCGCCAGCTCATCCCAGCAGGTCCTGGGTTTCGGGGTGCCGGTTCATGTAGACGCGCACATAGGAGCACACCGGGTTGACCTTGAGCCCCTGGGTGCGGGCGTGTGACAGTGCCTCGGCCACCAGCGCGGCGGCAATGCCGCGCCCCTGAAGTGCCGCAGGCACTCCGGTGTGGGTCATGTGCATCACCCCGTCCTGGACGTGGTAATCGGCCACGCTGAGGTGGCCGTCGACGAGGGCCTCGAAGCGAGTGGCCTCGGGGCGGTGGTGGACCTTGACTTGCATGTTGCTTGAATCCTCGGGCTCGGTCACCATGGTGCCATGGGTCGAAAGCACACGGTGATTCAGGGTGTTCATCGATGGACCGGCCGGCTTGCGGCGGATCACCATGGAGCCTGCAGACCTTGAGTCAGTGGCGACGCCCCATGGAGGTGCATCATGAGCGAATCACTGTCGGTGGCAGACGGGCTGCAGGGTCCGCGGCTGCGCACACTGCTGTACCGATACTGGTTCTTTGCCTGGCTGTTCCGCGACGTGGCGCACGGCTCGCTGTTCGAGCGGGCCGCCGCCTGGCGCCACAACCGGGAACAGGCGCGCTGGTTGCCGACCTACATGCGTCGCTGGCTGATGATGGGCGTGCTCATGTTCGTGGGCGGCGCGGTGGTCGAGGCGGCTGGCGGTGCGGCCCTGCTGGCGTCGGTATTTTTTGTGCCGTCGGCGATCAGCGTGCCGGTCATTGCGGTGATCGTTGCTGCCTGGCTCGGTCTCAAGCTGCTGCCGGCGCCCCGCTGAGCCCATTGCGGTCGCGCGGCGCCCTCAGGCCAGGGGCAGGCAGATGTCCGTCAGCAGGTCAGCGGGCGCGGTGTCCCTCGGGTTGTTGAGGTAGACCTCGAACACGGGCTGGTCTGCCAGTTCGTGGCCCGTGGCCGGCAGCCATCGCCCATACAGCCAGCGATAGGCCGAGCGCATGTCAGCGTACGGACCGCGATGCCGCAGCACGGCGCAGCGTGTACCCCCCAGTTCGAATTCGACCAGACCGGCCGGCGCACTTGACCCGGGCGGCAGGGACAGCCCGGCGCGTGACGCCAGCTGGGCCGCGGGCACGGCGAACGGGTCGTCGAAGTACACCGCAAGCCAGCGGGTGTGGGGCGTGACCAGGCCTGCGGCATGCATGTGCACGAACGCCGTCTCGAACGCCCGGCCGATGTCCATGTAGCTGCCTCGATGGTCCAGTCCGGCAAGGCGCACGCGTGGCTCGTTGCGGATCTGCACGTCCCACGTTGCGCCGCCCGGCGGTGCCGGTGGGCGGCTGTCGTCGAACTGCCGATGGCTGCCTTCTCGCCGGTAGGCGGTGGGCAGCAGGCCGTGGTGGTCGCGGAAGGCCCGCGCGAACGACTGTGCGTTGGGATAGCCGCAGCGTCGCGCCACGTCGGCCACCGGGAGTGTCGAGTGCGCGAGCAGGCCGCTGGCGCGATGCATGCGCAGGCGGCGCACGGTGTCGGCCAGGGTTTCACCATACATCGCATGCCAGATGCGGTGCCAGTGCCAGGGGGACAGATGCGCCAGATCGGCGAGCCGGTCCAGGTCCAGTGGTTCGGCCAGATGATCATGCACGTGGGCCATCACCCTGGCCAGGCGGCCATGGTAGTCGGCCCAGCCGCGGCGCTGGCCCATCGTCAGGCTCCGGCGGGGTGCAGGCCGATCCAGATGTCGATCTGACCGTCGGGCCCATACCGTTCATAGTCGGCCACGTACGACTTGGGCAGTTCACTGTGCTCCCAGATCCTGGCCCAGGCGGCACCGACCCGATCCGGCCGGGCAGGCGCCACCTCGAACACGGCCCGCCGCCCGGCAGGGGCCACCACACGCACCATGCCGGGGGGCACCTCGGCCTGGGCCGGCATGGCCGCCCCGATCACCAGCGAGTAGAGGCCTTCGTTGTTGACGCCGGCATGCTCGAAGTGGGTGTAGACGGCGTAGACGTCGCCGGACAGCCGGCCGGACAACTGCTCCAGCACGCGGTCTTCGTGCACTCGCTGCCAGAACGGCGGGATGGTGCGGGCCGCGTCGAGATTTCGGGTGCGCAACTCGATGCCGATGATGTGCAAGGCGTCGCGCTGGGTGAGGATCTTCATGTGCGCTCTCCTGTCAGCTCAGGTGCGCAGCATAGAACGGGCGAACGGATGATTCTTGCGGTCGTGGCCCCGGCAAGGCGGGTTCGTTCACACCTTCTCAGTCCTTGAGCGCGGACAGGAACTGCTGCAGCTCCGGGGTGCGCGGGTCGCTGAAAAGTTGCTGCGGCGGCCCGGCCTCGTGGATGCGCCCGGCATGCATGAACACCACACGATCGGCGACCTTGCGCGCGAAGTTCATCTCGTGGGTGACCATCAGCAGCGTCATGCCTTCGGCGGCGAGTGATTCGACCACGCGCAGCACCTCGCCGACGAGTTCGGGGTCCAGGGCGGACGTGATCTCGTCGCACAGCAGCACGGCGGGCTCCATCGCCAGTGCACGCGCAATCGCCACGCGCTGCTGCTGGCCGCCGGAAAGCTGATCGGGGTAGGCATCGAACTTGTCGGCCAGGCCCACACGGGCCAGCAGGCGCCGGGCCTGCTCGTTCATCGTGGCGGCATCGCGCCCCTTCACCAGGGTGGGCGCCAGCATGATGTTGCGGCCCACGCTGAGGTGCGGAAACAGGTTGAAGCTCTGGAAGATCATGCCCACGCGCTGGCGCAGCGCGCGCATCGCCTGGGCATCGCCGTGCACGAGCGGCTGGCCGTCCACCGTGAGCCGGCCTTCGTCAAAGGTCTCGAGCCCGTTCACGCAGCGCAGCAAGGTGCTCTTGCCCGACCCGCTCTTGCCGATGATGGCGATCACTTCGCCGGGCTGCACGTCCAGGTCGATGCCCTTGAGCACCTCGTTCGGGCCGAAGCGCTTACGCAAGCCCTGGATATGCACGACGGGCGAGGGGGTGGCCGACGCCGTGGGTTCAGCCGCACGCTCGGCCAATGCCGTGCTGTCAACGCTTGACATGGAGTTTCCTTTCGAGGGTCCGGGCCCAGGCCGAGATGGGGTAGCACAGCGCGAAGTACATCAGTGCGACGCAGCTGTAGACGACAAAGGGCTTGAAGGTGGCGTTGGTGATCATCGTGCCGGCCTTGGTCAGCTCGACGAAGCCGATCACCGAGGCCAGCGCCGTGCCCTTGATCACCTGCACGAGAAAGCCCACCGTGGGCGGGACAGCCAGGCGCAGCGCCTGAGGCAGGATCACGTGGCGCAGTTGCTCGCCGAGGTTCATCGCGAGGCTGCGTGCGGCCTCCCACTGGCCCTTGGGCACGGCGTCCACGCAGCCCCGCCAGATCTCGGTGAGGTAGGCGCTGGTGTAGAGCGTCAGCGCCAGGCTGGCCGCCACCCAGGGCGAGACGTCGATGCCGAACAGGCCGATGCCGAAGTACGCCAGGAACAGCTGCATCAGCAGCGGCGTGCCCTGGAACACCTGGACATAGGCGGCCACCGCGGTCTGCGCGCCGCGCCATCGCGCGATGCGCGCCACCAGCAGCGCCAATCCCACGACCGCGCCGCCGGCGAAGGCGATCAGCGACAACACCACGGTCCAGCGGGCTGCCAGCAGCAGGTTGCGCAGGATGTCCCACAAGCTGAAATCGACCATGGCTCACCTGTTGAAGAAGAAGCGCGGCCCGGCCCAGTTCAGCGTGTAGCGCACGCCGGCAGCCAGCGCCAGGTAGATCGCCGTGGCGACGATGAAGGACTCGAATCCGCGGAAGTTGCGGCTCTGGATGAGGTTGGCTGCATAAAAGAGCTCCTCGGTCGAGATCTGGCCGCACACGGCCGAGCCCAGCATCACGATGATGATCTGGCTCACCGTGGCCGGCCACACCCGCTTGAAGGCCGGGGGCAGCACCACCCGTGAGAACACCTGCCAGCGGTTCAGCGCCAGGCTCTGTGCGGCTTCGATCTGGCCGCGCGGCGTGGCCTCGATGCCGGCGCGCACGATCTCGGTCGCGTAGGCGCCGAGGTTGATCACCATGGCGATCAGCGAGGCGGCCTCGGGCGAAAGCTTCACGCCGGCGCTGGGCAGACCGAAAAAGATGAAGAACAACTGCACGATGAACGGCGTGTTGCGGATGACCTCCACATACGCGCCGGCCAGTGCGCCCAGCCACGCCGGGCCCTGCGAGCGGGCCCAGGCACACGCAGTGCCCAGCGCCAGGCCCAGCACGGCCGAGACGGCCGTCAGCGCCAGCGTGACCAGGGCCCCCTTGAGCAGCAGCGGCCACTGCGACAGCACCGCCATGAAGTCCAGATCGATGAGCATGGTGAGCGCCCGGGTGCGGTGTCAGGGTCGGTCCGTCACTGCGGCAGGTCACCGGCCGGGCGGCCGAGCCACTTCATCGCCATGCGGTCGAGGTCACCGGACTTCTTCGCCTCGGCGATGATCTCGTTGACCTTGGTGCGCAGCGGGTCCTCGCCCTTGGCCACGCCGATGAAATTCGGCGAATCCTTGAGGACGAACTTGTACTCGGCACCCAGTTGCGGGTTCTTGACCATCATGTTGCCGGCCACCGAGGCGCCGGTGGCCAGCAGCTGGACCTGGCCCGACACGAAGGCCGAGACGGTGGTGTTGTTGTCCTCGAAGCGCTTGATGTCGGCGCCGCCGGGGGCGATGCGGGTCAGCTCCATGTCCTCGATGGCGCCGCGGGTGACGGCAATGGACTTGCCGGCCAGGTCGGCCGGGCCCTTGACGGCCACCGATTTCGGGCCGAACACCGCCTGATAGAAGGGCGAATAGGCCGCGGTGAAGTCGATCACCTTCTCTCGCTCGGGGTTCTTGCCCAGGGTCGAGATCACCAGGTCGGCCTTGCGGGTCTGGAGGTAGGGAATGCGGTTGGCGCTGGTCACCGGCACCAGCTCGATCTTCACACCCAGCTTGGTGGCGATGTAGCCGGCCATGTCGACGTCCAGCCCCTGCGGCTTGAGGTCGGTGCCCACGAAGCCATAGGGCGGGAAGTCGGTCGGCACCGCGATCTTGATCGTGCGGTTTTTCGTGATGTCGTCCAGGGCCGTCTGGGCGAGGGCGGCGCCCTGCGCCAGCAGGGCCGTGGCAGCGACGCAGATCAGTCGAGCGAATTTCATGAGACTTCTCCAAGGTGGGTGGTGCCGGGCGGTCGGTCCGGCGTGGGGGGCGGGGTTTCCTGGCGGCCCGCGGCCGGCTGGTCGCGGGCGGGTCGGATCGGGGCGAGTGCGGCGCGCAGGCGTGCCAGCGGGTCGGGGCCACCGGCCTGCATGCGCAGCCCGGCCTGCACCTGCTCGAGGTGCTCGGCCATCAATTGCTCGGCCAGGGTCGTGTCGCCGGCCTCCAGCGCGCTCACGATGCGACCATGGTCGGCACACGACTGGCGGGCATCGTGCGAGGTCTGGTAGAGCATCGCGATCAGCGTGGTGCGTGCCGTGAAGTCACGCAGCGTGTCGGCCAGCAGCGTGTTGCCGATGCACCCGGCCAGGCACACATGGAAGTCGCCCAGCAGGAAGCTGCGTGCGGCGACGTCATCGCCGTCCAGCGCGGCCTGCTCGCGCGCCACATGCTCCTTCAGCGCCTGGACCGCCTGCGGCGAGGCTCGACGCAGGTGCCGGATCATGCCCAGCTCGAGCACGCGCCGGGCCTCGAAGGCCTCGCGTGCCTCTTCGAGCGAGGGTTCGACGACTGACCAGCCGCGCCGGGCGCTCACGGTGACCACACCGCGGGCGGCCAGGTGCACCAGTGCCTCACGCACCAGCGTGCGGCTGCAGTCGAACAGCGAAGCCAGCTTCTGTTCGGCCAGCCGCGTGCCCGGTGCGAGCCGCTGCGCCAGGATGGCTTCAAGGATGCGGGTGGCGATGTCGGTGGCGGCAGGCATGGTGAGTTTGTGGTGAGCAAGTGTCGTGCCATCTTGTATGCAAGCCTGATGCACAAGGTGGGTGCGCCTTCGGGCTTCCCGTGCGACGTACCGCCACCACGGCAGTGCGTCAGCGGCTTGACGCCGGTCAAGCCGGCCGCAGGCAGGCAGTGAGTGCACCGTCCTGGTGCCCGGTTTTGTGGCTCACTGCAAGGTGATATGCATCTGCTCGACATTCGCACCCTGTTGTTCGCCGACGCCCTGGTCGGCTTTTCTCTGGCCTGTGTGGTCTGGGTGTCTCGCCGCAGTCCGGACGGGGCCGCCCTGCCGGGCGCCAGGCTCTGGGCGGTCAGTGAACTCGTCTGCGCGGTGGCCCGAACGCTGTACGTGGTGCGCGACGACATCGGGCCGGCACTGGCCATCGTCCTGCCCAACAGCCTGCTGCTGAGCGGCTACCTGTTGCGCTATCTCGCGCTGTCCGCCCAGTTCGCGCCGGTGGCACATGCGCGGCCCGTGACGCATGCGGCGCTGGCGGTGGGGGCGGGCGGCTGGGCGGCCTTTGTGCTGGCTGCGCTGACCGAGTGGCCCTTTGCCTTGCGCGCGTTGCTGTTCACGGCGCTGGGGCTGGTGGTCGTGGGCATGATGATCCGGCGGCTCTGGCCGCATCTGCGCCAGTCGAGCGGGGCGAGGGTGATCGCGGTGGCGCTTGGCGCGACTGCCGGGCTCGGTGTGTTGCGCCTGACCACCGGGGCGCTCCAGGGGGCGGGCCACATCTTCGAGGCATTCGCGGGCCAGTTCATGCTGGTTGTCGGCAGCATCGTGCTCAATGTTGCGGCAGCCGCCGGGTTCCTGCTGTGCCTGCACGAGGGCATGCGGCGCGAGCTGCAGCGCCTGTCGGTCACCGACGCCTTGACGGGCGCGGCCAACCGCCGCGGCCTGCTCGTCGACATGCAGCACCAGGTCGATCGCGCACGGCGCAGTGGTCGGCCGCTGAGTGTGGTGATGTTCGACCTCGACCATTTCAAGCGGGTCAACGACGAACTCGGTCATCTGGCGGGTGACCGCGCCCTGCGGGACTTTGCCGAGCTGGTGCGATCCGGTCTGCGCAGCTCGGACCTGCTCGGCCGCTACGGGGGCGAGGAGTTCGTGCTGGTGCTGCAGGACACGGGCCTGGGCGATGCGCAGGCCGTGGCCGAGCGCGCCCGCGCAGCCGTGGCCCAGGCCCACCGGGCCGGTCGCATGCCGGTGACGGTCAGCGCCGGGGTGGCCTGTTCCAGCGAGGAGGGCATCGGTGCGGACGTGCAGGCCTTGCTGTCAGCGGCCGATCGTCGGCTGTACCTGGCCAAACGCTCACGCAATCAGGTCCTGGCGCAGGACGTCGCTGCGGTGGTCGTGCCGGTCCCGACCTGAGACTGGCGGGCTGGCTGGCGCAACGGGCTCAGGCTGCCTGCGCGCTTTGCGGCGCAAAGCGGCGTGTGGCGTACAGCCCCAGGCCGGTGGCCACGCTGGCCAGCCGATCGCCGCGCATCGGGCGCGCGGTGTCGAACGCGGCGGCGAGCCGGTCGGTCAGCAGGCGCAACCCGGTCGAGCCGCCGGTGAAGTAGAGCGCGTCGATTTCCTGCGGTTGCAGACCGGCGTCGGCCACGGTGCGCCGGGCTGCGGCCACGATGCGCTCGATGTCGTCGGTCATCGCACGTTCGGCCTGGGCCTCGTCCAGCGTGACGCTGAGTCCCCGTTCGACCCAGCCCAGGTCGATCACATGTGTGCCTCCCTGCGCCACCGCGATCTTCGCGGCCTCGGCGCGGCCGACCAGATCGTGGCCCAGGCGTTCGGTGAGGGTGGTCATCAGGCGGCGGTGGTGCGCCGGGTCGGCATAGAAGCTGGCCATCGATCGCAGTTCGGCCACACGTTGCGGGTTGTAGACCGTGTTGATCAGATGCCAGGTGGCCAGGTCGAAGTACACCGCGCTCGGCACCTCGCGCCCCGGGGCACCATTCACGCTCGGGCCGAGCGCCCTGAACCCCAGTTCGGTCAGGATGCACGCCAGCTCGATGCGGCGGTCGAAATCGGTGCCGGCGACATGCACGCCGTGGTTGGCCAGGATGTCCTCGCGGCGATCGAGCCGGTGCATGCGCTTCGGCCCCACCCGCACCACCGAGAAGTCCGACGTGCCGCCGCCGATGTCGGCCACCAGCACCCGCTGTTCACGCTCGGTCGTTGCCTCGAAGTCGAAGGCCGCGGCAAGTGGCTCGTACTGGAAGGCAATCTCGGTGAACCCGACGTCCCGCGCCGCGGCTTCGAGGCTGGCCTGGGCCTGGCGGTCCCGCTGCGGGTCGTCGTCCACGAAAAACACCGGCCGACCCAGCACGACCTGGTCAAGCCTGCCGCCTGCAGCGGTTTCGGCCTTTTCCTTCAGGTGGGCCAGGTAGGAGGTGATCACGTCAAGGTAGCGCACCGAGTAGCCCGAGCCGACGTCGGTCGTCTGCTCGACCAGGCTGGACCCCAGGATGCTCTTCATCGATCGCATCAGGCGGCCTTCGTGGGCCTCAACATAGGCGGCCACAGCAGCCCGGCCGAAGGCCCGTGGCAGCGGGGCGCCTGCGGGCAGCGGCACGTCATGTTCGGTGAAGTAGAAGACGGCCGTGGGCATCGTCAGGTGCTCGCCCTCGACCGGCACGAGCCGCGTGCCCGTCGCAGCGTCGGCCGGCACGGCGATGGCCGAGTTGGAGGTTCCGAAGTCGATGGCGCAGTGGGTGGGGCGGTTGGTCATGGCGTGGCCCGGGAAAAGGGCGGCGATTGTGGCACGTCCGGGCGGCCGCCTGGTCGGCGCGGTCGTGGTGTCGTGCACATCCCCCCAGTTTGTGGCGGCACAACCCCTATGCGAGCGGCCCGGCTCCGCGCAAAATGACCCTGAACATACAGCCTCCAGGAGGCGCCATGAATGCCCCCTACGCACCGATGATGGTTTCCGAACACCGCCCGGCCGGACGCGCGCTGGCCTGGCTGGCCCTGGTGGTGGGCGTCAGCGCCACGGCCTTCCTGTCAACGCCCTGGCCGCCGGGGTGGATGGAGTCACTGCTGGGGCTGGCGGTGTGGGCGGCCTGTGCCGCCGCCATCTGGACCGGTGGCCGTGAGCATGAGGTGCTGGTCGATCCCGCCGGGCGCAGCGTGAACCGCCGGGTGTCCTTCCTCGGGCTGGGGCTGCGGCAGCGGTGGTCACTGGACGAGTTCGACAGTGTCGTGGTGGAGCGGCGCCAGGTGCGCGTCGGCCCGCAGGCCCGGGCGCAGGGGCAGTCCCGCTTTGACACCCATACGCTTTACGTCCTCAGCCTGAAGGGCCCGGGCCAGAGCGTCGAACTGCAGCGCGAGTCGGTGCTGGCTGAAGCCGAGAGGATCGCGAGCGAACTGGCCCGGCGGCTCAGGCTGCTGCCGCGACGCGAGGGTTACACCGCCCAGGCCGTCGGCCCTGGTGAGCCTTCGCAACTGCCTGACCATCTGCTGGCGCACTGGCGGCGAGGGGGACCACGCAAGGCCGGCGCCACCCGGCCGAATGGCGATACGGCCGCGTCTCATCAGGGCTGAGCATGGACTACGTCAAGGAGATCGAGCGTATCCAGCGTGAACAGGAGCAGCGGCTGCGTCTGGGCCAGGGGCTGCCTCCGGACCTCAAGGCCGGCGCCAAAGCGGCGCAGGACACGCTTGCCCGGGTGTCGGCCCAGCCGGCGGCTCACCCGGTGGCCGCGGCTGTGGCCCAGGTGCGTGATCGCCACGCCCAGGCGCGGGGCCGCGCCGGATCGGCTGCCACGGCCAAGACGGCAGCCTCCGATGCTGCGACCCAGCGTGTGGCTGCCACCATCGTCGGTTTTGTGCTGCTGGTGCCGGTCATGTTCCTGCTGGGCATGGGCCTGTCAGGCATCGAAGGGGCATGGGACGGGCAGTATCTCGACCCGATGGAAGCCCTGTTCGTGATCGGGCCCCTGGTGATGGCCGCTGCGGCCCTGACGCTGCGCAAGCATGTGATGGCCGCGGTGCTGCGCGGCGGCAAGCCGGCACCGGCTGGCACACCCGCGCTGGGCAGCCGCCTGAAGTGGGTCGGCCCGGTCATCGTCAGCCTCGTGATTGCGGCCGTTGCGGCCAGCATGTTCTTCCCGCAGGGCTTGCCGCTGCGCGAATGGGTCGAGCAGGCACTGGCCGGCACCTTGTGAGCGCCCCGAGGGCCGGGCTGCGCCCCGCCCGCCCCCCGAGGGGGTCAAGGAAACTTGGGGCGG
>CAMLSD010000103.1 GCA_946482595.1 uncultured Comamonadaceae bacterium
CGGCAAAGGCCTTGTGGCCCATTTCCTCGACCACGATCATCGCGGTCTCCTGGTCGAGCTGCTGGTTGATGGTGACCATCTGACCCAGCTTCATCAGGTGCTTGATGACCTCGGAGGCCTTGACCGACATCTTGTGCGCCAGGTCGGCCACGCTGATGGTCTCGGGCACATGCACTTCATGCACTTGCGGTTCGGTCGGTGCCACGAACGACGAGGAGGAATCGCCCCGGTCGCCGCGCTTGCCGCCCTTGGCCGGCGCACGCCAGCCACCGCGCGCACCGCCCGAGCTGTCGCCACGGGTCTTGAGCGCACGCTTCTTGGCCGCGTCGTCAGCCCAGCTCGACGACAGCTTCTCGGACTTGACCGACTTCTTGTCGCCCGGCTTGGCCGCGCCGTTGGCCGACGGTGCCGCAGCGCCCGGTGCACCCGGAGCCGCCTTGGGCTTGTGGATGGTGCCCTTGATGCCTTCCTTGTTCGGGTCGACCTTCGGCTTTTCTTCCTCGGGCTTCTTGGCCACGAGCACCTTCTTGGGCGCGGCCATCATCGCGCGGATGGCGGCGGCCTCGGCCTCGGCCGCATTGCGGCGCTTCTGCAGATCGGCCAGGCGCTGCTTTTCCTCGGCTTCGACGTCGGCCGCCTTGACCACCCGCACGGCGGGCTTGGCCGGTGCCTCGGGCGCCTTGGCTGCAGCCGGTGCCTCGGCGGCCTTGGGAGCAGCAGCCGGTGCGGGCTGGGCCGCAGCAGGTGCCGCAGAGGCCGTGCCCGCCTTCGACGCATTGGCTGCAGCAGCAGCCTTGGCGGCTTCTTCGGCGGCACGCGCTTCCTCGGCCAGTCGCGCAGCCTCGGCTGCAGCGGCGGCTTCGGCGGCAATGCGGCGCGCTTCGGCTTCTTCGCGCTGGATGCGTTCCTGCTCCTCGCGCTGGCGACGCTTCTCGGCCAACTCTTCTTCCTGGCGGCGCAGCAGCTCGGCCTGGCGATTGGCTTCTTCCTCGCGGCGTGCGAGTTCGGCTTCGTCGACCACGGGCGTCGTGACTTCTTCGGCCACGGCGCCGGGTTCGTCACGCTTGACGAACACGCGCTTCTTGCGAACCTCGACCTGGATCGTGCGAGCCTTGCCGGAGGAGTCGGCCTGCTTGATCTCGGTGGTCGACTTCTTGATCAGGGTGATCTTCTTGCGTTCGGTCGCGGCGGTGCCATGGGAGGTGCGCAGGTGATCGAGCAGACGTTCCTTGTCGGCTTCGGTCAGCGAGTCCTCCGGCGATGCCTTGACCAGCCCGGCTGCGTTGAGCTGCTCCAGCAGCGTCGTCGCGGGGCGGTTCAGCTCAGCGGCGAACTGTGCGACTGTGGTAACGGCCATTGTTTATCCTTGGCTTGCGGTGCGGTGTGCTGTGTCGTTGGATGAATGATGCGATGCGGGGTACCGGGCTTCAGGCAGTGAACCAGTGTTCACGGGCCTTCATGATGAGCGCCTTGGCCTGCGCATCACCCACCCCCGTCATGTCGGTCAGTTCATCCACTGCCAGGTCGGCCAGATCGTCGCGGGTGTGGATTCCCGCTTCGGCCAGCTTGGCAATCAATTCGCCATTCAGGCCTTCGAGGTCGCGCAGATCCTGCGACACCTCTTCGACCCGCTCTTCCTTGGCGATTTCCATGGTCAGCAGCACATCCTTTGCACGCGTGCGCAGTTCGTTGACCGTGTCTTCGTCGAAAGACTCGATCTCGAGCATTTCCTGGAGCGGCACATAGGCCACTTCCTCGAGGCTGGTGAAACCTTCCTCGATCAGGATGTCCGCCACTTCCTCGTCCACGTCCAGCTTGTCCACGAACAGCTTGCGGATGGAGTCGGATTCCTCGGCCTGCTTGGCCTGGGATTCTTCGGCCGTCATGATGTTGATGCGCCAGCCGGTCAGCTCGGAGGCCAGGCGCACGTTCTGCCCGCCGCGCCCGATGGCGATGGCGAGGTTCTCCTCATCGACGACCACATCCATCGCGTGACGCTCTTCGTCGACCACGATGGACACCACATTGGCCGGCGCCAGTGCGCCGATCACGAACTGCGCCGGATCCTCGGACCACAGCACGATGTCCACGCGCTCGCCGGCCAGTTCGTTGGTCACGGCGTTCACACGGGAGCCGCGCACACCGACGCAGGTGCCGATCGGATCGACACGCTTGTCATGCGACAGCACGGCAATCTTGGCGCGCGAGCCGGCATCACGTGCACAGCTCTTGATCTCCAGCAGGCCCTGCTCGATTTCAGGCACTTCCTGGCTGAACAGCTCGATCATGAAGGCTGGCGCACTGCGCGACAGCATGATCTGCGGGCCACGTGCCGTGGGGTCGACCTCGGCGATCACCGCACGCACACGGTCACCGGTGCGGAGGTTTTCCTTCGGGATCATCTCGCTGCGCTTGAGGCGCCCTTCGACCCGGCCGGACTCGACGATCATGTCGCCCTTGTCCATGCGCTTGACGGTGCCGACGAAGATCTTGTCGCCACGCGACAGGAAGTCGTTGAGCAGCTGCTCGCGCTCGGCGTCACGGATCTTCTGCAGGATCACCTGCTTGGCCGCCTGGGCGCCGATGCGGCCGATCGGCACCGACTCGACCGACTCCTCGATGTAGTCGTCGACTTCGATGTCGGAGATCTGTTCCTTGGCTTCGAACAGCAGGATCTCGGCGTCAGGCAGTTGCAGACCGGCTTCGTCCGGCACGACGTGCCAGCGACGGAAGGTTTCGTACTCGCCGGTCTCACGGTCGATCGCCACACGGATATCGACTTCACCCTGATAGAGCTTCTTGGTGGCGGAGGCCAGCGCCGACTCGACAGCGCCAAAAACAACCTCGCGATCCACGCTCTTCTCGCGCGAGATCGCGTCCACCAGCATCAGCAGTTCGCGGTTCATGATTCCTGACCTCCGTCTTCTTGTGTGCCGGCTCCCGGTGCGCCTGCTGCGGGCGGCTGCGCGGACGACGGCGCAGGCGTTTGCGCATCACGCGCAGCAGGCCGGCGGCGACCCTTGAAGTCCACCACCGGCACCAGTCGTGCTTCACGCACTTCTTCCAGCGAAAAATTCAATGCCTGTTCCTGCTTGTTTTCGGTGAAGACCAGGCGCCAGCCTTCACCCTCGGCCTCAAGCGCGCCCTTGAACTTCTTGCGGTTCTGGAACGCAAGCTTCAGCGTGATCTCGACCTGCTCGCCGGCAAAACGCCGGAAGTCAGCCTCGTTGCGCAGCAGGCGATCGAGCCCCGGGGACGAGACCTCCAGGCGCTCATAAGGGACGTTCTCGACCTCGAGAAGATACTGGAGCTGGCGGGTGACCTTCTCACAGTCGTCGACAGTGATGAACTCGCCTGCCGGGTCACCCGGAAGACGGTCGATGTAGACACGCAACAGGCCGCGCACGCTGCGCTCGCACTCGACGAGGTCGTAGCCCAACCCCGAGACGGTGCGCTCCACCAGATCCTGCCAACTGACGCGTTGCCCTTGCTGCCCTGATACCACTGCTGAATTCGACCCCAAAACAATATGCCGTGACCCGGCGCAAAGGCGCCTCGGTACGGCAAGTAACCCACCACAGAGCCAAAAAAGGGCTCCCGAGAAGCCCTGAATACAGCCCCCGCCCGGCTCGACGCGCCGATCCTCTCTGCCCTGGGCCGCACGGAGCCGCCGTGGCGACACCGGACTGCGCGCACGCTGTTCACATTCGTGAAGTACAGCGCGCCGGCAAAAAGCGATCAAGCAAAAAAAATGGGCTGGATGTCTCCGCCCACTGACGTCTGCTTAGCGAAAGTCGGATTGTACCTTGACACGACCACACCAAGCAAGTCCCGGGCCTGAAGGAAGTCTTTCAAACGCTGGCTGGATTCTGCCGCGATCTGATGGCAGCCGTGCGAAAATCTCGCGCCTTTCGACCTGCACGGAGACACCATGGGATTTCTCGCCGGCAAGCGCCTTCTGATCACCGGCCTGCTGTCCAACCGCTCGATCGCCTACGGCATCGCCAAGGCCTGCCACCGCGAGGGCGCCGAACTCGCCTTCAGCTATGTGGGCGAGCGTTTCAAGGACCGCATCACCGATTTTGCCCGCGAGTTCGACTCCAGCCTGATCTTCGACTGCGACGTCGCAGACGATGCACAGATCGCACGCCTGTTCGACGACCTGCGGCAGAGCTGGCCGACATTCGACGGTTTTGTCCACTCGGTCGGTTTTGCCCCGCGCGAGGCGATCGCCGGCGACTTCCTCGACGGCCTGTCGCGCGAAGCGTTCCGCATCGCCCACGACATCTCGTCCTACAGCTTCCCGGCCATGGCCAAGGCGGCGGCGCCGATGCTCAACGAACGCGCCGCACTGCTGACCCTGACCTACCTGGGCGCAATGCGTTACGTGCCCAGCTACAACACCATGGGCCTGGCCAAGGCCTCGCTTGAAGCCAGCGTGCGTTATCTGGCGTCGAGCCTGGGCCCCCGCGGCGTGCGGGTGAACGGGATTTCCGCCGGCCCGATCAAGACGCTTGCGGCGTCGGGCATCAAGGGTTTCGGCAAGATTCTCGACGTGGTCGAGCAGAACGCGCCGCTGCGCCGCAATGTCACCATCGAAGATGTCGGCAACGTCGCGGCCTTCATGCTGTCGGACCTGGCCGCCGGCATCACTGCCGAGATCACCTATGTGGACGCCGGCTTCAGCCAGGTGATGGGCGGCGTCGGTGACGCCGCACTCGCGGGCGCCTGACTGCCAGCCCACCACACATGAAAAAAAAGCCCGCCATCGGCGGGCTTTTTGCTGTCTGCCACGAGCCTGGCAGCGGACGACCAGCGGCCGGCGGGCGCCAACGCCCCTGCCAGGCCGCTGCGGTCACAGCGTCTGCAGGATGTCCTTGCGCTTTTGCTGGTATTCGTCTTCCGTGATCAGGTTCTGATCGCGCAGGCGCTTGAGTGCGCGCAGGCGTTGCTCCTGCTCCTCGAAGAAGCGCGCGTCTCGCGTCGCTGCAACGGGTGCCGGGGCCGCCGCGGCGGGTGCCACCGGCGCAGCCTGCGCACGCGCCGGCTCGTTCAGGACCACCGGCTTGGGTGCCAGCTGACCCGGGGCCGCGGTGACCGGCGCAGGCATGGGCACACCGACCGGCAATGCCACCCAGTCGCTGCGCCGCGCCGCGCCGGCGGTGGTCGACAGCACAGCCGACGACGCCGCCTGACGGGTGCCGAACCTGAACTCGGGCAACACCTTGGTGCCACGGTAGACGTTCACGAAGTCCAGCCGCGCATCGTTGACGATGACCTGAAGCGCCCCATCCTGCACGAACAGGCGCGCCGTCACCCCATAGGGCGTGCCCAGCAGCCCGGCCTCGCGGCGTGATGTGCTCAACAGCAACACGTCGTCCTGCGGGCCCGCCGATGCGAATGCCTGCGACAGCGGGCCCGCAAGCTCGGCCAGCTCGTCCGCGCTGAAGAGGTTTTCGCTGCCACCCTTCACCTGCACCGTCAGGGCCCCCAGGACCTGGCGCAGGTGATCGGGTGCGATGCTGGCGGGATGCCCATTGGGCGCGGCCCCGGCTTCGCGGGCATCCAGCCGCACGGCGGAGAACTCCGCCACCTGCCACTCTCGCCGCTTGCTCGCAGCCGTCGCCGTCGGGGCCGGCGCCGCGGCCGACGCCTTGTTGCTCGAACCGAACAGGAAGTCCATCACCCCCGCCTGGGCCGGCACCGATGTCAGCCCGCACGCCAGGGTCACGACACTGGCCACCCACACACGCTTGTTCACCATGTTTGCTCCTCGCTACATCATCTCTTCAGTTGAAATGGGTCGTGCAGCCAGGCTGCCTCCCCGTTCGCGCGGGCATGCCCGCGCCGTGCTCAATTCAGGTCAGGCAGTTCCTCGAGTGCCCGGGCCGCACCCAGCAAGGCAGGCGCCTTGGCCGTGACCACATAGGTCGGAATCGCCTCCAGGAAGGCGCGAAACCGCCCCTTGTCTTCAAAGCAGCTGCGAAAGCGGGACTGCGCAAACGCCTGCCCCAGCCGCGGCACGATGCCGCCCCCGATGTAGACCCCGCCACGCGCGCCCAGCGTCAGTGCCACATTGCCGGCCACATTGCCCAGAAAGCCGCAGAACAGATCGAGCGTGACCACGCATTGCGGGTCGTCGCCCGAGAGTGCGCGCGCCGTGATGTCGGCGGCTTCCAGCGGCGCAGCGGCAACACCGTCGACCGCACAGACCGCCTCATATAGATTGACCAGCCCGAAGCCGGACACCGCCCGTTCGGCCGAAACGTGCCCGAAGCGCTGGCGCATCGCGCGCAGCACAGCCTCTTCGCGCTCGTCGGTGGCGGCGAGCGTGGCATGCCCACCTTCGCCGTTGATCGGGATCGCGCCATGCCCGGCCATCGCCGGCAAAAGGCCCGACACCCCCAGCCCCGTGCCCGGACCCACCAGGCCCAGCGGCGCATTCGCCACCGGCGTGCCACCCCCCACCTGCACCACCTCATCGGCCGACAGCGCCGGCAGCGCCAGGGCCAGCGCCGTGAAGTCGTTGATCAGCAGGAAGCGATCCATGCCGAAATGCTGGCGCACTGCCGAGATCGAGAACGACCAGTGGTGGTTGGTCATCTGCACGTGATCCGACACCACCGGGTTGGCAATGCCGATGGCACACCAGCGCGGCGTCGGCTTGTCGTGATCGGACAGGTAGCGCTCGATGACCGCCTGCAGCGTTGCGTACTGCGCCGCCGGGTACGTCACCACGTCGGTGATGCCCGCTCCCTCCCCTGCCTGCCAGGCCAGGCGTGCATTGGTCCCACCCACATCACCCAACAGTCGGGGATAGCTCGTTGTTCTCGACATCTGCAATCAGTCCGTTTCGGTGCATTGGGCTGGCACTGTTGCGCCATTGCCACATCTGCATGTAGCCAAATTACATCGTGATCTTAGATGGCGCGAATGTGAGTGTCCAGCGGAATTCCGTAGTTACGGGGAGTTCTGGATGTAGTTTTCCCGTAGTTTTGGGGTAAACCCTGGTTCCAGATGAGTAGTTTCGTTACTAGAGTTCGCTTCGTTGGAAAACTACATGCTGTTCTGTAGTCCAAGTACTCAGCGATTGCGACCCATGCCTCAACTCACGACGACCCCCAGCCTGCACGGCGCCTTCACGGCCGCCAGCGGCAAGGCGTCTTCGTCGGGGCGGTCGCACCGCGATCCGGTCTCTTCTCACGAGAGCGAGTTCGCGACGCCCGATCGGGCGTCGCCCCTTTTTTTCTCGTGGGCCCCGTCCCCCAAACCGCTGAAGTTCCCTGCGGCCCGGAAGCCCGCTTCAGCACCCTTCCCAAGCAAAAACCTCTGAGGAGTCCCTTCATGAAAGGCAAGTTCAAGCTGCTGGCCGCGGCGGCCGCGGTCGCCGGTGCATTCGGCGGGCAGGCCGCCCATGCCGAAGGCATCGAGTTCCATGGCTATGTGCGCACGCAGGTCGGCGCCACCGACCAGGGCGGCAATCTCCAGTGCTTCCGCCTGGGCTGGCCCGCACAGGCGAAGTACCGCCTGGGCAATGAATGCGACAACTACGGTGAAGTGGCGGTGGCGCTGCCGTTCGGCAAGAACACCGGTCCGTGGGCCAAGTACAACCTGCGCCTGGCCCTGCGCGAGAAGGGTGCCCAGGACTTCGAGGACGCCACCACCGGCGTGGACTTCGAAAACGAGAAGACCAGCAACAACTTCCAGATCGCCAGCCGCGAGAACTACGTGATCGCCGGCGGCTTCTTCCCCGAGGGCGGCGCGCTCGAGGACGCCAAGCTGTGGGTGGGCAAGCGCTTCTACAACCGCAACGACGTCCACATCAACGACTACTACTACTGGGCCAACACCGGTCCGGGCGCCGGGATCGAGGACATCGCCATCGGCAGCTCGGGCGTGAAGTTCGCCTTTGCCTACCACCAGAACGGCGGCAACTCGGGCCTCGACGGTGCACCGGGCAGCTTCGTGTTCGGTCCGGACGTGGGTCTGAAGTCGGTCAAGAAGTTCGAGGGCCGCTTCTACGACATCCCGGTCAACAAGGACGGCAAGCTCGAAGCCGCACTGCAGATCATCCGCGGCAGCTCGGTCAACGACCCCACCACCCCGGCTGACGAAAGCGCAGGCGACAAGACCGGCTACCTGCTGACCCTCCAGCACTTCCAGGGTGGCGTGTTCGGTGGCTTCAACAAGCTGGCGCTGCAGTACGGCAAGGGCAACGGTTCCGGCAAGAACTGGATCCCGGCCTACGCCGGCGGCGATGCCCCCACGGGCAACAAGACGATCCGCATCGTCGAGCAGCTGTACTTCGCCCCCCAGGGCACGAAGTGGTCGGGCATGGCCACCTTCATCATCGACAACACCAAGGACGCCAGCGGCTACAAGGCCGACTGGATGTCGTTCGGCGTGCGTCCCCAGTACAACTTCTCCGACAACTTCAGCCTGGCGGTCGAGTACGGCTTCGACCAGGGCAAGGAAGGCATGGGCGATCGCGCCACGCAGCGTCTGCACAAGCTGACGGTTGCGCCGCAGATCACGCTGTCCGGCGGCTTCTGGGCTCGCCCCGTGCTGCGCGGCTTCGTGACCTACGCGAGCTGGAACGATGCCGCCAAGGGCGGTGTGAACAACAACAGCAACCGCGTGTGGGCCGACAAGACCAACGGCATGACCTACGGCGTGCAGGTCGAGACCTGGTGGTGATGCAGCCGGCGCAGCCATCGTGCTGCGCCTGCTGAAGTTCCACCGGGCTGCGGCCTGTCCTGCGGGCGGCACCAGCCGCCCGCCCCACCCCAGGTGGCAGTTGTCGCCTGCAAGGCCATGGGCATGAGCCCGTTCGTGTCCATGGCCTTGGACTCCATTGAAGATTTTCGATGTCGATCTCTACCGTGAACAACCGCACCGCCCCGCAGCCCGCCGCGCGCACCGACTGGTGGCGCGGTGGCGTGATCTACCAGATCTACCCGCGCAGCTTTGCCGACAGCAATGCCGACGGCGTTGGCGACCTGCCCGGCATCGTCGAAAAACTGCCCTATGTGGCCAGCCTCGGTGTCGATGCGATCTGGATCTCGCCGTTCTTCCGCTCGCCGATGAAGGACTTCGGCTATGACATCGCCGACTACCGCGACGTGGATCCGCTGTTCGGCAACCTGAGCGACTTCGACCGCCTGATCGCCCGCGCCCATGAGCTGGGCCTGAAGGTGATGATCGACCAGGTGCTGTCGCACACCTCCGACCAGCACGCCTGGTTCAAGGAAAGCCGCTCCAGCCGCGACAACCCGCGTGCCGACTGGTACGTCTGGGCCGACCCGAAGGCCGACGGCACGCCGCCGAATAACTGGCTCAGCGTGTTCGGGGGCTCCGCCTGGCAATGGGACTCGCGCCGCCGCCAGTACTACCTGCACAACTTCCTGACCAGCCAGCCGGACCTGAACTTCCACAACCCCGAGGTGCAGGACCAGGTGCTGTCGGACATCCGCTTCTGGCTGGACCGCGGCGTGGACGGCTTCCGCTTCGACGCGTGCATCTTCCAGTTCCACGACCGCCAGCTGCGCAACAACCCGCCGGCCGAACACCGCGACACCAAGACGGTGATGGAGACCAACCCCTACGGCATGCAGCGCCACCTGTACTGCAAGACCCAGCCGGAGAACCTGGCTTACCTGCAGCGCATCCGCAGCCTGCTCAACGACTACGGCGCGGCCAGCGTGGGCGAGATCGGCGACGACGACTCGCTCAAGACCATGGCTGACTACACCCGCGGCGGCGACAAGCTGCACATGGCCTACAGCTTCAACCTGCTGACCAACGAATGCAGCGCGGGCTACATCCGCAAGCAGGTCGAGGACCTGGAGGCGCAGATGCAGGACGGCTGGGCCTGCTGGTCCTTCGGCAACCATGACGTGCCCCGCGTGATGACGCGCTGGGGCGGCCCGGGCGCCAGCGCCGACTACATCAAGGTCGCGATGGCCATGCTCACCTCGCTGCGCGGCAGCGTGTGCTGGTGGCAGGGCGACGAGCTGGCCCTGACCGAAGCCGACATTCCGTTCGACCAGTTGCAGGACCCCTACGGCATCACCTTCTGGCCGGAGTTCAAAGGCCGCGACGGATGCCGCACGCCGATGCCCTGGGTGAGCACGCAGCCGCACGCCGGATTCAGCGGCGGGCGCGACGTGAGGCCCTGGCTGCCTGTGCCGTCCGAGCACCGCGCCCATGCCGTCGACGTCAACGACGCCGACATGAGCTCGCCGCTGAACTTCACGCGCCTGTTCCTGGCCTGGCGCAAGCAGCAGCCCGCGCTGGTGACCGGCTCGATCGAATTCATCGACACGCCCGAACCCGTGCTGGCGCTGGTGCGCCGCCCCGAGGCCGGCCAGAGCGCGCCGGCGATCCTGGCGGTCTTCAACCTCGGGCGCGAGCCGATCGAGGTCGATCTCGGCGATGCTCCCGCCACGCGGGCGCTGCAGGGTCATGGCTTCGAAGGGTCGATGCTGGCGAGTCGCACCGGGCAACGCCTGACCCTGCCCGCGCATGCCGCCTACTTTGGCGAGATCATTGCCTGACCCGCGACGCGGGCACATCCAGCGGCAAACCCACCGGCACGAACCAGCGATCCCACACCCATGGCCAACCTGCAACTCAAGGCGCTGCGCAAGTCCTACGGTGACGTGCAGACCCTGCACGGCATCGACCTCGACATCCAGGATGGCGAGTTCATCGTTTTTGTCGGCCCGTCGGGCTGCGGCAAGTCCACCATGCTGCGCTGCATCGCGGGGCTGGAGGAGATCACCTCCGGCGAGCTCTACATCGGCGGGCAGCTGGTCAATGAGGTGCCGCCGGCCAAGCGGGGCATCGCGATGGTGTTCCAGAGCTATGCGCTGTATCCGCACATGACGGTGGCCGAGAACATGGCCTTCGGCCTGCGGCTGGCCGGCTTCAGCAAGGCCGAGCAGGACAACGCGGTCAAGCGCGCGGCCCAGATCCTTCAGATCGAGCACCTGCTCGAGCGCAAGCCCAAGGCCCTGTCGGGCGGCCAGCGCCAGCGCGTGGCGATCGGTCGCGCCATCGTGCGCAAGCCCGGGGTCTTCCTGTTCGACGAACCCCTGTCGAACCTGGATGCCGCGCTGCGCGTGCAGATGCGCGTGGAACTGTCCCGGCTGCACCGTGAGCTGGAGACCACCATGGTCTACGTCACGCACGACCAGGTCGAGGCCATGACGCTGGCCAACCGCATCGTGGTGTTCAATGCCGGGCGCATCGAGCAGGTCGGCTCGCCGATGGAGCTGTACCACCGTCCGGCCAATCTGTTCGTCGCCGGGTTCATCGGCTCGCCCAAGATGAACTTCGTCTCGGCCACGCTGGCCTCGGCCACCGCGCAGGAGGCCGTGCTGGCCCTGGCCGACGGCAGCCAGATCCGCGCCAGTGTCGATGCCACCGCCCTGACGGCCGGCGCGGCGCTGACGCTGGGCGTGCGTCCCGAACACATCGAGGCCGGCCAGCCGGCGCCGGGCAACGAGTTGCGCGGCACGGTGCAGGTGGCCGAACACCTGGGCGACGCCACCTACCTGTACGTGGACGTGCAAGGCGCCCAGGCCCCGGTGGTCGTGCGCGCCGACGCCGACAACCCGCTGGCCATCGGCGACGTGGCCCATCTCGGGCTGCCGCCGCAACGCTGCTACGTGTTCGACGCCCAGGGCCAGGCCCTGGCGCGGACCCCATGATTTCCCCCAACCCCGTCGAGTTTCGACCGTCACATCTCACCCACAAGAGGAGCAAGGCATGAGCATCCAACGTCAACGCATCAAGCTGGTCGCGGCCGCCGCCGCCCTGGCGCTGTCCGCAGGCTTTGCCGGCACGGCCGCAGCGGCCGAACCCGGCAAGCTGCTGATCTGGATCAACGGCGACAAGGGCTACAACGGCCTGCAGAAGGTGGGCGACGAGTTCGCCAAGAAGACGGGCGTGCAGGTGGTGGTCGAGCACCCTGAAGATGCGCCGGGCAAGTTCCAGCAGGCCGCGGCCGCCGGCAAGGGCCCCGACATCTGGATCTGGGCGCATGACCGCATCGGGGAGTGGATCCAGGGGGGCCTGCTGCAACCGGTCACGCCGGGCAAGAAGGTCCAGGCCGACATCGACCCGCTGGCCTGGAAGGCCTTCACCACCGGTGGCAAGGTGTGGGGCTACCCGATCTCGATCGAGGCCGTCTCGCTGATCTACAACAAGGACCTGGTGCCCACCCCGCCCAAGACCTTCGAAGAGATCGCCGCCCTGGACAAGAAGCTCGCCGCCCAGGGCAAGAAGGCCATCCTGTGGGACTACAACAACACCTACTTCACCTGGCCGGTGCTGGCCGCCAACGGTGGCTACGCCTTCAAGCAGAACGCCGACGGCACCTACGACGCAGCCAACACCGGTGTGAACAACGCCGGCGCCGTCAAGGGCGCTGAAATGATCGCCCGCCTGATCAAGGACGGTGTCATGCCCAAGGGTGCCGGCTATGCCGACATGGAAGCGGGCGTGAACCAGGGCAAGATCGCCATGATGATCAACGGGCCCTGGGCCTGGGACAACCTGAAGAAGTCCAAGATCAACTTCGGCGTGGCCAAGATTCCGTCGGTCGGCGGCAAGAAGGCGGCACCGTTCGTCGGCGTGCTGGGTGCCATGATCTCCAAGGCCTCTCCCAACCGTGACGTGGCCGTCGAGTTCATCGAGAACCACATGCTCACCGTGGCCGGCCTGAAGACCATCAATGACGACGTGCCGCTGGGCACGCCGGCATCGAAGGCGCTGTTCGCCGAGCTCAAGAGCGACCCGAACATCGTCGCCACCATGGCCAGCGCCCAGGACGGCGCGCCGATGCCCAACAACCCCGAGATGGGTCGCTTCTGGTCGTCGATGCAGTCCGCGCTGCAGAACATGACCGAAGGCCGCCAGGCACCGAAGGAAGCCCTGGACGCAGCTGCCAAGCGCATCAGCGCCAAGTGACCTGAACCGGGCGGCTGACGCCGCCCGCAACCCATGCGCCACCCGGGTGGTGCATGGGTTTTCGCAATCGACACCCTGACACCATGACGCCATCGACCGGGCTCCAACGCATCGCATACCCCGCCGCCGGGCTGCTGCTTGCGCTGGTATCGCTGTATCTCGTCACCATCGTGTACGCCGCGGGCGAGACGTTGCTGGCGGGCACCATGCTCGTGGTGGTCGCCATGGCGGCGTGGATCTACACCTCGCCGCGGCTGTATGCCTATCGCTACCTCTTCCCAGGCATTGCCGGCGTGGTGATCTTCGTGGTGTTCCCGATCATCTACACGGTGGCGATCGGCTTCACGAACTACAGCTCGCGCAACCTGCTGACCTTCGAGCGCGCCACCGCCTACTTCCTCGACGAGACCTACCAGTCCGAGGGGCGCAGCTACGGCTTTTCACTGCTGAGCGATGGCACCGAGTACCGTGCCCGGCTGCAGGACAGCGAGTCCGACGCGGTGTTCTTCACGCCGTCGCTGGCCCTGACCAGCACGGCTGCGCTGGAAGTCCAGGCGGTGCCGGAAGCCCAGGCCCAGGTCGGTGTGGGCGAACCGGTTGCGCTGAAGGACGTGATCCGACTGCAGCCCAACCTCAAGGCCCTGACCGTGGCCATGCCCGACGGCAGCCGCGTGCGCATGACCGGGCTGCGCAGCTTCGGCCCGGTGAGCCGGCTCTACGAACGGCAGGCCGACGGCAGCCTGCTCAACCGCCAGACCGGTGAACGCCTGAGCGCCAACATGAAGACCGGCTTCTACGAAAAGCCCGACGGCACCGCCGTCTCGCCGGGCTTCCAGGTGAACATCGGCCTGGCGCACTTCGAGCGCATCTTCACCGACGAGGCCTTCCAGCAGCCCTTCCTGCGCATCTTCGGCTGGACCGTCGCGTTTGCGGCCCTGACCGTGCTGTTCGCCGCGTCGCTGGGCATGCTGCTGGCCGTGCTGCTGAGCTGGGAGGCACTGCGATTCCGCGGGCTGTACCAGACCTTGCTGTTCCTGCCCTATGCGGTGCCCGGCTTCATCTCGATCCTGGTGTTCAAGGGCCTGTTCAACAACAACTTCGGCGAGATCAACCTGATCCTGTCGACGCTGTTCGGCATCAAGCCGGCGTGGTTCTCCGACCCCCTGCTGGCCAAGGTGATGCTGCTGATCGTGAACACCTGGCTGGGCTATCCGTACATGATGGTCGTGTGCATGGGCCTGATCAAGGCCATCCCCTCCGACCTGTACGAAGCTTCGGCGGTGGCCGGCGCGGGCCCGCTGACCAACTTCTTCCGCATCACGCTGCCGCTGGTGATGAAGCCGCTCACGCCGTTGCTGATCGCCGCATTCGCGTTCAACTTCAACAACTTCGTGCTGATCAGCCTGCTCACCGGCGGCCGGCCCGATTTCCTCGACACCAAGATCCCCGCCGGCACGACCGACATCCTGGTCTCGTACACCTACCGCATCGCCTTCGAGGACTCCGGCCAGAACTTCGGCCTGGCCGCCGCCATCTCGACCGTCGTCTTCGCAATGGTGGCCCTGCTGTCGTGGATCAACCTGCGTGCCACCCGCATCACCAAGGAGGAGGCCCGCTGAGGGCCGCCTGAGGACACCGTCATGGCCATTGTTCTGGACAAGTCTCACCGCTGGCGCGTGCTGGCAGCACACGCCTTCATGATCGCGCTGATCTGCGTCGTGATCTTTCCGTTCCTGATGATCCTGTCGATCTCGCTGCGCCCGGGCAACTTCGCCTCGGGCAGCCTGATCCCCGACCAGATCAGTCTGGAGCACTGGAAGCTGGCGCTGGGCATCTCGTACCAGGGCCCGGACGGGCGCCTGGTGCAACCGCCCTTCCCCGTGCTGCTGTGGCTGTGGAACTCGGTCAAGGTGGCCACGCTGTCGGCCTGCATCACGCTGCTGCTGTCCACCACGGCGGCCTATGCCTTTGCCCGGATGAAGTTCCGCGGCAAGTCCCAGGCCCTGTCGGCGCTGATGCTGATCCAGATGTTCCCGGCGGTGCTCGCGCTGGTGGCCATCTACGCAATCTTCGACCGCATCGGCAATGTCTTCCCGCTGTTCGGCATCGACAGCCACGCGTCGCTCCTGCTGGCCTATGCCGGGGGCATCGGCCTGCATGTGTGGACCATCAAGGGCTACTTCGACACCATCCCGGCCGAGATCGAGGAAGCCGCCAAGGTCGACGGCGCCTCGCCCTGGCAGGCCTTCCGCCTGGTGCTGCTGCCGATGGCGGTGCCGATCCTGATGGTGGTGTTCCTGCTCGCCTTCATCGGGGCGATCATCGAATACCCCGTGGCCTCCATCCTGCTCAACGAGGAGCGCAAGCTCACGCTGGCCGTCGGCTCCAAGCTGTTCCTGTACGAACAGCGCTACCTCTGGGGTGACTTTGCGGCGGCGGCCATCCTGTCCGGCCTGCCCATCACCGTGGTCTTCATCCTGGCTCAGAAGTGGATGGTCTCCGGGCTCACGTCCGGCGGCCTCAAGGGCTGAGCCGCACCGATCCATCCCCCCTCAACGAAGGAGACAACACGATGCTCGACAAGCGATCCGCCCTGAAGGCCGCCGTGGCCGCCGCCCTGACGCTGTGCGCCGGCTCGGCCGCGCTGGCCCAGTCCTCGGCGCCGCCCGCCGGCTCGGTGGCCATCCACTACAACCGCTGCGACAACACCTACGACGGCTGGGGCATCCACCTCTGGAAGGACCCGGGCATCCCCATCCCGGGCGTGGAATGGCAAAAGCCGATGATGCCCACCGGCACCGACGAGTTCGGCGTGTACTGGCACACCAAGCTCGACGAATACACCAAGGGCAAGGTGAACTACATCATCCACAAGGGCGACACCAAGGACCAGGGCGGACGCGACATGTCCTTCGACGGCAATACGACCAAGGAGATCTGGGTGAACAGCGGTGACCGCGCCATCCACACCTCGCTGGCCGATGCCCGCAAGGCCCGCGAAGCCAAGCCCTGCAAGTGATGCAAGTGCGCCTGATCGCCCCCCTGGCCGCCGCCGTGCTGGCCGCCTGCTCGACGCCGGCCTCGCAGCCGCCATCGCAGGCGGCTGCGCAAGCTGCACCGGCAGCAGCCCCCGCGCCCCCGGTGGCGCCCGCGCCAGCGGCCGTGCCGGGCAGCTTTGCCGACAACCCGCTGGTCTACTTCGTCATCACCGACCGGTTTGCCAACGGCAATCCGTCGAACGACAACAGCTACGGCCGCAAGCGCGAGCCCAATCCGCGCGACGACTTCGGCACCTTCCACGGTGGTGACCTCAAAGGGCTGACGAACAAGCTGCGCGAGGGCTACTTCAAGGAACTCGGCGTCAACGCCCTGTGGATCACGGCGCCCTACGAGCAGATCCGGGGATGGGTGGTCGGTGGCGACAAGGAGTTCAAGCACTACGCCTACCACGGCTACTACGCGCTGGACTACACCGTGCTCGACCAGAACATGGGCACGCCGGACGAACTGCGCGAGATGGTCGACACCGCCCACGCCCAGGGCATCCGCGTGCTGTTCGACGTGGTGATGAACCACCCCGGCTACCTGGACATCCAGACTGCCCGCGACCTGGGCGTCAAGGTGCTGTGGCCGAACGCCGAAAACGCCACGCTGCGCAACTACCACTCGTTCATCGACTACAACAACTTCGCCTTTGGCGACTGGTGGGGCCGCGGCTGGGTGCGCGCCGGCCTGCCGGGCTACATCGACGGTGGGCGCGACGACCTCACGATGCAGCTGGCCTATCTGCCGGACTTCCGCACCGACAGCACCGAGGCCGTCAAGCTGCCGAAGTTCCTGGCCAGCAAGCCCGGCACCCGGGCCACCGACCTGCCCGACACCACCGTGCGCGGCTACCTGGTCAAGTGGCTGAC
>CAMLSD010000104.1 GCA_946482595.1 uncultured Comamonadaceae bacterium
ACCTTGTTCTTGACGACCTTGACCTTGGTTTCGTTGCCGATGACCTCCTCGCCCTTCTTGATCGAGCCGATGCGGCGGATGTCCAGGCGGACGGAAGCGTAGAACTTGAGTGCATTGCCACCGGTGGTGGTTTCGGGCGAGCCGAACATCACGCCGATCTTCATGCGGATCTGGTTGATGAAGACCACCATGCAATTGGTCTTCTTGATGGTGGCGGTGAGCTTGCGCAGGGCCTGGCTCATCAGGCGGGCCTGCAGCCCGGGCAGGGCATCACCCATTTCGCCCTCGAGCTCGGCCTTGGGCGTGAGCGCGGCCACCGAGTCGACGATGATCAGGTCGACCGAACCGGAGCGCACCAGTGCGTCGACGATTTCGAGGGCCTGTTCACCGGTGTCGGGCTGGCTGATCAGCAGGTCGGCCAGGTTGACGCCGAGCTTTTGCGCGTATTGCACGTCAAGCGCGTGTTCGGCGTCGATGAAGGCGCACACACCGCCTTGTTTCTGCATTTCGGCCACGACCTGCAGCGTGAGCGTGGTCTTGCCCGAGGATTCCGGGCCGTAGATCTCGACCACCCGGCCGCGCGGCAGGCCGCCGACGCCGAGGGCGATGTCCAGCCCCAGGGAGCCGGTGGACACCACCTGGATGTCCTCGATCACTTCGCCGTCGCCCAGGCGCATGATCGAGCCCTTGCCGAACTGCTTTTCGATCTGGGCCAGGGCGGCCTGCAGGGCCTTGGCCTTTTCACCGCTCAGGGCCGAGCTGCCTGCGGATTTGGTGGGTGCGTCCATGCGTCTCTCCAAGATGTGGCGGCATTATCGCAAAAGCTGGATGTTTGTACAGTATTCCCGGGCCGCAGCCTACAATGCAGGTGACTGGCAGTGTGAGGAGACATCATGCGCATCCTGATCGCGGAAGACGATCAAGTGCTGGCCGACGGCCTGCTGCGGTCGTTGCGAAACTCGGGGTACGCCGCCGATCAGGTCGGCTCCGGCACCGAGGCCGACGCCGCACTGCAATCCCACGAGTTCGACCTCGTGATTCTCGACCTGGGCCTGCCCCGGATGCACGGCCTGGAGGTGCTCAAGCGGCTGCGCGGGCGTGGCACGTCCACGCCGGTGCTGATCCTCACCGCGGCCGACAGCATCGACGAGCGGGTCAAGGGCCTGGACCTGGGTGCCGACGACTACATGGCCAAGCCGTTTTCGCTGCAGGAGCTCGAGGCGCGGGTGCGTGCCCTCACCCGCCGCGGCCTGGGGGCGGCCACCAGCGTGATCAAGCACGGCCCCCTCACCTTCGACCAGACCGGCCGTGTGGCCTACATCAACGACCAGATGATCGAGCTGTCGGCGCGCGAGCTGAGCCTGCTCGAGGTGCTGCTGCAGCGCGCCGGGCGACTGGTCAGCAAGGACCAGCTGGTCGAGCGCCTGTGCGAGTGGGGCGAAGAGGTGAGCAACAACGCGATCGAGGTCTACATCCATCGCCTGCGCAAGAAGATCGAGCAGGGTCCGATCCGCATTGCCACCGTGCGCGGACTCGGTTACTGCCTCGAGAAGATCCCGCACTGACCCGCCGGTTGCCCCACCTTGGCCCGCGAGCAGCGTTCGCTCTTCGGCGAGATCCTCGACTGGATGCTCGCGCCGCTGCTGCTGCTGTGGCCGATGACGCTGGGGCTCACCTGGCTGGTGTCCGAAAACATCGCCAACCGCCCGTTCGACCGCGCGATCGAGGAAACCGCCCGCAACCTGGCCCAGCAGGTGGCCGTGGCACGCGACCAGGTGGTGTTTTCGCTGCCGCCGACGATCTCGCAGTTCCTGAAGGCCGACAACTCCGACGACATCTACTTCCAGGTGCTGGGCGCCCGCGGCGAATACGTCAGCGGCGACCGCGAGCTGCCGGTGCCGGATGGTGACGAGCCCCACCTGCCGGGCACGGTGCAGTTCCGCAACGACGAGATCTACAACACCTCGATCCGCGTGGCCTACGTGTGGGTCGAGGTCAGTGGTGCGGCCGACGGTCAGCATGCGCTGGTGCAGGTGGCCGAAACGCTGAACAAGCGCTCGCACCTGGCCACCGAGATCATGAAGGGCGTGATCGTGCCGCACTTCGTGATCCTGCCGCTGGCGGTGCTGCTGGTGTGGCTGGCCCTGGCGCGCGGCATCGCACCGCTGTCGGAGCTGCAGCAGCGCATCCGACGCCGCCGCAGCGACGACCTCAGCCCGATCGACGAACTCGATGCCCCGGAAGAGGTGGCCCCGCTGGTGCGCTCGATCAACGAGCTGCTGGGCCGGCTCGACCAGTCGATCAAGACGCAGAAGCACTTTCTGGCCGATGCCGCTCACCAGCTCAAGACGCCGCTGGCGGGCCTGCGCATGCAGGCCGAGCTGGCCCAGCGCGAGATCGATGCAGGCCAGCGCGACCCGCTCGAACTCAAGCGGTCGCTGCGTCAGATCGCCCGTTCCAGCCAGCGCGCCGCCCACATGGTGAACCAGTTGCTCGCGCTGGCACGCGCCGAGAACCAGGGCCAGGCCCCTCGCCGCCACGAGATGTACCTGGGCCACCTGGCGATGGAGGTGGTGCGCGACTTCGTGCCGCGCGCGCTCGAAAAACGCATCGACCTGGGCTACGAGGGCCCGGAGCGCGGCGGGTTCGGTCCGCAGGGCACCGCCCTGCTGCGCGGCAACCCCCTGCTGGTCAAGGAGCTGATCCGCAACCTGGTGGACAACGCCCTGCTCTACACGCCGGCCGGCGGCACGGTGACGGTGCGGGTGGTGCACGACCCCTTCGGCCAGGTCGTGGTGCTGCAGGTGGACGACACCGGTCCGGGCATTCCGCCGGCCGAGCGTGAACTGGTGTTCCAGCCCTTCTACCGCACACTGGGCACGGACGTGGACGGCAGCGGGCTGGGCCTGGCCATCGTGGCCGAGATCGCGCAGCAGCACGGGGCCGAGGTGCAGATCGAGGATGCCCGCCCCGCGCAGGGCGGCCACGAGGCCGCCGAGGACACGAGCCTGCCGGCAGGCCGGGGCACCCGCGTGACGGTGCGCTTCCCGGTGGCCGACGAGGCCGCCACTGGCTCCCCGCGCAGCGCCCCGTAGTCCTCGCAACCTTCGGTCACACAGTCGCGGGTCGACCATGGGAAAACACCAAGCCCAAAGAACGAACGATCGTTCTTAAATCCGGCCACCACGCCGGTTGTGCAGCCGTACGCCACAGAGCGTGGATCCCGACACAGGAGACATCGACTTGAAACGCCTGCTCGCCCAGGGCGTGCTGGCGGCCGCCTGCGTGGCCGCCACACTCGCCACCCCCGTCGCAGCACTTGCTGCCGACACCTACACCCAGACCCGCCACCCGATCGTGCTGGTCCATGGCCTGTTCGGCTTCGATGCCGTGGGGCCGCTGGACTACTGGTACGGCATTCCCGCCGCGCTGCGCAGCGGGGGCGCCCGGGTGATCGTGCCGCAGCAGTCGGCCGCCAACGCCAGCGAGGTGCGTGGCGAACAGCTGCTGGCCGAGTTGCGCCGCCTCCAGGCGGCCCACGGCTACACCCGGTTCAACCTGATCGGGCACAGCCACGGCGGCCACACGGTGCGCTACGTGGCCAGCGTGGCGCCGGAGCTGGTGGCCTCGGTCACCACGGTGGGCACGCCGCACCGCGGCAGCCCGGTGGCCGATGCGGTCCAGGCCGGCACGGGCGCCACCGGCACCACCTCGTTTGTCTCGGGCATCGTCAACGGCTTTGCCAGCGTGATCAGCCTGCTGTCGGGTTCACCGGGGTTGCCGCAGAACTCGGAAGCCGCGATGCGCTCGCTCACCACCGCCGGCAGTGCCGCCTTCAATGCCCGCTTTCCGGAAGGTGCGCCCACCACGGCCTGCGGCCAGGGACCGGCCAGTGTGGAGGGGGTGCGCTACTGGTCGGCCAGCGGCACCTCGGTGCTGACCAACGTGCTCGATGCCAGTGACCCCTTCCTGGGCCTGAGTTCGCTGGCGTTCAAGGGCGAGGCCAACGATGGCCTGGTGGGGCGCTGCTCCTCGCGCTGGGGCCAGGTGCTGCGGGACGACTATCCGTGGAACCACCTCGACGAGGTCAACCAGGCCTTCGGACTGCGCGGCTGGTTCACGCCCGATCCGGTGGCGTTCTACCGCACCCATGCCAACCGCCTGAAGCAGGCCGGGCTGTGACCCTGAGGCGCCCGTTGCATGGGGCGGGGGTCGCCGCCCTGGTGGGCCTGGTGGCCCTGGCGGGGCTGCTGGGCCTGCGCTGGGCGGACCCGGCCACGCCGAGCGCGCCTGCCGCCCCGACGGCAGCCCTGGGCCGCGCCGAGGGCTTCAGCCTGATGGCGGCCGGCGGGGGCGCCCGCCCCGTGACGGCCTCGCCCACAGCCGCCGTGCGCTCGCCCGAGGACGTCGCTCATGCGCTGTACGTCGACGGCTCGCTGCGCGGCAGCAGCCCGGACGGCGACTGGGGCGTCGACGCCCAAGGGCACCTGCAGCCCGGCCTGGCCCTGCGGCGGCGCTTCGACCACTATCTGAGTGCCATCGGCGAGGCGAGCGTGACTGAACTGCGTGGGCTCGTGCAGACACAGGCCACCCAGGACGTGGGCGCGGCGGCCGCCGCGCACATCCTTGCCGTGTGGGACCGCTACCTGGCCCTGCAGCAGCATCGCTGGACGACCGCCGCCGATCCGTCCGACCCGCAAAGCGCCAGTCAGGCGCTGTCCGAACGACAGCGGGTGCGCCGCGAATACCTCGGGCCGGCCTGGGCCGAAGCCTTCTACGCAGCCGAAGAAGCGCAGTTGCGCGCCGACCTGGCGGCGCTCGGCTCGCCACGGGCGCCCACCGGCACCAGCACGAGCACCCGCACCGACGCCTTGCATGCCCCCGCGGACCCCACCGATGCCCAGGCGCGGGCCCGGTTGCACCAGCAGCGTGTGATGCAGTACGGCGAGGAGGCGGCCCGTCGCCTGGCTGAACTGGATGCGACCGAAGCCGAATGGCAGCGCCGGCTCGGGCAGGCCCGGCGCGAGATCGCCCGGATCGAGCAATCGCCCGAGCTGTCCGGGCCGCAGCGTCTGGATGCCGTCGAGCGATACCTCGCCGAGGCATTCACACCGGGCGAGCAGCGCCGTGCGCGTGCGCTGCTGGCCCTCAGCGCCCCATCATCTGCGACGGCAGCCAGGTGACCAGCGCCGGAAAGGCATACAGCAAGCCGGCGGCCACCACCAGCAGCACGAACATCGGCAGCGCGGCACGGGCGATCCAGGGCAGCTCGCGCCCGGTCATGCCCTGCAGCACGAACAGGTTGAAGCCCACCGGCGGCGTGATCTGCGCCATCTCGACCACCAGGACCAGGAAGATGCCGAACCACACCGGGTCGATGCCCGCGCCGTGCACGATGGGCATCACCACGCCCATGGTCAGCACGATCATCGAGATGCCGTCGAGGAAGCAACCCAGCACGATGTAGAACACCATCAGCGCCAGCAGCAGCATCAAGGGTGACAGGCCCAGCGAGCCGATCCATTCGGCCAGGTGACGGGGCAGGCCGATGTAGCCCATCGACAACGTGAGGAAAGCCGCCCCGGCGAGGATCAGCGCGATCATGCAGTACAGGCGCGTGGCCCCCATCAGCGACTCACGGAAGGTGCGCCAGTTCATCGAGCCCTGCGTGGCGGACAACACCATCGCGCCCACCACACCAACGGCCGCCGCCTCGGTGGCAGTGGCCACCCCCGCATAGATCGAGCCCAGCACGGAGGCGATCAGCAGCACCACCGGGATGAGGCTGCGCGAGGCCCGCAGCTTGTCGAGCAGCCGCATGCCCGGGTCGGCCTGTGGAATGCGCCCCGGGTTCAGCAGCGACCACACGATGAGATAGCCCATCATCAACGCGGCCACCAGCATCCCCGGGATCACCCCGGCAGCAAACAGCCGCGCGATCGACACGTCGGCCGCCACGCCGTAGACGATCATGATCAGCGACGGCGGGATCAGGAGCCCCAGCGTGCCGGCACCGGCCAGCGAGCCCACGGCGATGGCATCGGGATAGCCCCGCGCCTTCAGCTCGGGCAGCGCCATCTTGCCGATCGTCGCGCAGGTCGCGGCACTCGACCCGGAGACCGCGGCAAAGATGGTGCAGCCGATCACGTTGGTGTGCAGCAACCGGCCCGGCAGGCGGTTCATCCACGGCGCCAGCCCCTTGAACATGTCTTCGGACAGCCGGGTGCGAAACAGGATCTCGCCCATCCAGACGAACAGCGGCAGCGCGGTGAGGGTCCAGCTCGACGCGGCCCCCCAGATCGTGAGTGCCATCGCATCGCCGGCAGGGCGGGCGCTGAACAGCTGCATGCCGATCCAGGCCACCCCGGCGAGCGTGAGGCCGATCCACACGCCGCTGCCCAGCAGGGCAAACAGGCTCAACACCAGCAGGACGGTGATCGCAACATCATTCATCGTGCGTCTCCCGCCTCATTCGTTGAGCTGCAGCCCGGCGCTGACCGTCACGCGACGGCCACGCAACGCCAGCCACCATTCGTCGACAAAGGCGATGAACAGGATGATCGTGCCCACCGCCATGCCGATCTGCGGGATCCACAACGGGGTGGCGTCATTGCCGGTCGAGATGTCGTGATACGTCCAGGACTGCCAGGCCAGCCGCACGCCATAAAAGGCAAACAGCGCCGACAGCAGCACGGCCACCGACAGCGCCCACAGCTCCAGCGCACGCCGGCCACGTGGCCCCAGCGCATTGAGCACCAGCGTCACGCGGATATGCTCGCCGCGCTTGAGCGTGTGGGCCAGGGCCAGGAAGGCCGCGCCGGCCATGCTGTAGCCGGCATAGGCATCCATGCCGCGCAGCGGCAGCGTGACGTAGCGGTCCACGATGCTGCCCAGCACCATGGCCAGTGTGCCCACCATGCACAGGGCCGCCAGCCAGGCGGCCCCGTCGTACAAGCCGTCGAGCACCTTGCGCATCACATCTTCTTGTAGGCGTCGACGATCGCCTGGCCTTCCGGGCCGGCCTTGTCGATCCACTCCTTGAGCAGGGTCTCGCCCACCTTCTGCATGTCGGCCTTCAACTGTGCCGACGGCGTTACGATCTCCATGCCGTTCTTCTTCAGCAGCTCGAGGTATTCCTGGTCCTTCTGGGCCGAGACCTTCCAGCCGCGGTCCTCGGCGGCGGCCGCGGCCTTGCGCACGGCGTCCTGGGCCGCCTTGTCCAGGCTGTCGAAGGCGCGCTTGTTCACGATGACGGCATTCTTGGGCAGCCAGGCCTGGGTGTTGTAGTAGTACTTGATGTGCTCATAGGCCTTGGAGTCATAGCCGGTGGCCCCCGAGGTCATGAAGGACTCGACCACCCCGGTGGCCATGGCCTGCGACAGCTCGGCCGCCTGCACCGTCACCGGCTGCGCGCCCACCAGCTCGGCGATGCGCGACGTGGCCGGGCTGTAGGCGCGCCACTTGCTGCCCTTGAGGTCGGCGGCCGCGTTGACCGGCTTCTTGCTGTAGATGCCCTGGGGCGGCCAGGGCACCGAGAACAGCAGCATCATCCCCTGCTCGCCCAGCTTCTTTTCGAGGGCCGGCTTCTGGGCGGCATACAGCTTGCGCGCCGAGGCATAGCTGTCGGCCAGGAAGGGCAGGCCGTCGATCCCGAAGGGCTGCCACTCGTTCTGGAAGTTCACCAGCAGCACCTCGCCAGCCTGGGCCTGGCCGCCCTGCACCGCACGCTTGATCTCGGGTGCCTTGAACAGCGAGGCGCCGGGGTGCACGGTGATGGCCAGCTTGCCTGCCGTGGCCTCGCCGACCTCCCGGGCGAACTGGGCGATGTTCTCGGTGTGGAAGTTGTTGGCCGGGTAGGCCGTGGGCAGGTCCCACTTGGTCTGGCCCCAGGCCGAAACGCCGAACAACAGGCCGGCGGCCGCCAGCGTGATCCGAACTTGCATGACCGATCTCCAACAGGTGAACAAAGTGACGCGAGAATAAGGCCGTCACCGGCTTTGCACGATGAGGATTTTCCTGCGATGACCGATCCAGCCGTGGCAAGCAGCTTGCATGCCAGTCGCGACCACCGGCACACCGCACCCGCAGCGGGTCGCGGGCCGTGCCCGGCCCTCACAGGAGCACCTCCATGAACCTGCGTTTTGTCGAAGCCTTCTATTGGGTCGTCTCGCTGCAAAGCGTGTCGCGCGCCGCCGAGAAGCTGTTCATCACGCAGTCGGCCATGTCCAGCCGCATTGCCGCGCTCGAGGACGAGCTGGGCACGCTGCTGCTCGAGCGGCGCGACAAGCAGTTCCGTCTCACCGTGGCGGGCAAGCGCTTCTTCACCTATGCGCAAAGGTTGCTGGAGCTGCAACGCGAAATCAAGGCCGAGATGGGGGCCGGTGGAGATGCGGCCATGTCGCTGCGCATCGGGACGATCGAGTCGGTGCTGCACTCCTGGCTGATCGACTGGGTGCGCCACATGCGTGCCAGCCACCCGGGCTTCGAGCTGGAGCTGACGGTCGAAACCACGCCGGTGCTGGTCGAGCAGGTGCGCCGCGGCACGCTCGATCTGGTGTTTGCCGCGCTGCCGACATCGGGTGATGGACTGCGCTCGCGTGCGCTGCCGTCGATGAAGATGGTGTTTGTCGGCAACACCACGCTGCATCGCAAGCGCCGCTATGCGCTGGCCGATCTGGCCCAGCTGGACATCCTCACCTTCCAGCGCGGCTCGCAGCCTCACGTGGGCCTGATCGACCTGTTCCGCCAGGAAGGACTGGAGGCCAGAAAGGTGCACACGATCTCGTCGATCTCCGCGATGGTGCAACTGGTCGAAGGGGGCTTTGGCGTGGCCACGCTGCCCCATGCGGCGGTGAAGTCGCTGAGCACACGCATGCCCCTGAAGGCGCTGGCCTGCGAGCGGGAGCTACCCCCCTTGCCGGTGCATGTGAGCTTTCGCGATGACCCAACTTCGGGCGTCGCACGCACCGTTGTGGACGCAGTGATGAGCTATCTTGGGGTTTCCACCCATCATCGAAAAAATCGCTGATTCGGGTTTCCACCAATCATCGAAATTATCGATGAGCTAAGCGAAAAAAAACCCGTTTGCGGCTCGCCCGCCGCGACTCCCACAATGGGCCCGTCATCGTTTTTTCATCGACACGGGAGCACGAAGTGGGTGCATCTGAGCAGCCGGTGCCGCAAGGCCAGCAAGACACAACGCCCGTCGGTGCGCACGCCGCCCGCGCGGCCATCCGGGCCGGCGAGTGGACCCGCCACACGAGTGGCCTGGCCGACGATCATGTCCAGGGCAACCTGGTCATCCTGCCCAAGGCACAGGCCGACGACTTCCTGCGGTTCTGCCAGCGCAACCCCAAGCCCTGCCCCCTGCTCGCCGTGACCGAGCCGGGCCAGCCCGGTGTGCCGCAGCTCGGCGCCGACATCGACCTGCGCACCGACCTGCCGCGCTATCGGGTGTGGCGCCACGGCGAACTGGTGGACGAACCCACCGACGTGCGCGACCTGTGGCGCGACGACCTCGTCTCCTTCGTGATCGGCTGCTCGTTCTCGTTCGAGCAGGCGCTGCTCGACGCCGGCCTGCCCATCCGCCACATCGAACAGAAGCGCAACGTGCCGATGTACCGCACGAACATTGCCACCACACCGGCCGGCCCGTTCTCCGGCCCGATGGTGGTGTCGATGCGCCCGATGCGCGCTGCCGCCGTGATCCGCGCGATCCAGGTCACCTCCCGCTTCCCGGACGTGCACGGCGCGCCCGTGCACCTGGGCGACCCCCGCCTCATCGGCATCACCGACCTGGGACGTCCCGACTACGGCGACCCGGTGGACGTGCTGCCTGACGAGATCCCCGTGTTCTGGGCCTGTGGCGTCACGCCTCAGGCAGCCATCACCCAGGCACGCCCCGAGTTCTGCATCACCCATGCCCCGGGTGCCATGCTGATCACCGACCGGCTCAACCATGAGCTTGCCAGTTTCTGAAGGAGTCTCACGATGAAAGTCCACGCCCTGCACGGCCTCGCACTGGCCGCCGTCCTTGCCCAAACCCCGGCCCTGGCCCAGCTCAAGTGGGACATGCCCACCGGCTACGGTGCCAGCAGCTATCAGACCCAGAACGTGCAGCAGTTCGCGGCCGACGTCGAGAAGGCCACGGCCGGCAAGCTGAAGATCACCTTGCACCCCGGCGGCTCGCTCTACAAGGCCAACGAGATCAAGCGTGCGGTCCAGACCGGCCAGACGCAGGCCGGTGAGTTCATCCTGTCGGGTGCGGCCAACGAGAACCCGCTGTTCGGCGTGGACTCGGTGCCCTTCCTGGCCACCAGCTACACCCAGGCGAAGAAGCTGGCCGATGCCTCGCGCCCGCAGATCGAGAAGCTGCTCGAGCGCCAGGGCATGAAGCTGCTGTTCACCTCGCCCTGGCCGCCCCAGGGCCTGTACTCCAGCAAGCCGGTGGAGTCGGTCGCCGACCTGAAGAGCACCAAGATGCGGGCCTACAACCCGGCCACTTCGCGCATCGCCGAACTGGTCGGCGCGCAGCCCACCACGATCCAGCTGGCCGAGCTGGGCCAGGCCCTGGCCACCGGCACGGTCGAGAACTTCCTCACGTCGAGTGCCAGCGGCATCGAAAGCAAGCTGTACGAACACGTCAAGCATTTCTACGACGTGGCAGCCTGGCTGCCCAAGAACGCCGTGGTGGTGAACCAGAAGGCCTTCGACAGCCTGGACAAGCCCACCCAGGAAGCCGTGCTCAAGGCCGCGGTCGACGCCGAGCAGCGCGGCTGGCGCATCAGCGAAGAGAAAAACGCCGAGTACATGCGCGAGCTGAACAAGATGGGCATGAAGGTGGCCCGCCCGAACGAGACGCTGCGCCGTGAACTGCAGGGCATCGGCGTGCGCATGACCGACGAGTGGCTCAAGACCGCTGGCGCCGACGGGCAGGCGGTGATCGACACCTATCGCCGCTGAGGAGCCGGTCATGAGTCGCGACCTGCACGAGGCAGTCATGGATGGCATGGTCCCGGCCCCGACCGGTCAAGGCAACAACGACGCGGGCGGCGCAGACGCGGCCGCCCCGCACGGCACCCGGGGAACCCGGCTGAAGCCCCTCTACAACCTGTTTGCGGTGCTGTCCTGCCTGGCCATCGTGGCGGCTTTCGTCACGATCGTGCTCGGGGTGGTGGGCCGCCAGGTGGGCTTCAACATCCCGGGCCTCGACGCCTACGCCGGCTACGCGATCGCAGCGGCGCTGTTCCTGGCGCTGCCGCAGACGCTGATGCGTGACGAGCACATCCGCGTGACGCTGGTGCTGCAGCGCCTGGGCCCGCGCGGGCGGGCCGCGCTGGAGTGGTGGAGCCTGCTGGCCGGCTTCGGCCTGGCCTGCTACCTCGCCTGGTACGCCGGCCGGCTGTCCTGGCTGTCGTGGGAGACCCACGATGTCTCCAGTTCGTCGGACGCCACCCCCCTGTGGATTCCGCAGCTGGCGATGGTCGCTGGTTGTGTGGGACTGGCGGTGGCCTTTGCCGACGCCCTGCTCGCACGGCTTCAGGACCGCAGCTTCTTCGAGAGCTCGGACGCCGCACGCTCCGAGTGACCCTCCTGCCCCGGCCGGCCGCCGCGTCGGCCCGGGGCCCCTGTTCTTCCCTTCTTCAAGCGAGTGTCGTCATGGACATGATGGTCGCGGGCGTTCTCATTGCCCTGATGTTTGTTGTATTGGGCTCTGGCCTGTGGATCGGTCTGGCGCTGCTGGGCGTGGCCCTGGTGGGCATGGAGTGGTTCACCGCTCGCCCCGCCGGTGACAGCATGGCCCTGACGATCTGGGGGTCGACGTCCAGCTGGACGCTCACCGCCCTGCCCTTGTTCCTGTGGATGGGTGAGATCCTGTTCCGCACCCGGCTGTCGTCGGACATGTTCAAGGGCCTGGCACCCTGGCTCGAGCGCATTCCCGGGCGGCTGCTGCACACCAACGTGATCGGCTGCACCATCTTTGCCGCGGTGTCGGGTTCGAGCGCCGCCACCTGCGCCACGATCGGCAAGATCACGCTGCCCGAGCTGAAGAAGCGCGGCTATCCGGACGACATCGCGCTGGGCACGCTGGCCGGTGCCGGCACGCTGGGCCTCCTGATTCCGCCGTCGATCATCATGATCGTCTACGGTGTGGCTGCCGACGTGTCGATCGCCAAGCTGTTCGTGGCCGGCGTGATCCCGGGCATCCTGCTGGCCGCCCTGTTCATGGGCTACATCATGATCTGGGCCCTGCGCCACCCGGGCCAGATCCCGGCCGCAGAGTCCCGCACGACCCTGCTGGAAAAACTGCACGCCTCCCGCCACCTGATCCCGGTGGTGGTGCTGATCGGTGTGGTGCTGGGGTCGATCTACTCGGGCATCGCCACCGCCACCGAGGCCGCTGCGCTCGGCGTGGCCGGCGCGCTGGGCCTGGCGGCCGTCGAGGGTTCGCTCAACTGGCGCAGCTTCCGCGAAGGTCTGGCCGCCGCAGCCCGGGTCTACTGCATGATCGGCATCATCCTGGCGGGCGCCGCCTTCCTGACGCTGTCGATGGGTTTCATCGGCCTGCCCCGCCACCTGGCCGAATGGATCGGCACGCTGGGCCTGTCGCCGGCCATGCTGCTGGTGCTGCTGGTGGTGTTCTACCTGCTGCTCGGGTGCTTCCTCGACGGCATCTCGATGGTCGTGCTGACCATGGCCGTGCTGCTGCCCACCGTGCAGGCCGCCGGTTTCGACCTGATCTGGTTCGGCATCTTCATCGTGCTGGTGGTCGAGCTGGCGCAGATCACCCCGCCGGTGGGCTTCAACCTCTTTGTGCTGCAGGGCCTCACGCGCCGGCAGATCACCGACATCGCCCGTACCGCGATGCCGCTGTTCTTCCTGATGGTGGGTGCGGTCGTGCTGATCTACCTGTTCCCGGCCATCGTGACCTGGCTGCCGCGCCAGATGTAGTGCTCCGTTTGTCCACCCCTGCAGGAGAAGTACCATGGATCGCAGACGATTTGCCGCGCTCTTGCCCGGCATGGTGTGTGCCCCGGCCCTGATGGTCCCGCCATTCCGCGCGGCCGCACAGGGCACCGCCCCGGGCAACACGCCCGGCCACACCTGGCGGCTGGCCACCGGCTACCGCGCCGACTCCTTCCATGGACAGAACCTGCGGACCTTCGCCAGCGAACTGGCCTCGGCCACACAGGGGGCGCTGACCATCGAGCTGCATCCGCAGAACTCGCTGGTCCCGCTGCCGCAGATCCTGGGCGCCACCGTCGAGGGACGCATCGAGGCAGGTGAATCGATCATGACCGGCCTGGCCGGCGAGATGCCGGTGGCCGGCGCCGATGCGGTGCCGTTTGTCGTCGGCTCGTTCGACGATGCCCAGCGCCTGTGGCAGTGCCAGCGCCCGCTCGTCGAGCGGCACTTTGCCAGCCGTGGCCTGCGACCGCTGTTTGCCGTGCCCTGGCCGCCGCAGGGCTTGTTCTCACGCACGCCGGTGACCAGCGTCTCGGACTTCAACGGTCAGCGCATGCGCACCTACAACGCCACCACCGTGCGCATCGCCGAGCTGCTGAAGGCCAAGGCAGTGGATGTGGCGATGGTCGACGTGGGCAAGGCGCTGACCGACGGGCGCATCGACACGATGATCACTTCGGCCGTCACCGGCGTGGACAGCGCCGTGTGGCAGCACCTGCGGCACTACTACGACATCAATGCCTGGATCCCGAAAAACATCGTGTACGTGCGCAACGACCGTTTCGAGGCGCTGTCGCCGGCTCACCGCCGCGCGGTGCTCGACGCGTCGGCCACCGCCGAGTCGCGCGGCTGGGCCGCCAGCCGTGAAGTGGCCCGGCAATCGGTACAGACCCTGGCCCAGAAGGGCATGCAGGTCGATCGCGCCAGCGCAGCGCTGGCCCATGACCTGCGCCGGCTGGGCGAACGCTTTTCCCTTGAATGGATCCGCACCGTCGGACCTGATGCGAACGCCATTTTCATTCCTTACTACACCCGCTAAGCTCGCAAAAACCGCACCATCATGAAAACACCCACCACACCCCGCTGGCAGTTCTGGATCGACCGGGGCGGCACGTTCACCGACATCGTGGCCAAGCGCCCGGACGGCAGCCTGACCACCGCCAAGCTGCTCTCGGAAAACCCCGAGCAGTACCGCGACGCCGCGGTCGAAGGCATCCGCCGCCTGCTGGGGCTCAAGCCCGGTGAACTGATCAGCGCCGAGCAGGTCGAGTGCGTGAAGATGGGCACCACGGTGGCCACCAACGCGCTGCTCGAACGCAAGGGCGATCGCACCGTGCTGGTCACGACCCGGGGCTTCCGCGACGCGCTGCGCATCGCCTACCAGAACCGTCCGCGCCTGTTCGATCGCCACATCGTGCTGCCCGAGCTGCTGTATGAGCAGGTGATCGAGGCCGACGAACGGGTCGGCGCGCACGGGAGCATGGTCGTGCCGCTGGACGAGACGGCGCTGCGCAGCGGCCTGCAGGCCGCCTTCGACGCCGGCATCCGCGCCTGCGCCATCGTGTTCATGCACGGCTACCGCTACACCGGGCACGAGGCGCGTGCCGCCGCGCTGGCGCGCGACATCGGCTTCACGCAGGTCTCGACCTCGCATGAGACCAGCCCGCTGATGAAGTTCGTCTCGCGCGGCGACACCACCGTGGTCGATGCCTACCTGTCGCCCATCCTGCGTCGTTACGTCGACCAGGTCGCCGGGCAGATGCCGGGCGTGAAGCTGCTGTTCATGCAGTCTTCGGGCGGCCTGACCGATGCCCAGCGTTTCCAGGGCAAGGACGCCATCCTCTCGGGCCCGGCCGGCGGCATCGTCGGCATGGTGCGCACCGCCCTGGGCGGCGGGCACGACCGCGTGATCGGCTTCGACATGGGCGGCACGTCCACCGACGTGTCCCACTTTGCCGGTGAGTTCGAGCGGGCCTTCGAGACCCAGGTGGCCGGCGTGCGCATGCGCGCCCCGATGATGAGCATCCACACCGTGGCTGCCGGCGGCGGCTCGATCCTGGGCTTCGACGGCGCGCGGCTGCGGGTTGGCCCGGAGTCGGCCGGCGCCAACCCCGGGCCCGCCTGCTATCGCCGCGGCGGCCCGCTGGCCACGACCGACGCCAACGTGATGCTGGGCAAGATCCAGCCGGCGTTTTTCCCCAAGGTGTTCGGTCCGCACGCCGACCAGGCGCTCGACCGCGAGGTCGTGGTGCAGCGCTTCACCGCCCTGGCCGACGAGGTGCGCCGCAAAACGGCCCGCCAGGTCAGCCCGGAAGACCTCGCCGAGGGTTTCCTGCAGATCGCCGTGGGCAGCATGGCCAATGCGGTGAAGAAGATCTCGGTGGCGCGTGGTTATGACGTCACGCACTACACGCTGCAGTGTTTCGGCGGCGCCGGCGGGCAGCATGCCTGCCTCGTGGCGGACGCGCTGGGCATGAGCCGGGTGTTCGTGCACCCGCTGGCCGGTGTGCTGTCGGCCTACGGCATGGGCCTGGCCGACCAGATCGCGATGCGCGAGGCGGCCGTCGAACAGCCGCTGGACGCCAGCGGCCTGCAGGAGGCGCGTGGCGTGCTCGACCGCATCGCCACCGAAGCCCACGCCGAGATCGTGGCCCAGGGGTTCGAGCCGCAGCAGGTCACCGTGCACCGTCGTGTGCATGTGCGCTATGACGGCACCGACACCGCGCTGGTGGTGCCGCTGGGCGACATCGCGGCCATCCGCGACGAGTTCGAGCAGGCCTACCGCAAGCGTTTCGCCTTCCTGATGCCCGACAAGGAGCTGATCGTCGAAAGCGTGTCGGTCGAGGCCGTCGGCCCGGGCGACAGCGCCGAGGACGCCGAGGCACCGACCCGCTCGCACCATGCCGTGCCGCAGGCCACCGTGCGCATGTATGCCGAAGGCGCCTGGCTGGACGCCAGCCTGTTCCGCCGCGAGGCCCTCGAACGTGGTGCCATCATCGACGGCCCGGCGATCATCGCCGAAGCCAACGCCACCACGGTGGTCGAGCCCGGCTGGCAGGCTCGCCTCACCGCACGCGACCACATCGTGCTGACCCGCGTGCAGCCGCGCCGCGTGCGCCAGGCGGTGGGTACCGCCGTCGACCCGGTCATGCTCGAGGTGTTCAACAACCTGTTCATGAACATCGCCGAGCAGATGGGCCTGCGCCTGCAGAACACTGCCTATTCGGTGAACATCAAGGAGCGGCTGGACTTCTCGTGTGCCCTGTTCGACCAGGAAGGCAACCTGATCGCCAATGCGCCGCACATGCCGGTGCACCTGGGCTCGATGAGCGAATCGATCAAGACCGTGATCGACCGCAACCCCGACATGCGCCAGGGCGATGTCTATG
>CAMLSD010000105.1 GCA_946482595.1 uncultured Comamonadaceae bacterium
GAACGCGCGCGCCTGACCCGCGCCATGGGGCTGGACGCGCCCTTTCATGAGCAGTACGGGCGATTTCTCGTGAACGCGCTGCATGCGGACCTGGGCCACTCGTTCGTGCACGGCAGTTCAGCGGTGGCGCTGGTGCTGGAGCGGCTGCCCGCCACGCTGGAGCTGGCGTGCGCGGCCATGTTCATCGCCGTCGTGCTGGGGGTGCCGCTCGGCCTGTGGGCCGGGCTGCGACCCGATTCGCTGGCAGGGCGCAGCATCATGACTGGCTCGATCCTGGGCTTTTCGCTGCCCACCTTCTGGGTGGGGCTGATGCTGATCGTGGTGTTCTCGGTGCAGCTTGGCTGGCTGCCTGCAGGTGGCCGCGGGCCGACGCAGGATGTCCTGGGCATGCAGTTGTCGGTCTTCAGCCTGGAAGGCTGGAAGCACCTGCTGCTGCCGGCGGTCAATCTGGCCTTGTTCAAGCTGGCGCTGGTCACCCGACTCACGCGTGCCGGGACACGTGAGGCCCTGACGCAGGACTACGTGCGGTTTGCGCGGGCCAAGGGCCTGTCGCCGCAGCGTGTGGTGGGGGTGCACGTGCTCAAGAACATCCTGGTGCCGATCATCACCGTCGTGGCGCTGGAGTTCGGCGCGCTGGTGGCCTTTGCCGCGGTCACCGAAACGATCTTTGCGTGGCCCGGGGCGGGCAAGCTCATCATCGATTCGATCAGCCAGCTCGACCGACCCGTGGTGGTGGCCTACCTCCTGGTGGTGGTCACGATGTTCACGCTGCTCAACCTGCTGGTCGACCTGGCCTATTCGGCGCTGGACCCGCGCGTGCGCCTGAGCGACACGCCCACCTGAGCCAAGGAAACACCATGATCCTGTTGTCTCGTCGACCTGGCACCGGCCAGGACGATACGCCGTGGCGCGTGTTCGCGCGCCAATACGCCGACTCCCGTGTGGCCGTGCTCGGTGCCGTGGTGCTGGTGCTGCTGGCGCTGTGCGCCCTGTTCGCACCCGCACTGGCCCCGCAGGACCCGTACGACCTGGCGCAGCTCGACGTGCTCGACTCGCGTCTGCCCCCCGGGGCTGTGGCCACCGGTGGCGCCGCCGGGGGTGCATCGCGCTACTGGCTGGGCACCGACGACCAGGGGCGCGACATGCTCTCGGCCATGCTGTACGGCCTGCGCATCTCGCTGGGCATCGGGCTGGTGGCCACGGTCGTGGCCCTGTCGGTCGGCGCAACCGTTGGCCTGGCCGCGGCTTTTTCGGGGGGGCGGGTGGACGCCTTCCTGATGCGGGTGGTGGACATCCAGCTGTCCTTTCCGGCCATCCTGGTGGCGCTCGTGCTGGTCACGCTGCTCGAGCCCGGCGTGACGAACGTGGCCATGGCGCTCGTGGCCGTGCAGTGGGCCTACTACGCCCGCACGGTGCGAGCCACGGCCATGATCGAGCGTCGCAAGGAGTATGTCGAAGCTGCCCGGTCGCTCGGCCTGTCGGGGCTGCGCATTGCCGTGCGCCACCTGCTGCCCAACTGCCTCCCGCCGGTGATCGTGGTGGCGGCGTTGCAGGTGGCCAATGCCATCGCGCTGGAGGCCACGCTGTCGTTCCTCGGCCTGGGCGTGCCGATCACCGAACCCTCGCTCGGACTGATGATCGCCAACGGCCAGCAGTTCCTGCTGGCCGGCAAGTACTGGATGTCCTTGTATCCGGGGCTGGTGCTGCTGGCCACAATCCTCGCGATCAACCTGGTGGCCGACCAGTTGCGCGACGTCCTGAACCCCCGGCTGCAGAGGCTGTGAAAGCGATGACTCGACCCACCTTGCTTGTTGACGGCCTGACCACCCGGTTCGACACCCGCCGCGGTGTCGTGACGGCGGTGGACGACGTGTCTTTCTCGATCCAGGCCGGCCAGATCATGGGGCTGGTCGGCGAGTCCGGCTCGGGGAAATCGATGACCGGCTATTCGCTGATGGGCCTGGTCGACCCCCCGGGCCGTGTGGTGGCGGGATCGCTGCAGCTGGCCGGGCGCGATGGCCGGGTGCGCGACCTGCGCCAGCTCTCGCCGCGGGCCATGCAGGGCGTGCGAGGCAACCGCATCGCGATGATCTTCCAGGACCCGATGATGACGCTCAACCCCGTGCTGCGCATCGACACCCAGATGATCGAGGCCGTGCGTGCGCATCACCGCATCAGCCGCAGCGTTGCACTGGAGCGTGCAGCGCATGCGCTGTCGCGGGTCGGCATTGCCGCGCCGGGCGAGCGGCTGACCTGCTACCCGCACCAGTTCTCGGGCGGCATGCGCCAGCGTGTGGCCATTGCGATCGCGCTGCTCAACGAACCGGACCTGATCATTGCCGACGAGCCCACCACGGCGCTGGACGTCACGATTCAGGGGCAGATCCTGCACGAGATGCAGGCGCTGTGCCGTGCCTCCGGGACTGCGCTGATCTGGATCACGCACGACCTGTCGGTGGTGGCCGGGCTGGCAGACACGGTGTCGGTGATGTACGCCGGTCGCATCGTCGAGCAGGGCGGGGTGGCCGACGTGATCGAGCGACCGCGCCATCCCTATACGCATGGCCTCATCGCCAGTGCGCCATCGCGCAATCAGCCCGGGCTGCCATTGAGGCAGATCCCCGGCATGGCGCCGTCCCTGGCCTTGCTGCCACGCGGGTGTGCGTTCCAGGAGCGATGCGGTCACGCCAGCCCCGCCTGTCATGAGTCGGTGCGACCGACGCAGGTCGACCACCGGCTCGTGCGCTGCGTCCGCCCCCTTTCACCCACGGCCCTGGAGGTCTGAAACCATGTCCGCTGCAACACCGCTGATCGAGCTGCGCTCGGTGTCCAAACGCTTCGACAGGCAACCTGACCTCGCGGCCAGGATGGCCCGGCTGTTCGGTGCCCGCGCGTCCGCGCAGGCGGTGCATGCCGTCAACGACGTCAGTCTGGCCGTGCATCCCGGCGAGGTGGTCGCACTGGTGGGAGAGTCGGGCTGCGGCAAGTCGACACTGGGCCGCATGGCGCTGGGTCTGCTGACGCTGAGCGCCGGCACCCGGCTGTGGCAGGGCGAGGACACCGAGGTGCTGCGTGCGCGCATGAGCCCCGCCGCATGGCGCCGGGAGATGCTGGGTGCGCAGATGATCTTCCAGGATCCGTACGCCAGCCTGAACCCGCGCATGCGGGTGGAGCAGATCATCGGCGAGGCACCGCTGGTGCATGGCCTGGTCGCGCGCGGCGAGGTGCACGACCACGTTGCCGGCCTGATGCAGCGGGTGGGACTGGACCCGCTGTATGCACGGCGCTTCCCGCATCAGTTCTCGGGAGGGCAGCGTGCACGCATCGGCATTGCGCGCGCGCTGGCGGTCCAGCCCAGGCTGCTGGTCTGCGATGAAGCGGTCGCCGCGCTGGACGTCTCGATCCAGGCGCAGGTGCTCAACCTGTTCATGTCGTTGCGGCAGGACTTCGGCCTGACGTATCTGTTCATCAGCCATGACCTGGGTGTCGTGCGGCATGTCAGCGACCGGGTGGTGGTCATGTACCTCGGCCGGGTGGTGGAAACCGGCCCGGTGCACGAGATCTTCAGCGAGCCGCTGCACCCGTACACGCGCGCGCTGGTGGCACAGGCGCCGCGGCTGGAAGTGCGCCGTCAGGCTTACGAACCCATCCACGGCGAGATGCCGTCCCCGATGGCGCCGCCGCGAGGCTGTCACTTCCACCCGCGCTGCCCGCAGGCCATGGCACGTTGTGCCGAGGAGGCCCCGGCACTGCGCACCGACAGCGCCGGGCGCGCTGTGGCATGCCACCTGCACCAGCTCCCCACGGCCAGCGCGACGGTGACCGTGTGGCGGGAGCCCCCGGCTCGCGCGGCCTGACGGGCTTGCGCCTCGCGTCCGCTGCCCACCGAACTGCAAAACCTACGCGTCCTCGGAGTTGTCCGAGGGGGGTGCGCCATCAAGAATCGATGACGGGCCACACCGCGTGTGCCGGCACGCTCGGCGCATCGGCCGACACATGACAGACTGAAAGGGATTCGCACCCATGGCCATCCTCATCGACAACGGCCTTTCCGTCAGCAGGACGTTTGTGGCGTCGCAGGCGGCGGCTGCCCAGCAGCACACCGAGCGGACCGCATCGCAGCAGTCCGAGGACACTGCCGCCAGACAGGCCGAGCGGGCCGCTGCCGAACTGCGGCGCCAGATCCAGGAAATGCTGGCGCGCCTGGAGGCCTTGCGGCGCCAGGAGGAGCTGGAGCGCAAGCGGGCGCTCGCGGCCCAAGAGCGTGCCGAGCAGGCTCGCAAGCAGGCTGAACTCGCACGCCTGAAGGCAGAGCGGACTCAGAAGGCGCGCGACGAGGCGGCCTACGAGAAGGCGCAGGCGGCCGAGCGGGACAAGCGCGAGGAGGCGCAGAAGGCCGCGAATGCACTGGACGCCACCAGCAAGGAAGGTGAGCTGCTGCGTGCCCAGGTGGCGCAAAAGCGCGAACAGCTCGAGAGCCCCGATGGTCAGGCCAGCACGGCCACCGAGCAGCGCGTGCAGGCGGCACGCACGGCCCATGATGCCGCTGTCGCCAGGCACACCGGCCAGCCCGCGGCCGACGCCGGTCCCGGCGTGCAGCCTGTGCAGAACGCCTCCCCGGCGCCGGCCGGCCTGCCGCTGCTTGCGAAAACGCCGTACTTCACGCCAGCGCTGCTGGATTCGTCCGGTCAGGGGGCGCCGCTGCTCGGCTTGCCGTCGCGCACCACGTTTGCGAGTCTCAGCCAGCCACTCGATCCGGCGGCCCCCCTGGTCCCTTCGTCCACCGTGCAGCCGGACGCGGTGGCGTCGCCGCTGGAGCAGTTCCTGCAGGTCTCGCCCTTCCCGGTCGCCAAGGACGGGCCCGGCACGCCGGCACCGCAGGCCGACCCGGTCACGCGCACGATCGAGGGCATTGCCGCAGGTCGCAGCATCGAGCAGATCGCCGCCGATCGCAAGCTGACGTCCTACCAGGTCATCAACGAAGCCGCCCAGGCCGGGGTGTCGATCACCACGCGCGCACCGACGTCGGACAACGGCGACGTGATGACCACCACCCTGAAGGACGGTGAGGCGGAGGTCACCTACCACCACGACCTCCAGCATGACCAGATCCAGGCCAGGGCGACCCTCGCGGACGACACCGCGCCAGGCGGCGAGCGGGTGGTGGAGATGTCGCGTGACAGCTCGGGGCGCATCCATCAGCAGGTGAAGGACAAGACCAGCGGCAAGACCATCACGCAGATCGACGATCACGAGGCCGGCACGCGTACCAAGATCGTGGTGCGTGACGACGGCACCCGCGTCGAGACCACCACCGAGATGAACGCCGGCCCGGTGGAACATACGGTCAAGCGCGGCGAGACCTTCTCGCGCATTGCAGGCGACAGGGACCTGAGCCTGCAGGAACTGGCAGCGCTCAACCCGCAGGTGCGCAACGTCAACGCGATCAACACGGGGAGCAAGCTGGTGGTGGCCGCCGAGCCCACCACGGTCAGGGAGATCGCCAAGGACGGCGCCGTCCTCGAGACCACCGTGACCAAGGACGGCAGGAAACACGTCGAGTACACCACGCCCAACGGTCACCGCATCACCCTGCAGGGCGAGCCGCCTGGCCGGCCGAAGCAGCGCGATACGGTGCGTGAGGCAATCTTCGAGAAGGGAGAGACGCTGGAGCAGGTGGCCGACCGCCTGGACATGACCCCCGAGAAGGTGCGCGAGCTGCTGCCGCAAGGCACGGTCGAGGTCACCGAGGCGACCTCCGACAACGGCGACATCCAGACCGTGCGGCTGTTCGATCCCAAGACCAACACCATGGTGGTCGAGCGGCATGACCATCATCACGGCACTTTCAAGCGCGAGGTGATCGACGAGACCCGGACGTTCAAGGTCCGCCAGTACAACCCCAAGACCGAGAAGTTCGAGATCGCGCAGGTCAAGGGCGGCGTGGGGTATGCGCAATCGCTGGCCGATCGGGAGCAGGCGCAGGTCGGTGATCTGGCCGGACAGATCAGCAAGCTCAACACACAGATTCGCCTGGCCCGGAAGATGGGCGAACCGGCCACCGAGCTGATCGACAGGCGCAAGGGGCTGGAGGAGCTCAAGGAGCGTGCGCAGCTGGATGCCGACGTGGAGCAGGGCAAGGCGACCGAGGTCCTCGTGAGCTACCAGCAGTTCACGGTGGACGAACTCGCCGCCAAGGCCCACCAGCAGCAGTCATGGTTCAAGCCCGGCAGCAAGCCCCACAAGGAGCTGGGCCAGGCCTTGAACGAACTGCTGGACCTGTCCGATCAGGTGGACCGCATCTCGCAGTCCGCTGCCAGCGACGTGACCCTGCTCGAGGCCACGCGCGACCATCGCCTGGCCGAACAGGCCAAGGACAAGGCCGACACCCGGCTGGACGATGCCTTCGAGACGTGGAAGCGAAGCTGGCGCTGGAGCGGCATGAGCGAAGAGCGCATCCAGGAGCTGGAGGCGCAAGGCGCCAGGCCGCCGGGTCCGAGCTATCGCAACGCCCAGGAAGAAAACGAGGCGGCATGGCGTGATTTCGAGAAGTCCCAGGAGTTCCATGACGCACGCGGACAGCAGTCGACCGATGGTGCCGTGCCGCATCGCGATGCCTGGCTGGACCGCAATCATGCCGCCGACGCGCTGGGGCAGGCCACGATCGCGCTGAAGCAGGCCACCAGTGCCAAGAACCGCGCGGACATCAACCTGCGCGAGGGCGACGTGGCGCGCCTGATCGAGGAGAAGGAGGCCTGGATCAAGGCCAACCCCGACGACTACAGCGAACGCTTCCCGAAGCAGGGCGAGATCGATGCCGCCAAGGATGAGATCGCCAACCTCGAGGTCGGCAAGCTGCTCAACGGTGAGGACATCCGCTACCAGCGCTACCTGCTGGACCTGCCTTCGTCGACGCGGCACTACAGCAAGCCGCTGGAGTCCGCCAGGAAGACCTACCAGGAAGACAACGCCGAAGCCCACCTCGAGCTGGCCAATCAGATCGAGACCCTGCGCAACGCCACGACGATGCACAAGCTCTCGGTGTCGCAGGCCTACATCGACCAGTGGACCGGGCGCAATCCGGCGCACAAGGGCCTGCTCGATCCGATCGGTGCCAACAGCAGCGTGCGGGCCGCCGAAAGGCGCATGAGCGATCGTGATGCGCTGCTGGAGTCCAAGGCAGGCCGTCCGCTTGCCGCCGCCCTGGCCGACCAGGACAAGGCCGAGCGCCTGCTGCGCAAGAAGAACGATCGCGACGAAAAGGCCGCCCGGGACGATGCCAAGGCGTTCCAGGACGCGATTGATCGCCACAGCTGGGTGCGTGACCTGGCCACGGCCCTGAAGGACGATGCCGGCGACAAGGCCCTGGACACGGCCCGCGGCCAGCAGGATCAGCTGGACGCGCTGGAAGGGCGCCTCGACCGCGGTGAGATCACGCTGCTCGACTACGCCAAACAGCAGGACGCGCTGGTCGACGGCTACGACCGCCGTCTCGTGGACGTGCGCCGCGAACTGCAGGATTCCGACGAGACCTGGGGTTACGTCGACACCGCCGTCAGGGCCGTGGTGGTGGCCGCGGCCGGCATCGGCACCACACTCGCCACGGGCGGCAACGTGGCGCTCGGTTTTGGCGCAGCGATGGCGGCCAACCAGTTGTTCGACACCACCGGCGATGTGGTCGCCATGGCCAAGGGGCAGGACATCTATGCCGACGGCCATTCGTCGGTGCTGGGGTTCGGCATCGAGGCCGCACGCGGCCGCGCCGGCTGGAAGGAAGCCTGGGCTACCGCCAAGGACGAACTGGTCGACACCGCCACCAACGCGGTCACGATGGGCGGGGTGGGCGCCGCGATGAAAACGGCCACGGCGCTCAGTGGCCGATACGCCGCGGCCGGCACGCTGAACCTCGGCAGGCGCGCCTTCGTGGGCGCGGCCAGCGGCACGGTCGCGCAGGGCGTGGACGGCACCGGGCGCATCGGCGTGGACGTCATGGACCTTGGCCTGGACGGCAAGCTGTTCACCAGCGAAGGCGGCCAGCGCCTCAAGACCACGGCCATCACCTCGGCCGTGGGCACCGTGCTGGCCCCGGTGACCGGCGCGGTCTCCGGTGCGGTGCCCCTGAACATGGGCCACTACGTGGCAGGGTCGACGGCGCAGTTCGTGAACGACGGGCTGGGCAACCTGGCCGTGGGGCAGGCGACCGCCCTGCTGGCCGAAGGCCGGTCCATGAACGAGGGCGAAGCCATCGCCGCCTCGGTGGGCACCCTGACCGGCACGCTGTCCAACATCGCAGGCCATCCTGACCTGTTCGGCCGCAGCCAGCCGCGTCCCGCACAAGCCACCGAACCCCCGCCGACGGCACCACAGTCCACGGTCCCCGTCGCGTTGTCCACGGCGCAACAGACCGCGCCCGCCGCCCCGCGCACGGCGGCGCCGGGATTCGATGCCGACGGTGTGCCCGCGCGGCCGGAAACCCTCGGCAGAGGTCGGCAGTGGCAGGACGTGGCCTTTGATCGCCTGGTCAACTACCACCGCACGGCCAGCGCCCCCGGGTCCACCGCCCGGCCGCTGTCGCCATCACCCAATGAACAGGCGATGCACCAACTGCTGCGCCAGGACCCGGACCTGCAGGCCGGCTCCACGGAGCGCTTTGTGGTGTCGCACCTGGCGCCGCAGGACAGCTTCCTGCGGCAGGTGGCCGGCAACCTGCAGCCACAAGGCATCCGCGCCAAGCGGTCCAACACCTATGGCAGCTTCGAGGAAGCAAGTGACGCAGCGCAGCGACGCGGCGGCGCCTGGATCTACCGCGTGATGCCGGAGGACACGGTCAGCGCCATGGGCCGGCGCGCCCGTGTGCGCACCGAGGAGATCATGGGCGCGCTGCACGTCGATCGCGGCGGCAACCTGCTGCCTATCGGCGTGCCCAACGTGCGATTCACCTCGTGGGACGACGTTGCCCAGGGTCATGCGCCGCGCCCGCCGGTGGTGCCGCCTCACTATCTGAACCCACCGATCCTCGGCACACCCGGCCTGGCGGGCCAGCCGCGCACCACCCACCAGTCCGGACAGGGCACCAGCCTGGCACCGCCGGATGTGGACCTGGACGCGATCATCGAAGGCACGTCACGCTTCAAGGGCGCTCGCCCGGCCTACGCCGGAGCGCAACGGCTGGACGACGTGGACCCGTCTGCCGTGGCGAGCGACGCAGAGCGGGCGCAGACGGCCTATCTGGTCGGTGCCTCCTCACCCGATGGCCATGCGGCACGGGCGCTGGGCTTCTGGCAGCGCGCGTCGAGCTATGTCAGAGGCCAGGCGCCGTCCATGTTCGGTGCTCCGGACTACGTCGCCAAGCGGTTTGTGGTTGCGGAGGATCCCGCCGCAGTGCTCGACGGTGACGCTGGCACGAGCTTCACCCTGCGCCGCACCGAGGTGGCTCCGGGCATCCACCGGCTCCATGTCTACGATTCCTTCGACGAGGCACGCGCTGCCGTGGCAGGCATGGATGGTGGTGTGGTGGTGCGCCTGGTGGACACCAAGAAGCAACTGAGCGAGAGCATTCGCCAGGGCCGTGCCACCAACGGGCAGGTTGACGGCATGATCATCGTGCAGCGTGACGGCACGGTGCTGCCCACCAGCATCGCCAACCGCAACGCCAATCCGCATGTGCCACGTGAAGGGCAGGTGTTCGTCGATCCGCGCGCGGAGGCACCGGACACGAACAAGCTCTACAAGCGCTGGGATACCTTCAAGGTCTACGGCGGTGCCGGCCTCTTGCTGGCCGGATCGGCAGCACTCACCTATGGCGCGGTGCGTCTGGGTGGCAGCGCACTGGGCCTGACCTACGGCGGCGCCGCGCTGGGCGGATATGCGGCGGCGCGCGAGCTGTTCCTGCGTCATGCCTTCCATGCCTTCCTGTACCGTGGCTCCGCGGCCGGCTGGAAGCAGAGTGTCAAGATCCGGCTCCAGAAGCATGCCTCGCCCGACCACGAGAACACCTTCGTGATGATCAAGGACCTGGCCGACCCGACCAAGCGTGATGCCGCGCTGACGCAGCTGGAAACGCAGCTCACCAGCGGCGTGGCACGGCGCCGCGGCTTCAGCGATTCCGATCGTGCCAGGTATCGCGCGGCACTGCAGACGCTGCGCACGCAACCCGATGACGAAACCGCTCGCGCGGTGGTGCTGCAAGGCGCGTACGAGCGCGCCGGCCTGCCGGTGACCGGACGGCGCGGCCAGTGGAACCGCATCCCGCCCGAGCTGCGCAGCGCCTATGCCGACGCGATGCAGGTGGTTCGCACGCAGCCGGTCACGCCTGCCCAGACGGCGGCCTGGGCCGATGCGGCCGCGTTGCTCGCCACGGCACCCTATGTGCGCCGGGCCCGGCAGTACGCGGGGCACCTGCGCGGCGGCATGTTCATGCGCAACGTGCCGCGCGAAGACCGCGCGCGGTATGCCGAGGCCGTCAACCGGCTGGCCCAGGACCCCAAGGACGCCCAGGCCCTGCGGACCCTGCAGATGCTCAATCTGGACACGGTGCAGCGGCATGCAACCGGCTATCGGGGGGCGTGGCGCGGCATACACAAGGCCGATCGCCACACCATCGAGCTCGAGGCGGAAACCCTGCGCGCCAACAGCGAGAGCACGGCCTCGCAGGCGGTGATCGAAGGAGCCGGTGGCAAGGTGGCCACTGCCAACACGCCCGTGGGCCGCAGCCTGCTCGGCCTGCGCATCGCAAGCTTCGCCTGGAGCAATTCGGCGGGCACCCGCCTGTATCTCGATCCTTTCCTGGACCCGAACTGGCACCTTTCGTTTTCCAACGCCGATTCGGCACGGCAGGCGATCGGGCAACCCGGCACAACACTCTTCGCCTGGGCCAACGGCACGGGCTTCCTGGCGTCCACGGTCGCAGCCAACGCCGCGGGCGCCAAGGCCCGCCGCGGCGTGGATGTGATGCTCACCCACGATGCGCAGAGCATCGACAACCAGGTGCTCAAGCGCGCGAACGAGGCGCAGGGTGAGGCAGACCCTGCTCAAAAGCTGCCTTTCGTGCCCGTTGACGGCAACGGCAAGCCGGTCAAGACCTATCGCAACACCGAGGGCCAGTCCTTGCTGTGGCGATGGTTCAAGGGGTTGGGCAATGTCGAATCGGCCACCACCAAGGGGCTGGACGATGCAGGCAACGCGAAGATCCTGCCGCCGGTGGTGGCCCGCATGCCGCAGTGGTCGTCATGGGGTGACGCCACAGGCCTGACCTTCCTGCTGACCGCCACCCTGGTCGAGGGCGGACAGTATGCGGCGCAGGGCCAGTACGGCATGGCTGCAGTGACCCTGGCCAAGCTGGCGGGCGGCATCTGGGCGTTCCGCGGCGTCCAGCAGGACTACCAGGGTGAACTGCATGCCAATTCGGGCCAGGGGGCCTACGTCTATCACTCGCGACTGACGACCTTCTTCAACGCACCGCTCGGCTCGGCACGCTTGCCGACGATGAACTGGCGTGGCAAACCCATCAACACCGAGACCGGCGGGCCGACGCCCGAGGCCGGGACTGCGACGACGGGAGCAAAGACGCCAGCCAGGCAGGGTGAGACGCCCGAGGCCGCCGATACCGGCCGCAAGAACTCCGATGCCGTGATTCGCAAGGGCCTGCCACCCATGGTCAAGCTGTGGGCAGGCGTGGCCATCATGGTCGGCATGGACGAATGGCTGAAGGCCATGAAGGCCGAACAGGCGCGTCAGGGCGCGCAGCCCCTGCAGGGTGCACCGACGCATGGGGTGCCGTCAGGCACGCAGACCGACCCGCTGGACTGGCTGGAGGCGATGCGGCCTGCGCTGGACGACGGGCTGCCCGCGGGCATCGCACCCTTGCCGCCCGTGCCCGAGCGCCTGCCGGTCAACGCGGCCCTCGCACAGTTCCTGAACGTCGGCCCCCGCGGTCAGCCGGCAGTTGCGGGCCTGGGGGCTTCCTTCGGTGCCACGGGCCGTGCGGACCGGGTGCTGGGCGGTTGAGGGCCGTTCACGCGGCGCATGCCTTCGGGCATCTGCCGTGTGAACCTGCCCGGATCAGCCAGCCGGCTGCTGATGCTGCTCGATCACGGCGGCGGCGGTGCGGAAGGCATCGATTGCCGCCGGGAAGCCGCAGTACACGGCCGAGTGGAGCAGCATCTCGCGCAACTCGTCGGGCGTGACGCCGTTGTTCAGCGCACCGCGCAGGTGCCCCTCCAGCTCTTTCTGCTTGCCCAGCGCGATCAGCATGGCCACGGTGATCATGCTGCGGTCGCGCGCTGCCAGGCCGGGGCGGGTCCACACGGTGCCCCAGGCAAATGACGTGACCAGGTGCTGCAGGTCTGTCTGGAAGGCGCCGGCATTGGCGAGTGCGCGCTCGACGTAGGGCGCGCCGAGGGTCTTCGTGCGCATGGCCAGGCCATCTTCGAAGGCCTGGGGCGAAACATTGTGAGCCAGCGTGTCGGGCTTGTCGGGTGCGGTCATCGGTGGTTCCTGCTGGGTGGAGGTTCAGTGTGCCGGCATTGTCGTGCAGCCCGGCCTCCGTCACTTTCAGCGGCCTTCAGCCGCCGCGGGCACCGCCTTGGGCGGTCGCGGCAGCACGCCCGTCACGAGCGAGGTGCCCACCAGGATCACTGCGCTGCCTGCGATCATCGCGAAGGTCACGCCTTCGCCGAGGAAGAACCAGCCCCATAGCACCGCAAATGCAGGAATCAGGAAGGTCACGGTGATCGCGTTGGCCGGGCCGACCCGTGCGATCAGGCGGAAGTACAGGATGTAGGCGAGGCCCGTGCACACGAATGACAGTGCGCCGGTGGCAAGCCAGGCGCGCAGCGACGGCATGGCCGACGGCCACCACCACAGCGCGGGCAGGGCCAGGAACAGGGCGGCGGCCAGCTGCGTGCCGGCCGCCTGCATCAGCGACGGCACACCGTGCAGGTAGCGTTTGGTGTAGCTGGCGGCGATGCCGTAACACAGCGTGGCCGCCAGGCAGGCCAGCACCGCCCAGCCGGTGTTGTCTGCACCGTCCTTGAAGTTCGCCTTGCCCCAGGCCAGTCCCACGACACCAGCAAAGCCGATGGCCAACCCCAGCACACGGCTGGGAACCAGCCGATCCTTGAGCCACAGCCAGGCCACCAGCGCACCGAACAGCGGTGTGGTCGCATTGAAGATCGACGACAGCCCCGCGGTGATCGACAGGGCGGCAAAGCTGAAGCACAGGAAGGGCAGGCCGCTGGTGAGCACGCCGGCCACGGCCAGATGCCCGGCATGGCTGCGCAGATGCGCGCCGCCGTGGTGCCACAACGCCAGCGGCAGCAGGAAGGCCGCCGCGCCGGCCACGCGCACCGCGCTCAGCGCCACCGGGCCGAACTCGGGCACGGCCATGCGCATGAAGAGGAAGCTCGCGCCCCAGATGGCCGCCAGCAGCAGCAGATCGACAAGATCACGTTGTTTCATGGGTGGGTTCAGGTGAGCAGGGCGCCTTCCAGGCGCAGCAGATGCAGCTTCCGATCGAGCCCGCCGGCATAGCCGGTCAGGCTGCCGTCACGGCCGAGGATGCGGTGGCAGGGCACGATGACCGATACCGGGTTGCGGCCCACGGCCGCGCCGACGGCGCGCACTGCACGAGGCCGGCCCACGCGCGCGGCCAGTGCGCCATAGCTGTGGGTCTGGCCGGCATGGACATCGAGCAGCGCGGCCCACACCGCACACTGGAACGGCGTGCCGTGCAGGTCCAGCGGCACGGTGAACCGGGTGTGGGGGTGGGTCCAGTAGCGCGACACCTCGTCAGCGGCCTGGGCGAGCAGCTCGTCGCCGGGTCGCATCGGGGCGTCGATGGTGCCGGGGTGGTCTTTCTGGCCGTCGAACCACAGGCCGCAAAGGCCCAGGGCCGTTCGTGCCAGCAGCAGCCCGCCCAGGGGACTGTCATGCGTGGCAATGGCCGTCACGCGCGCGGGGGCGGCCCCCAGGTGCAATGCGGCGGGGGTGGGCTGTGACAGCGCAAGCAAGGTCATGTCGGATTCTCCACGGATCGGGCCAGGCTGGCCCACAGGCGCACGACGGCATAGGCCCGCCAGGGGCGCCAGGCCTGCGATCGCTGCAACGCCGCGCGATGGTTGTCGGCCCAGCCGAGGCGAGCCATGGCATTGAGCACGGCCACGTCGTTGGGGGGGAAGGCGTCCGGCCAGGCCAGGGCGCGCATCGCGATGTAATGTGCTGTCCAGGGGCCGATGCCCGGCAGGGCCTGCAGCGCGTCGATGGCCGCCTGTGCCGGTGCGCCGTGGCATAGCGCGGGCAGCAGCTGCCCCCATTCCTTCGCAAGCGCCAGGATGGCCGTGGAGCGCTGGCGCACGATGCCCAGGCGGCCCAGGTCGTCCAGGCTGCAGCGCGCCAGCGCCTCCGGGGACGGGAAGCAGCGGTTCAGCTCCGGCCAGGGGGTGACGACATCGGTGCCAAAGGCCGTGACCAGGCGCACGGCGAGCGTGCGCGCGGCGGCCACCGTCACCTGCTGGCCCAGCACGGCCCGCACGGCCATCTCGAACGGATCGACGGCGCCGGGCAGTCGCGTGCCGGCAAACGGCAGGTCGCTCAAGGCGGCGTCGATCACCTCGGGCACAGCGTCCAGATCGAGCCAGCGGCGCACGGCGCGGATCACGCTGGCACTGGCCACGGCCAGCGAAGGCGAGAGTTCCAGGCTCACGGCCGGTCGGTCCGGCTCGAACCGCACCTGCAGCCAGCCTGACAGCACATCCGACCCGTGCTGCCAGCGCAAGGTGCGGCGCACACCCGCAGGGGCCGTGTCAGGCTGCACCGATTCGATGCCGGGAATCGCCCGCTGAGCCAGGAAGCCGAGCATCGTGGCCGTGTCATAGGGCGGGCGCAGGCCCAGCACCACACGCACCGGCTGCGCTGAAAGGGGCGCCCCCGCGTGCCGTCGCAACTGGCGCGGGTTCATGCGGTAGTGCCGCGCGAAGGCGGTGTTGAAGCTGCGCAGGCTGCCGAATCCGCTGGACAGGGCCACCTGCGTGATGGGCAGCGGGGTGTCGGTCAGCAGCTGCTTGGCCGTCAGCAGGCGACGTGTCTGCAGGTACTGCAGCGGCGTGACACCGTGTTCGGCCAGGAAGATGCGCCGAAGATGGCGGTCGCTGATGCCCAGGGCGCGGGCCAGCTCGTCGATGCCCACCGGCTGGCCGAGGGCTGCGCGGGCGTCCAGCCAGTCGGCCGCCTGCCGTGCCAGCGTGCTGGACGCGTCCATGACCGACCAGGCCGCACCCAGCCCGGGCGCGAGTTCGGGCCGGCACTTCAGGCAGGGGCGGAACTCGCTGGCCTCGGCCAACGCGGCCGTCCTGAAGAACCGGCAGTTCTCGGGCTTGGGCGTGCGCACACGACAGATCGGGCGGCAGTACACGCCGGTGGAGGTCACGCCGACGAACCACTGCCCGTCAAAGCGGGCGTCGCGGGCCTTCAGGGCCAGGTAGGCGGCATCGTCATCGATCATGCGGTTGATTATGGCGAGCAGCGGCGATCGGACTCGCCGTTTCCGGACATGTGCCTGCAGGCCGCGGGCGGAGCCCGGTTGTTGTCGCCGCACCTTGGCGCGGTGCACGCCCGACGCATCATTGTTGACGTCAGGTTTGCGCGTCCGATGAAGATCGTGGTCGGGTGCAAGGACCGCGTGAAGGTGTCCCCGGTCAGTTGCCCCAGGCCTGCGGGCCGGCCGACCCTCCTGGTCATGCAGCGTGCACAACAGCAGCGGTGGCGATCGTCCGCGGAGGGGCTTCGGCCTGTGAAGTTCGTGGACTAACATCGAACAAGCGCGCTGCAGGGGCTCGGTATCGGGCTGGTGTGGCAGGGCGGGCTTTTCAGTCGCAAGTCGGCTTGAGTCTGGCCTGGGCAGATTGCCGGGTCCTGGCAGTTGTCAGTTGTTCCGCGGCGGCTTGTCCAGACGACTGCGCGGGTTGCACGAAGCGCTGTGCTGCGGGACAGAAGGAGCACAAACATGGCCACCAGACGCCGACACCTGATTGCCACCATCGGGCTGGCTGCCCTGGCCTTGCTCTGTTTTGGCGCATGCATCTGGGCGTTGCTCGCAGGTGCCGTGGTGGCGAACTTTCCTGGCAACCCCTCCATGTCAGGATAGTTGTCGCCTGCCCATCTTGAGGAATTGAGGGCGGGG
>CAMLSD010000106.1 GCA_946482595.1 uncultured Comamonadaceae bacterium
GAAGATCGCCAAGGAGCCGATCTCCATGGAAACGCCGATCGGGGACGACGACGACTCCCACCTGGGCGACTTCATCGAGGACACCAACAACACGGCTCCGGTGGACGCCGCCATGCAGGCCGGCCTGCGCGACGTGGTCAAGGAGATCCTCGACAGCCTGACACCGCGCGAGGCCAAGGTGCTGCGCATGCGTTTCGGCATCGAGATGTCCACCGACCACACCCTGGAAGAAGTCGGCAAGCAGTTCGACGTCACCCGCGAGCGCATCCGCCAGATCGAAGCCAAGGCCATCCGCAAACTGAAACACCCCAGCCGCTCTGACAAGTTGCGGACGTACTTGGACAATCTCTGACGCCGTAAGGCGTCAGGGAGGGGCCAAGTACGTACCGGCGAAGCCGGTGGCGATTGCACCGCAATCGACAAGCAGTTTGCGCCACAAGTTGCGCACGTATCTGGACAATCTCTGACGCCGTAAGGCGGCTGGGGTTGGCCTGATGCGTACCGGCAAGGCCGGTGGCGATTGCAAAGCAAGCGCCAAGCAGTCTGCGCCACAAACTGCGCACGTATCTGGACAATCTCTGACGCCAGCGTCCGCAGACACCCCTCCCGACAAGGCCCGCGGCCGCAACGCCGCGGGCCTTGCCGTTACAGGCCCGCGTGAGGGGTCGCGCTACACTGTGTCGGCCAAAAAAGAACATCGCCCGCGGTTCCTGCTGTCATCCATGCATCCCCCGACCTTTCGTACTGTCGTGTTCGCTGACCTGCGCGGCAGCACGGCGCTTTACGGCTCGTTGGGCAACGCACAGGCTGCCGCGGTCGTCACGAGCACCGTCAGCCTGCTGGCCAAGGTGATCGACAGCAACGGCGGAACACTCGTCAAGACGCTGGGCGACGGCCTCATGGCCAAGTTCGACAAGCCGGTGCGGGCGGTGCGTGCCGCCTACGAGATGCTGGAGTCGATTGCACGCATCACGGCAGAGGCCGACAGCGGCAGCGCGGCCATCAAGCTGCATGTGTCGGTCGCACACGGCGAGGTGGTCGAGGTTGGTGGCGATTGTTTCGGCGACGCGGTGAACGTGGCGGCCCGCCTGCTCGATCATGCCGGTGACAACGAGGTGCTCATCACCCAGGAGGTGCATGCCCACCTGAGCCGCGGAGACCAGCAGCGGTTGCGCAGCCTGGAGCGGCTGCACTTGCGCGGCCGCACCGAACCCTGCCATGTCTACCTGCTCGATGCGGGTCAGTCCGACGGCGAGCCGTCGACACTGTTCACCGACTTGAGCGAGGCCACAACCGCCGAGGCCCTGCGGCTGGTGCTGGGGGCTCAGCAGCACCTGATCGCTGCTCAGGACACGCCGGTGGTGATCGGTCGCAGCCCCGACGCCACGCTTTGTGTCGAGGACAGTCGCGTCTCACGGCTGCATGCCCGCATCGAATGGCACGGCGGCAACTTCCACCTGGTGGACCAGAGCAGCAACGGCAGTTTCGTGCGCTTTGCCGATGCCGGCGAGATCGTGGTGCTGCGCCGCGGCAACTGCATGCTGCATGGTGCCGGCGTCATCGGCCTGGGTGCCGCGCCGACCGATCCGCGCGCCGCCTGCCTGCGCTTCGAGGTGATTTCGGGCTGAGTCTCCGGGCGGCGCCGTGGCCGGGCCCGGTCACGCCCTCACTCACACACCCAGACGATCGGCCAGCGTCAGCAGGTCTTCGACCACGTGGTGTGTCCCGGCGGGAGGCGGTGCCGGGTCCGGATGGATGTCGGGTCGCACGACCCAGGCAGCCTGCAGCCCGGCGGCCAGCGCGCCGTGCACATCCAGGTCCAGGTCATCGCCGATGTGCAATACCGCGCCCGGCTCATGCCCGAGCTGCCGGCACGCGGCATGGAAGATCCGCGCATCGGGCTTGCCGACCCCGAAACTGCGCGCGCTGAGGCTGCCGCTGAACCACTGCGCGATCCCCACGCGGGCGAGGTCGGCATTGCCGTTGGTCAGCGCCACGACCGGGTAGCGGTCAGCCAGGCGCGAAAGCGCCGCGGCCACGTCGGAGAACAGTTCCACCCGATGCCGCATCTCGAAAAAGACGGCAAAGGCCTCCTCGGCCAGGCCTGGATCGTCGTCGACAGACTGCAGCGCGCGACGCAGGCTCTCGAGGCGGATGGCGGTAAGGTCGTGACTCCACTCGGGCCGTTCGCGCGCCACGGTGTCTCGCAGCGCGCGCAGACCGTCGGTGTCGTAGCGCGCGGCCGTCGCGGGGGCGTGGTCGCGCAGCCAGTCATGCAGTACCCGCTCGGCGCGGGCGATGGCAGGCCAGATCGGCCAGAGGGTATCGTCGAGATCGAGGGTGATCGCCTGGACGGCTTGTACGGTAGACACAACGGATCCTTGCAGGGCAATCCCCGACATTACGACATTTCTCACGCTTGTACGGGGAAACAGCCAGAACCTGTCTTGACGCTATGCCCTATAGTGTCGCGGCCCCACGCTCTGCCCTGCCCTGCTGCCGCCCATCCATGAAGCCACCTCCCGTACCCGACGACGAGTCGCAACGCGTGCGCCTGCTGCACGAGTTGCGTCTGCTCGATACGCCGGCCGAGGAGAGTTTCGACGCTGCAACCCGCCTCGCGAGTCGCCTGACGGGCTGTCCGATCGCCGGGCTGGTGCTGATCGATTCCCACCGGCAGTGGTTCAAGTCACTGCTGGGGGCCGACGTCCGCGAGACGCCGCGCGACATTGCCTTCTGCGCCCACACGGTGAGTTCGGGCGAACCACTGGTTGTGACGGATCTCACGCTTGATGACCGATTTGCGGCCAATCCGTTCGTGACTGGTGACCCGGGCGTGCGTTTCTATGCGGCCGTCCCGTTGTGCGTCGAGGGACATCACATCGGCACGGTGTGCGTGATGGACCTGCAGCCGCGCACGCTTGGCTCCACCGAACAGGGGGCGTTGGCCGACGTGGCCCACATGGTCAGCGACATCCTGCATGCGCGCCTGAAGGAGCAACGCTGGCGCCTGCAGGAGGCCCGGGTGCGCACCGCGAGCCGTGCGGGCAGCGACTGGTTGTGGGAAACCGACGCAGGCGGCCACATCACCTGGGTGTCGGCCACCATGGAGGCACACACCGGCATCCCGGCTGCAGCCGAGATCGGACGCACGGCCGCCGATGTGCTCGTGCCGAGCCAGGACCCTGAACTGCGGGCCAGCTTCGAGGCTTACCTTCGTGCACGCGAGGCACGCCAGCCCTTCCACAACATGGTGGCCGAGCGCGACTCTCCGCTGGGGCGCCTCACCGTGTCGATCAGCGGCGTGCCCGTGTTCGACTCGGCGGGTCAGTTTCGCGGCTACCGCGGTGCCACGCGCATCATCACCGAAGAACTGCGCTCTCAGCAGCGTGCGCGCAAGGCACAGCAGTTGCTGCAGAACGCCATCGAAAGCGTGGGCGCGCTGATCGTCATCACCGACGCCCAGGACGGCGTGGTGCACGCCAACCGCAGCTGGCGCGAGAGTGTCAGCCAGTACCTCGACCCGCAGGCGCCCAACTGGGCAGCCGCGCTGCGAGCCATGGTGCATGCAGGCGAGTTTCCGGATGCGATCGGCCGCGAGGAGGAGTTCATCGCCTGGCGCCTGTCGCACCCGGCCCCGGGCGAAGGCGCGCGCGAGGTGCGGCGCGGCAACACCTGGCTGCTGGTGACCGAGCAGGCGCTGGACGACGGCGGGCGCATCCATGTGGGCGTGGACATCACCGAACGCAAGCAGGCCGAGCTGGAGCTGGCTCGGCGCGAGGCCCAGCTGCGGGCCTCCGACGCGCGCACGGCCGCCGTGCTGCAGGCCTTGCCGGACGCCTGGTACGTGCTCGACCAGTACGGCCGCTACATCGAAAGCAGCCTGGACGAACGGCTGGCTCGCCAGCAGGCCTTCAAGCGCGTGGGGCATGCGCTCGAAGACGTGCTGCCGCCCAAGGCGGCAACGATCCACCGCGAGGCCCTGCGCCGTGCGCTGGACGAAGGCACGCTCCAGCGGGTCGAGTACGAACTCGAGCGCGAGGACGGCGACATCCGCTGGTGTGAGGCCCGCCTGGTGCGCATGTCCGGCGGGCAGGTGCTGCTCCTCGAACGCGACCTGACCGACCTGCGCAGCATGGAGCGTGAGCTGCAGATCATGCACCGCGCCATCGAGGCCGAGGCCTCGCTGCCGATCACGGTGGCCGACGCGCTCGCGCCGGGGCAGCCGCTGGTCTATGTGAATCCGGCGTTCGAACGTCTGACCGGCTACCAGCGCCACGAGGTGCTGGGGCGCAACTGCCGCTTCCTGCAGGGCGACGACAACGCTCAGGCCGGCCTGCAGACCTTGCGCGCCGCCATGGCCGAAGGCGTGTCGTGCACCGTGGTGCTCAACAATTACCGCAAGGACGGCGCTCGGTTCATCAACGAGCTGCACGTGGCTCCGGTGCGTGACGGGCAGGGGCGCATCACGCACTACATCGGCGTGCAGACTGACATCACCGACCGCAGCCTCGCCGCAGACCGACTGCGACTGAGCGAAGAACTCTACCGCTCGGTCGCGCTGGCCATCAGCGATGGTCTGATGGTCGTCACCAGCGGCGGTTACGTGGTGGCCGCCAACCCGGCGGCGTGCCGCATCCTCGAGTCGACCATGGAAGAGCTGGTGATGGCGCCCGGGCTCAATCTCCTGACCGAGGCACTGCAGCCGCTGCCGGCTGAACTTCACCCGGTCAACATGGCGCTGGGCGGGGGCGAACCCGTGGCCGAACGTGTGTTCGGCCTGCGGGGCGTGGACGGCCAGCCGCGCTGGCTGGGGGTATCGGCCCAGCCCTTGCGGGTCGAGCCGAATGAACGCGCGCTGTCGGCCGTCGTGACCTTCCGCGACATCACGCGCCAGCGACTGGCCGAACAGGCCCTGGCGCTGAGCGAGCAGCGCTGGAAGTTTGCGCTCGAAGGCAGTGGCGACGGCGTCTGGGACTGGGACGCCCAGAACGGGCGCGTGTATTTCTCGCGCCGCTGGAAGCAGATCCTTGGGCATGGCGAATCGGAGTTGGGGGACCAGCCGGTCGAGTGGTCGTCGCGCATCCACCCCGACGACGTGCATGCGGTCAAGGCGCGCATCGTGGCGCACCTGCGCGATCAGACGCCGGTCTACCACTCCGAACACCGCATGCGCCACAAGGACGGCCACTACATCTGGGTGATCGAGCGCGGCAAGGTGGTGCAACGCGATGCGCGCGGGCGTGCGCTGCGCCTGGTGGGCACCTACTCGGACATCACACCGCAGAAGGAAGCCGAGGTCGTGCTGCGCGACAAGCAGGCCGCAGAGCTGGCGAGCCGCTCAAAGACCGAGTTCCTCTCGCGCATGAGCCATGAGATGCGCACCCCGCTGAACGCGCTGATCGGGTTCTCGCAACTGCTGAAGGTGGGTGCCGCCCGCTCGGACCCGACCCAGGTGCGCGATTACGCCACACACATGCTGCAGGCCGGCCAGCACCTGCTGGCGCTGATCAACGACGTCCTGGATCTCCAGCGCGTCGAGGCCGGCCAGCTGTCGATCCAGATTGCACCTTGCGGGCTGCGCGAGATCGTGCTGCAGGCGATCGAGCTGTTGTCGCCGGTGGCCCAGGGTGCCGACGTCTGGTTCGACAACGACATCGAGCACGACGTGCTCATCATGGCCGATGCCCAGCGGCTGAGGCAGGTGCTGCTGAACATCATTGCGAATGCGATCAAATACAACCGGCGCGGCGGCCGGGTGCGCTTGTCCACGCTGCCGATCCGCGACCAGCGCGTGGGCATCCAGATCCGCGACACCGGCGACGGCCTGACGCCCGAGCAGCTCGCCAAGCTGTTCCAGCCGTTCGAACGCCTGGGCCGGGAGACCTCGACGATCGAAGGTACCGGTCTGGGACTTGTGATCGCCAAGCGGCTCGTCGAGGAAATGGACGGCGCCATCACCGTGAGCAGTGTGCCGGGCCACGGCACCTGCGTCACGCTGCATGTGCCGACGGCCGATGCCTGCCTGCTGCCCGAGCAGGCATCGACCTCCCCGGGGGCGCTCGCCCTGCCCCGCCGGCCCGGGCAGGTTCGCATGCTCTACGTTGAGGACAACCGGATCAACGCCCTGCTGTTCGAAGAGGCCATGAAGCTCACCGGCCACATCGAGCTGATGGTGGCCGAGGACGGCGAACAGGCCTTTTCCATCGTGCGCGACTGGCGCCCGGACGTGCTGGTGCTTGACGCACACCTGCCCGGCATGAACGGCATCGAGATCCTCGATCGGCTACGCAAGCTGCATGGCCTGCACGAGGTGCCGGCCTTCATGTGCTCTGCCGATGCCATGCCCGAGGACATCCAGCGCGCGCTCGACGCCGGCTTCCTGGGCTACTGGACCAAACCGATCGAGGTGGCCAAGGTGCTGGCCGACGTCGAGAAGGTTGCCCCGCGGCCTGTCGGGGTTGCCTGACCGCCGGTGCCCTGGCGGAACGATCCGTCAGGAATAATGCAGCCCGGACTTTCCCGGACCGCCCATGCGCTTTTCCCCTGAACCTTCCCTTCCCCACGGCGAACCGGCTCGTGTGGGCGTGCTGCTGTGCAACCTGGGCACACCGGATGCGCCGACCGCGGCGGCACTGCGGCGCTACCTCGGCGAGTTCCTGAGCGACCCGCGGGTCGTGGAGATCCCTCGCATTGCGTGGTTGCCCATTCTTCACGGGATCATACTTCGCACCCGACCGGCCAAGTCGGCCGCCAAGTACGCCAGCATCTGGATGCCCGAAGGCTCCCCGCTGCGGGTCTGGACCGAAAAGCAGGCCAAGATGCTGCAGGGCTACCTCGGAGAGCGCGGGCACGCGCGGGTGATCGTGCGCCATGCGATGCGATACGGCAGCCCGTCGATCGCCTCCCAGCTCGACGAGCTGAAGGCCGCAGGGGCGACCCGGGTGCTGGTGCTGCCGCTGTACCCTCAGTATTCGGGCACCACGACCGCCAGTGTGATCGATGCCGTCGGCGCGTGGGCGCAGCGTGCCCGCACCGTGCCCGAGTTGCGGTTCGTCAATCACTACCATGACCACCCCGGCTACATCGAGGCGCTGGTCAGGCGGATCAGCCAGTACTGGTTGACCCACGGCCGGCCCGACCGCCTGGTGATGAGCTTCCACGGCGTGCCCGAGCGCACGCTGATGCTGGGCGACCCCTACCACTGCGAATGCCACAAGACGGCACGCCTGGTGGCCGAGCGCCTGGGGCTCACGCCCGAGCGATACACCGTGACCTTCCAGAGCCGGTTCGGCAAGGCACAGTGGCTCAAGCCCTACACGGAGCCGACACTGCGCGAGCTGGCGCGCGCCGGGGTCAAGCGCGTGGACGTGATCTGCCCCGGCTTTGTTTCGGACTGCATCGAGACCCTGGAAGAGATCGCGATGGAAGGTCAGCAGGCCTTCCTGGAGGCCGGTGGCAAGGAGTTCCGCCACATTCCCTGCCTGAACGATTTGCATGAGTGGATCGCGGCGTTGGCGGCGATCGCCGAGCAGCATCTGGTGGGGTGGCCCAGCCGCGAGCCGGTGGACGCGGCTGCACTGGCCGATCAGCGGCGCCGCGCCCAGGCGATGGGCGCCACGCGCTGAATCCGGGGCCGGGGCCGGCCCCGGTTGCTCAGGCGGCAGCAGCCAGCCGGCGCGCAGCACGCGCCCGCAGGGTGCGCATCACGCGCGGCATCACCAGCACCACCACACACAGCGCCAGGATCGATGCCGACAGCGGGCGCTCGATGAACACCGTCCAGCGCCCTTCGCCGATCGACATGGCGTTGCGCATCTGGGCCTCGGCCATCGGGCCCAGGATCATGCCGACGATCACCGGTGCGGTCGGGAAGTCGAACCGCCGCATCAGCACGCCCAGCAGCCCGATGACGTAGAGCAGCACCAGGTCGAAGCCCGACTGGCGCATGCCGTACACGCCCACCGTGGCGAAGATCAGGATGCCCGCATACAGTGCCGGTTTCGGGATCTTCAGCAGCTTCACCCACAGTCCCACGAGCGGCAGGTTCAGCACCAGCAGCATGACGTTGCCGATGTACAGCGACGCGATCAGTGCCCAGACCAGGGCCGACGAGGTCTGGAACAGCGTGGGGCCGGGCTGGATGCCGTAGTTCTGGAAGGCCGACAGCATGATCGCCGCGGTGGTCGAGGTGGGGATGCCCAGCGTCAGCAGCGGCACCATGGCCGCGGTGACGGTGGCATTGTTGGCCGCCTCGGGGCCGGCCACACCTTCGATGGCGCCCACGGTGCCGAATTCGTCCTTGTGCTTGGACAGCTTCTTTTCCAGGCCATAGGACAGGAAGGTCGGGATTTCGGTGCCGCCGGCCGGGATGGTGCCGAACGGAAAGCCGATCAGCGTGCCACGCATCCACGCACCGAAGGACCGGCGCCACTCCTGCATCGTCATCATGACGCTGGTCATGGCATTGCGGGTCTCGACGCGCCGGCCCTCATACAGCACCGCAAACAGCGCCTCGGCCACGGCAAACAGCCCCACGGCGACCAGCACCACCTCGATGCCGTCCACCAGTTCGGCCACGCCCAGCGTGTAGCGCGCCTGGCCGGAGATCTGGTCGATGCCGATCAGCCCGATCGCCAGCCCCAGGAACAGGCTCACCATGCCGCGCAGCGTGCTGTTGCCCATGACCGAGGAAACCGTCGTGAAGGCCAGCAGCATCAGTGCGAAGTATTCAGGCGGACCGAAACGCAGTGCGTACTCGGCAATGCCGGGCGCGAACAGGGTCACCAGCACGGTGGCAATGGTGCCGGCCACGAACGAGCCGATGGCCGAGGTGGCCAGCGCCGCACCGGCCCGGCCGCTCTTGGCCATCAGGTTGCCCTCCATCGCGGTGACCATCGTGGCGGTCTCGCCCGGGGTGTTGAGCAGGATGGAGGTGGTCGAGCCGCCGTACATCGCACCGTAGTAGATGCCGGCAAACATGATCATCGAGGCAGTCGGCTCGACGTGCGCGGTGATCGGCAGCAGCATCGCCACCGTCAGCGCCGGGCCGATGCCCGGCAGCACGCCCACGGCAGTGCCGATCAGGCAGCCCAGCAGCGCCCACATCAGGTTGATCGGTGTGGCCGCGGTGGCAAAGCCGCCCAGCAGGTTGGTCCAGAGTTCCATGCAATCTCTCCCGGTCGATCGTCAGAGCCAACCGGTGGTGGTCAGGCCGGGCAGCGTGAGTCCCAGGCCCTTGGTGAAGACCCAGTAGGTCGGTGCAGACAGGCACAGGCCGATGAGCGCGTCGCGCGCCCATTGCCCGCCGCTGGGTGCCTGGCCCAGCGAGTTGCGAAAGCCGCGCGACGCCAGGATGAACAGCAGCGTGCAGGACAACACGAAGCCCACCGTCGTGATCAGTGCCGCATTGAGCAGCAGCCCCGCCGACACCCAGGCCGCGCAGGCCCAGTTGGGGCGCTCGCCTTCGGTGCTGTCCTCGAGGTTGCGAAAGCCTCCGCTCAGCGCCGAATACACCAGGTTCACGCCACACACGCCAAACGCCGCGGCCACCAGCCAGGGCAGGAAGGCGGCGCCGACCCCGGTGTAGCCGGTTTCGCTGCGGATGTTCAGCGCGCCCAGCGCTACCAGGCCGCCGAGGATCAGCACGCCCACGCCGATCAGGATCTGGGCGGTCGACGCCCGTCTTGTGTCTTGTTGTGCCATGTCAAGCCTTCTGCCCCGCATCGTGCGAGGCCATCAACGACGGGCCGGGCGCGCGAAGCGCCCGGGCCCGCAGGTCAGGAGGTGCCTTGGGGAATCAGAGCATCCCGACCTTGACCATCAGCGCACGCAGGCGGGCGTGTTCCTCGTCGACGAACTTGCCGAACTCGTCGCCGCCCATCACGGCCGGCGTCCAGTTGTTCTTGGCCACGGCCTCGGCCCAGGCCTTGGTCTTGGTGGCCTTGACGACGTTCTCGACCAGGGCCTTGCGCTGCTCGGCAGTGATGCCGGGGGCGCCATAGACACCGCGCCAGTTGCCGATCGAGACGTTGATGCCCTGCTCGACCAGCGTGGCCACGTTCGATCCGCGCAGGCGTGTCGGCGAGGTCACGGCCAGGGCGCGCATCTTGCCGTTCTTGATGAACTCCTCGAGTTCGGCGTAGCCGCTGGTGCCCACGGTCACGTGGCCGCCCAGCACGGCGGCGGTCGCCTCGCCACCGCCCTTGAACGGCACGTAGTTGATCTTGGTCACGTCCACACCGGCTTCACGGGCGATCATCGCCACGCTCACATGGTCGACCGAGCCCTTGGAACCACCGCCCCACTTCACGCTCGCCGGGTCCTTCTTCAGTTGCTCGACCACGTCCTTCATGGACTTCAGGGGCGAGTCGGCCGGCACCACAAAGACGTTGTATTCGGCGATCAGGCGGGCAATCGGCGTGGCGTCCGACAGTGTGATAGGCGGCTTGTTCTGCACGATGGCGCCCACCATCACCGCGCCGGTCACGACCAGGGCGTTCGGGTCGCCCTTGGCGGCATTGGCGAACTGGGCCAGGCCGATGGTGCCGCCGGCACCGCCCTTGTTCTCGTAGGTGACGCCGCTGGCCACGCCGGCCTCCTGCAGCGCCTTGCCGATGCCGCGGCCGGTCTGGTCATAGCCACCACCGGGGTTGGCACCGATCATGATCTTGAAGTTGGCCTGGGCCAGCACCGGGGCGGCAGCCAGGCCGAGGGCGGCCGTCATGGCCGACAGGGCGAGGGTCTTGATGAAAGTACGGCGCATGGGGGTCTCCTTGACTGGGGTGATGGGTCAGCGATGTGTCGACCCGAGGCATGGTGCGCCTGCCGGCCGGGGTGCAGCATCAGGGCAAGCCCTCACGCCGCGGACGGGACTGTCAGCGGGCTGTCGAAAGCGCTCGGGCGCGCTGTCATTCAACTGTCACCCGCCCCCCGGAAAGTGCCGAGCCCGCCGGCTCACCGGGCGTTGCACACTTGCGGCATGAAGCTGCTCCTCGTTGAAGATGACGATTCGATGGCCCGTGCGCTGCGCCTCGCCCTTGAGCGGCGCGGATTCGAGGTCGACGTGTGTTCCAACGGCACCGATGCCCTGCAACGCCTGCGCTTCGATCCGCCCGAGGTGACCCTGCTGGACCTGACCATCCCCGGGCTGGACGGGCTGTCGGTGCTGCAGAAGGCTCGCACCCATGGCGTGACCACGCCCATCCTGGTGCTGACGGCCCGAGGGGCTGTCGGTGACCGCATCCAGGGGCTGAACGCCGGTGCCGACGACTACCTGGCCAAGCCCTTCGACCTCGATGAGCTCGAAGCGCGCGTGCGGGCCCTGCTGCGCCGCTCACGCGGTGAGGCGGAGGCTGCGCTGCAATGCGGCCCCTTGCGCATGGAGCGGGAATCCGGTGCCTTTTACCTCGGCAACGACATCCTGGAAGTCACGCCGCGCGAGCAGGCCCTGCTCAAGGCACTGATGGCCCGCCCAGGGCACGCCGTGCCGAAGGAGCGGCTCTTCCGGCTGGTCTTCCCGATGGAGGCAACGATCCAGTTCGAGGCCATCGAGGTCGTGGCCTATCGGCTGCGCAAGAAGCTGGGCGGATCCGGCGTGTCGCTCATCACCCTGCGCGGCCTGGGCTACCTGCTGCGTGCCGACGAGGGCACGACGCCGGCATGATCGGCATGCACACGCCACCCGCCGAGGCGGCACGCCCGGCCTCGCTGCGGCGTTACCTGCTGGCCTGGATCGTCACGCCGATCGTGCTGTTCGTGGTGATCGACACCGTGAGCCTGTACCGGGGCGCGCTGAACTCGATCAACACCGCGTACGACCGCTCCCTGCTCGCCTCGGCGCGTTCCATCGGCGAGCTGCTGAAGCTGCAGGGGCACCAGCTGCAGGTCGAGGTGCCCTATGCCGCGCTGGAGATCTTCGAGGCGGGCAACTACAACCGCATGTACTACCGCGTCAATGGGTTCGACGGACGGTTCATCTCGGGATTCGACGATCTGCCGGTGTACACCGGCACCATCCCGCAAAAGACGGCCTACCCGGCGCTGGTGGACTTCTACGACACCGAGTTTCGCGGCGAAGCCGTGCGCATGGCCGCGCTCTATCAGCCGGTGGCGTCCGAAGAGTCGCGTGGCATGGCCCTGATCCAGGTGGCCGAAACCCTCGAGGTGCGCCAGAAGCTCGCTCGCGAGATCCTGCTCGACACCCTGCTGCGGCAGGCGATGCTGGTGGCGGTGGTGGTGCTGGTGACATGGGTGGTCGTCAGCCGCGGCCTGCGGCCGCTGGAGTCTCTGCGCCGGCAGATGCTGTCGCGCAGCGCCGAGGACCTGTCACCGCTGCACGCCGCCGACGCCCCGCGCGAACTGCGCCCGATGGTCACCGCCCTGAACGACCTGATGCAGCGTCTCAACCGCCTGGTCGGGCACCAGTTGCGATTCGTGCGCGATGCCTCGCACCAGTTGCGCACGCCGCTGGCGGTGCTCAAGACCCAGGTGCAGAACGAGATCCAGGGCCGGCGCACCGGGCAGCCCAGCGATCCGGCCGCGTTGCAGGCCATGAGTCAGACCGTCGACCGCGCCATCACGCTGGCCAACCAGATGCTGGCGCTGGCCAAGGTCGAACAGGTGCACGGTGAGCGCCAGAGCGAGGTGATCGACCTGGCCGAGGTGGCCGCCGACGTCGCGCTGGACCTGTCCCCCCTGATCGGCGAGAAGAATCTGGACTTCGAACTCGATGCCGTCCCGGCGACAGTGCGCGGGCACCGCTGGATGCTGCGCGAGCTGATCCGCAACCTGCTCCACAACGCCATCCGCGAGACGCCGCCGGGTTCGGCACTCAGCGTGATCGTCAGCAGCGGCGCGCATGTGGCGCGGCTGGTGGTGCGAGACAGCGGCCCGGGCATCGGTGCGGCCATGCGTGAACACCTGTTCGAGCCCTTCCACACCTCCCACCCGAACACCGGCAGTGGCCTGGGGCTGGCGATCTGCCGCGAGATCTGCCAGTCGCTCGGTGCCGGCATCGAGCTGGTCAACCGCACCGAGGCGGGCCGCACGGCGGGCCTGGACGCCGTGGTGACCCTGCCGATTGCGGCGGCAGCGCAAGACCCGGCCACCGGATCGCCGGCGGAGCATTCCAAGCCACAATAGCGGCATGACAGGTGTGAGACTCGACAAATGGCTGTGGGCAGCGCGCTTCTTCAAGACCCGCAGCCTGGCGACCGACGAAATCGACAAAGGTCGGGTGCAGGTGAACGACCAGCCCGCCAAGCCGGCCCGTGAAGTGCGCCCGGGCGACAAGCTCAGCATCCGCCAGGGCGGCGTGACACGCCAGGTGATCGTCAAGGGGCTGAGCGACGTCCGCGGTCCGGCGCCTGTGGCGCAGACCCTCTATGAGGAAACCCCCGAGAGCCTCCTGGCTCGCGAGGAATTTGCCCGCAATCGGCGTTTTGCCGCCGATCCGTCGACGGCCATCGAGCACGGCCGCCCGACCAAGCGCGACCGGCGTCAGCTTGCCGACTGGCAGCGCTGGAGCGTGTCGGTCGACGACGCACCCAAGTCCTGACGCCCGGCGGTGCCGCGCGCCCTGCGGCGCATGCCATCGCCACCCCCCGACGCGCCAACACCTTGGCGATGCCCCTCTTGAAACGCGGGAATATGTCCCCATGTCAGTGCGGTTTGACGGAAGTACACCATGACAGAACCAACGAATACCGATCAAAATCAACCAGTTGAAGCAGGTTCTTCAAGTGAATTCGCGCAGACGGATTCCACCCGCACCCCCGATCAGCGCCTGGCCGATCTCGAAACGCGTCTGGCCGAGATGTCCGATGCCTACCTGCGGGCCAAGGCCGAGGCCGAGAACACGCGCCGTCGTGCCGAGGACGAAATCGCCAAGGCACGCAAGTTCTCGATCGAATCCTTTGCCGAAAGCCTGCTGCCCGTGAAGGACAGCCTCGAGGCGGCACTGACCGTCGAGAGCGCCACGCCCGAGCAGATGCGCGAAGGGGTCCACGCCACCCTGCGACAACTGGTGCAGGCTCTGGAGCGCAACAAGGTGATCGAGGTCAATCCTGCGGCCGGCAGCCGCTTCGACCCGCACCAGCATCAGGCGATCAGCATGGTGCCGGCCGAACAGGAGGCCAACACCGTGGTCGCGGTGCTCCAGAAGGGCTACATGATTGCCGACCGCGTGCTTCGTCCCGCGCTGGTCACGGTGGCGGCGCCCCGGTGAGCTCGCTTGGGCCGGCGCCGCTCCCCTGGAGTTGTCCACCGGCCCGCACCACTTGAAACGCCGGCAGTTATCCACAATTACAAGACAACCAAATTCCAGTTTCTAGGAGCTTCAACATGGCAAAAATCATCGGCATCGACCTGGGGACCACCAATTCCTGCGTCTCCATCATGGAGGGCAACACCACCCGCGTGATCGAGAACAGCGAAGGCGCCCGCACCACGCCGTCCATCATTGCGTACCAGGAGGACGGCGAGGTCCTCGTCGGCGCATCGGCCAAGCGCCAGGCGGTGACCAATCCGCGCAACACGCTGTACGCCGTCAAGCGACTGATCGGCCGCAAGTTCAGCGAAAAGGAAGTGCAGAAGGACATCGACCTGATGCCCTACTCCATCGTGCAGGCCGACAACGGTGACGCCTGGGTCGAGGTGCGCGGCAAGAAGCTTGCGCCCCCGCAGGTCAGCGCCGAAGTGCTGCGCAAGATGAAAAAGACCGCCGAGGACTACCTGGGCGAGCCGGTCACCGAGGCCGTGATCACCGTGCCGGCCTATTTCAACGACAGCCAGCGCCAAGCCACCAAGGACGCCGGTCGCATCGCCGGCCTGGAAGTCAAGCGCATCATCAACGAGCCGACCGCGGCTGCGCTGGCCTTCGGCCTGGACAAGACCGACAAGGGTGACCGCAAGATTGCCGTGTATGACCTCGGCGGCGGCACCTTCGACATCTCGATCATCGAGATCGCCGATGTCGATGGCGAAAAGCAGTTCGAAGTGCTGTCGACCAACGGTGACACCTTCCTGGGCGGTGAAGACTTCGACCAGCGCATCATCGACTACATCATTGCCGAGTTCAAGAAGGAACAAGGCGTCGATCTGTCCAAGGACGTGCTGGCCCTGCAGCGCCTGAAGGAAGCGGCCGAGAAGGCCAAGATCGAGCTGTCCAACAGCTCGCAGACCGACATCAACCTGCCCTACATCACGGCCGACGCCGCCGGCCCGAAGCACCTGAACATCAAGCTCACGCGCGCCAAGCTCGAGGCCCTGGTCGAGGAGCTGATCCAGCGCACCATCGAGCCCTGCCGCACGGCCATCAAGGATGCCGGCGTCAAGGTGAGCGAGATCGACGACGTGATCCTGGTGGGTGGCATGACCCGCATGCCCAAGGTGCAGGAGAAGGTCAAGGAGTTCTTCGGCAAGGAGCCGCGCAAGGACGTCAACCCAGACGAGGCCGTTGCCGTCGGCGCCGCCATCCAGGGCCAGGTGCTGGCCGGTGATCGCAAGGACGTGCTGCTGCTCGACGTCACCCCGCTGTCGCTGGGCATCGAGACCCTGGGCGGTGTGATGACCAAGATGATCACCAAGAACACGACCATCCCGACCAAGTTCTCGCAGACCTTCTCGACGGCCGACGACAACCAGCCGGCCGTGACGATCAAGGTCTACCAGGGCGAGCGCGAAATGGCCGCGGGCAACAAGTCGCTCGGCGAGTTCAACCTCGAAGGCATCCCGCCGGCGCCGCGCGGCCTGCCGCAGATCGAGGTGACCTTCGACATCG
>CAMLSD010000107.1 GCA_946482595.1 uncultured Comamonadaceae bacterium
ACCCTGACCCGCTTGATGCGGGTCAAGCCGGACCTCACAAGGAAACGCCGGGCCGCCCCAAGTTTCCTTGACCCCCGCGGGGGGCGGGCCGGGCGCAGCCCGGCCCTGGGGGCGCTCACTCGTCGTCGCCGCCGAGCACACCGCCCAGCAGGCCGCCGGCGCCAAAGCCACCCAGCACCGACCCTTCCTCACGCGAGCCGCCCATCTGGGGTGCCGCTGCAAACACGCGCGAGGCCAGGCGAGAGAACGGCAGCGACTGCAGCCACACCGTGCCCGGCCCGGTGACCTTCGCGAAGAACAGCCCTTCGCCGCCGAACAGGGCCGTCTTGATCTTGCCGACGTACTGGATCTCGAAGTCGACATTGGGCGTGTAGGCCACCACGCAGCCGGTATCGATCAGGAGGCTCTGGCCCGGCTGCAGTTCGCGCCGCACTACGGTGCCGCCCGCGTGCACGAAGGCCATGCCGTCGCCATCGAGCTTCTGCATGATGAAACCTTCGCCGCCGAAAAAGCCGACCGACAGCTTCTGCTGGAAGGCGATGCCCAGCGACACGCCACGCGCGGCGCACAGGAAGGCGTCCTTCTGGCAGATCAGCGTGCCACCGAGCTGGCGCAGATCCATCGGCAGGATCTTGCCCGGGTAGGGCGCCGCAAACGCGACGCGCTGCTTGGCCTGCGCCTGGTTGGTGTAGACGGTGGTGAACAGCGACTCGCCAGTCACCAGCCGCTTGCCGGCGCCGAGCAGCTTGCCGAAAAAGCCGCCCTGCTGCTTGGCCCCGTCGCCGAAGACGGTGTCCATGCCGATGCCGGCTTCCATGAACATCAGGCTGCCGGCTTCACCGATCGCCGCTTCACCGGGGTCGAGTTCGACCTCGACGAACTGCATCTCGGCGCCCTTGATCTCGTAGTCGACGACATCCATTCCCATCGCGTGCTTCCTTGCAAAAAGTGGAGGAATTTCAACGCGCGCGATGGTAGCGCAACGGCGCCTCTACGGCGCTTCGTGCGGCAGCGACCGCACCATGGTGATGGCACTGGCCGGACAGGCGCCGCGGAACTCGACGGAACGGCGCACCGGCTCGGGCACCGCCTCGTCGAGCAGGTCGGCCGGTACGGCACGAAACCCGCGTCGGGCAAAGAAGTCAGGCGCAGTGGTCGTGCGCAGTACGGCCAGCCGGGCACCACTGCGGTGCGCAGCCTCCAGCGCACGCTCGACCAGCGCCCCACCGAGCCCCTGCCCGGGCTCGTCCACTGCCACGGAACGCAGCAGCACTGCATCGCCATAGGGCTCCAGGCCCGCACAACCCACCAGCCGCCCACCGCGCCGCGCCACCTGGAAGTGCGCGACATGTTCGGCCACACCGGCCAGCGGCAGGCCGTGGGTCGTCAGCAGGGACAGCAGCTCATCGAGGTCATCGGAACGGGCCGGTTCAAACCGGACGTCGGCAGGGCGGGTGTGCAAGGCAGTGGCTCCTTGTGCGAGGTGGACAGGGCCTGAACAGGCCGTGATGGGCCGTGATGGGCACGAGCCCGCTGCACATCGTCACACAAAACCCGCCCCAGCGCTGGCGAGGATCGGCGAGTCTTCAGCGCCTCACGGCACGGTGCCGTGGGCTTGTCGTCAAGGAGCTTTCCATGTCTGTCCGCCCTTTGCAATTGATCGTCCGCCATGCCCAGCCCCGGGACACCGAGGCCATCGACGCGCTGCGCGTCGAGGGGTATGCCGCCGCCACCTGGTTCAGGCTGGAGGACACGCGCAAGGTGATGAAGTGCAACGATCCTGCGTCGACCCAGGTGATCGTGGCGCAGTCCGCCCGCGACGGCGAGCTGCTCGCCACCGTGGCCTTCACCGTGGTGCATGCGTTGCACGATGCTGAAGATCAGCTGGGCTGCGCCCTGCCCGCACCGGCCCAGGTGTTTCCCTGCAGCGTGGCCATGCGTGGCGCGGTGGCACTGGCGCAGCGCGGCCGCAGGCTGAACCACCTGCTGCGCTGGTATGCGATCGACGCGGCGCGGCGCGGCGGCCTGCCGCAGATGCTCTCGGCCCAGGCCGAGGCGGCGCCTCAGCGCAAGCTCACGCAGCAGCTCGGCTATGAATACGCCGAGGTGGACAAGTCCCGACTGGGGACGGTGGGCCTGCCCGGCGCGATGTTCCTGGTGCGACTGCACGAGTCGCACTATGTCAACGCGCTGGCGCAGCTCGCCGATCTGCTCGGCGATACGCTGGACGGGTCGATGTGGGAGGGGCCGCCGTGGACGCTGGGCTGAAGCGGATGAGTACGCCGCTCACACACAAGGAAGGAAGGACACGCCGGGCCGCCCCAAGTGTCCTTGCCCCCCTCGGGGGGCGGGCTGGGCGCAGCCCTGCCCTGGGGGCGATCTCAAACAAACGCCGGGCCGCCCCAAGTGTCCTTGCCCCCCTCGGGGGGCGGGCTGGGCGCAGCCCGGCCCTGGGAGTCCTCAGAACTGATAGGCCAGCCGCACCGCACCCCAGTGCCGCCCGTCGACCATGATGGGCGCGGTGGCTTCCTTCATCAGCACGAACTTTCCGCCGCCCATGTCGCGGCGGTAGGTCTGCAGCAGGAAGGGCCGGCGATTGCGTGCCGAAGCCAGCCCGGTGCGATCGTTGAAGATGCGGCGGTAGCGGCTGTTGGCGGTGTTCCAGACGGTATCGCCCGGGCGCTGCGGATGGCAGTACTTGCGGTTGTGCGTGGGCACGTAGCCGTTGCGGTCGACGGCGATGCAGTACACCACCTTGGGCGACAGTTCCAGCAGCTTCTCCTGCACCTGGGGGAACAGGCGGTCGGCCAGATGGATGTAGCGGGTCTCGTGCTGCGGCGGGTTGGTGCCGGCGAGCGGCCGGTAGTTCTCGTCGAACAGGTCGGCGGCCGTGATCGTGCCGGTGCGTACCGCGTCGTTCAGCAGCTTGCCCAGTTGCTCCGCCGCCTGTGTGGCTGCGCGGATGTAGGGTGTGTCCTCGGTCTCGATACCGCAGGCGGCGATCACCTCCATCAGGTGCTCTGACACCTTCAGGAAGGACTCGCTGCGCGCCATCGCATCGCGCAGCGCCGCGGTGGCCTGGTGGGTTTCGCGTTCGATCAGGCCCATGTCGGAGCTCATGCCCTGGCTCACGTCCTGGCTGTGCCGTGCGGCCTGCGCGATGCGGCCCACCCCGCCCTCGACTTCGGCCAGCGCCTGATGGAAGGCACCGCGGCGTGCCTGGTCGGCATCGCTGCGGATCTCGCGCGACAGCGATTCGATGCGGCTGTCCAGGTTGCCCACCGTGCCCATGATGTCCTTGGACGAGGCTTCGACCCGGGCCGCCAGGTCCTTGACCGCATCGGCCACCACGCCGAAGCCGCGACCGGCCTCACCGGCACGCTTGGCTTCGACCGAGGCATTGAAGGCCACCAGCCGGGTCTGCATCGCGATCTGCGTGATCTGCTGCGCGGCGTTGGCCACCTCGCGCAGGGTGTCGACGATGCCGGCCACTTCGCGGGCGACGTCGGCCACGGCCGAACGCGCACGGCCGACTCCGGCCAGGCTTTGCTCGGTGACCTCGGCGATGCTCGCCTGGGACTGGAGGATGCCCTGCAGGTGCGTGGCCATCGAGCTCACGGCCTGCTGCTGGCGCATCGCACCCTGGATCGTGTCGTCGATGACACCACGCACCTCGGCCGCTTCACGGCCCAGCCCGGAGGTCTCCTTCTGCAGCGACTGCACGATCGCTCGGGCGTCGATCGGCTGGCCAGCGCTCGCGCCGGCGGCGTGGGTGCCGCCTTCCGTGACGTCGGGTTCAGTGCGTGCAGACGTGGCCTGCTTGCGTTGGAAGACTTTCAGCATGGGTGTCTCCGGTCACGGGTCGGCGCCTGTGTGGGTCGGGAAGGTTCGCGCGCGGCCGTGCGGCTCACCACTCGCGCAGCTTCACGCGCAGGCGGGCGATCGACTGGCTGTGCAGCTGGCACACGCGCGACTCGGTCACGCCGAGCACGGCGGCGATTTCCTTCAGGTTCATGTCGTGCTCGTAGTACATGCTCATCACGTACTGCTCGCGTTCGGGCAGGGTCTTGATGGCCTCGACCAGCGCTTCGCGCAGCCGATAGTCCGACAGCATGCTCAGCGGGTCATCGCGGTCGGCCACGTGGCGATCGAGGTAGTCGTCATCGCCGTCATCGCCGCTCATGTCCTCGAGGTACACGAGCTGGGTGCCACGCACCTTGCCCAGCAGCTCCTGGTATTCGGTGAGGGTGATGCCCATCTCGCGGGCGATCTCGCTTTCCTGCGGGGCGCGGCCCAGCTTCTGCTCGAGCCGGTGCACGGCGGCTTCGATCGAGCGCTGCTGCTTGCGGGTGCCGCGGCTCATCCAGTCCGCGCCGCGCAGCTCGTCGAGCATGGCGCCGCGGATGCGCTGCGTCGCGAAGGTCTCGAACTGCACACCCTGGGCGATGTCGAAACGGCTGAGTGCGTCATTCAGGCCGATCATGCCGACCTGGATCAGGTCGTCGATCTCCACATTGGCCGGCAGCTTGGCGATCATCTGGTGCGCAAGCCGCCGCACCAGCGGGCTGTACTGCTGCAGCATCGCATTCGAGTCGAGGCGGCCTTTGGCTGTGTACATGGTGGCGCTCCGAGGGGTCAGACGTTTCGGTTCAGATCAATTGAATGCGTGGGCTGCCGACGCGGCCTGAAGGCCGTGCGACACCTGCGCCCAGGCCGGCGACTCGCCGTCCTGCAGCGAAAAAGGCAATGCGTGGTGCAGCAGGCTCATCGACAGCTGATGCAGCGTCTGGGCCAGCGCCACCTCGTCATCGGTGGCGGTGCTGGTCACCGCGCTCAGGTGGGCCTGCCCACCCAGGAAATCGCTCACGCACTTCACCAGCCGGCTGGCCGCCAGCGGCAGGCCCATGGCCTGGCGCGGCAGGTCCATCACCACCGTGTGCTGCATCAGGCTGCCGTACTGCACCAGGATCTTCATCGCGGCGTAGGCATGCGTGAGGCTGCTGGCATCGTCGGTGGTCATCACCAGCGGGCGCACGCGACGGTGCGCGAACAGGCCGCTGAGCACCACGGCATCGGCATGGAACAGGATCACGTCGGCGCTCGGGGCGGCTTCGCGCAGCGCTTCGAACAGCAGCGAGGGCGCGCCGGACTGGTCGGCGAAGTAGCCGATCGTGGGGCTGGCGGCGAGCACCGAGGTGTGGGTGTCGAGTTCGTCGATCCACTGGCCGAGGTCGAGGTCCCGGGCGACCGCCTGGGCCACGTCCACACCGGTGGTGTACGGGTTGGGGGCGGCATCGACCACCAGGGTGTGCAGGCCTTGTGCGGCCAGGCCATGGCACAGACCTTCCATCAGCATGTGCGCTCCGGCGGCGTGCGGGTTGGACACCACCGGCACCAGGTGCACCGTATGGTGGGCAAACAGCCTGCGCAGGCCGTGGGCCTGATCGAGGGCGCGCTCAAGCATGCAGGCCTCCTGCAGCCGACTGGCCGGCGGCACCGCGATACTGCGGCGGTGCGGTGAACACCAGGTTCACGTCATCGTTGTCGAGCTTGTAGGCCGAGCTGCCGCCACCGCGCAGCGCACGGTGCACCAGCGCATGCGAGGACATGCGGTGCCAGTCTTCGGGCACACGCTGGCCGTTGGCCACGCCCACCACCTTGAGCTTGTGGCGGATCATCGCGTCCAGCGCCGGGCCGAGCTTCACGGCCTCGTCGAGCTTGGACAGCACCACGCCCTTGCACTGCTGGGCGCGGTAGGCCACCAGCACGTCCTCGATCGTCTCGCCCTGCGACGAGGCGTTGACGACCAGCAGGCGCTGGATGCTGCGGTGGCCGACCATCTCGAGCAGCTCCTGCGTGCGCGAGTCACGCTGGGCAATGCCGGCGGTGTCGATCAGGACCATCTTCTTGGACGACAGCAGGTCCAGCAGGTCTTCCAGGGCCGGGCGGTCATGGGCGGTGTGGACCGCCACGCCGATGATGCGGCCATAGGCGCGCAGTTGTTCGTGGGCGCCGACGCGGTAGGCGTCCAGCGTGATCAGGCCCAGGTTGGACGCACCGTAGCGGGCCGCAAACGCAGCGGCGAGCTTGGCGGTCGTGGTGGTCTTGCCCACGCCGGTGGAACCCACCAGGGCATACACACCACCCTGGTCTTCCAGGGCCGATTCGGCTTCGCCGGTGATCAGGTTGCGCTCGAGCACGCTGGCCACCCACGCCTGCAGGTCGGGCGCATCGGCCGGCGCGCTGGCGGCGAGCTTGCGGATCAGGGCGGGTGAAAAGCCGCAGTCGAGCAGCTTCTGGGTGAGCTGGGCCTGGCCCGGGTTGCGCTGCAGCTTTTCCATGAAGGCCAGGGCGCCGAAGCGCTCCTCGATCAGGCCCTTCATCTGGCGCAGTTCATTGAGCATGGCGCGCTGCTCGGTGTCCACACCGGCATGCAGCGGCACGGACGCGGTCATGACCGGTGCAGCGGGCGCCGCGATCGGTGCAGGCATCGCAGCGGACATCGGTGCCGCAGCAGACGGTGCCCACAGGCCGGCCGGATCGGCCAGTTCGGGCATCGCTGCGGTGTCGGCCACCGGCGCGACACGCTCCTGGCGACGCTGGGCGGCACGCTCGGCAAGGCGCTGCTCGACCGGCAGGGCCGGTGCCACCGCCTGGCGAGCGGCAAAGATCTGTTCGGCGGCGGTCTGCGCCATCGGAGCGGCCGGGGCCTGGGCCATGTGGGCCGGGTGCGTGGCGGCCGCTGCCGCCTGGGCCTGCGCCTGCTGGCTGGCCTGGCGGCGCTTGAGCATGCGCTCGCGCACATAGTCCTGGAACGACAGGGTGCTCATCGCCAGGCGTTCGACGTCCTGGTCGACCGGAGCCTGCGGAGCCACCGGGCGCTGGGGTGCCGGCGACACGGTGCGGGTCGGCGGCGTCACGCGGGCAGAGGTGGGTTCGGCTGCGGCGCCCTTGAAGGTCTCGATGGCCGCCACGCTTTCGGGCTCCATCGCCAGCACTTCCACACCTTCCTTGCAGGGCCGGGTGGACAGAATCACGGCATCCTCGCCGAAGGCCTGGCGAACCTGCACCAGGGCATCACGCGAGTTCTTCGCGACAAAACGCTTGACGTTCATGCGGCACCTCCGATGATCGACCCGATACGGATCGAATGGGTGTCAGGGATCTCGCTGTGCCCCAGCACGGACAGCCGCGGCGCTGCGCGCTTGAGCAGCCGGGCCATGGCGGGGCGAATCATGTCGGGCACCAGCAGGCAGGCGGGGATGCCCATGTCTTCCTGCTTGCGGGTGGCATCGGCGGCCGAGCGGGTCAGCGTGTCGGCCACGCCCGGGTCCAGCGCCGCGCCGTGGGGCGAGGTCAGGGCCTGGGTGAGCAGGCGCTCCAGGTCGGGTTCGATGGCGATCACGTCCAGTTCCTTCACCGGGCCGTAGATCTGCTGGACGATGGCCGGGGCCAGGCTCACGCGGATGCGGCGGGCCAGCTCGGCCGGGTCGGTGGTGGCCGCGGCGTGTTCGGCCAGGGTCTCGATGATGGTGCGCATGTCGCGGATGTGCACCGACTCCTCCAGGAGGAGCTGCAGCACCTTCTGCAACGCTGCGATTCCGATCATCTTGGGCACCACGTCTTCGATCAGTTTGGGAGCAAGCTTCGTCACGTGTTCCACCAGTTGCTGGGTTTCGGTCCGGCCCAGCAGCTTGGCCGCGTGAACTTGCATCAAGTGTGAAAGATGGGTGGCCACCACGGTCGAGGAATCAACGACCGTATACCCGGCCATTTGTGCGCTTTCCTTCTGGCGCTCGTCGATCCAGACGGCGGGCAGGCCAAAGGCCGGATCGGTGGTGGTGGTGCCGATCAGCGGGGTGTTGGCATGGCCGGGGTTGATCGCCAGGAACATGCCGGGGAAACACTCGCCCTCGCCCACGACAGCCCCGCGAAGCGTGATGCGGTACACACTTGGCTTGAGTTCGAGGTTGTCGCGGATGTGCACGGCCGGCGGCAGGAAGCCCACGTCCTGAGCGAACTTGCGGCGCACGCCCTTGATGCGGCCCAGCAGGTCGCCCTGGCGGTCCTTGTCGACGAGCTGGATCAGGCGGTAGCCCACCTCCAGGCCCAGGATGTCCACCGGCTGGAGATCGTCCCAGCTGGCCTCGGCATTGGCATTGGGCTGTGCCGCCTGCGCCGGCGTGTGCTGCTCCAGCACCTTGGCTCGCTCCTGACGCTGATGGATGCGCCAGGCCCAGTAGCCGAGCCCGCCGCTGATCGAGATGAAGATCAGGTTGGGCATGCCCGGGATCAGGCCGATCGCACCGATGATGCCTGCGGTGATGCCCACCGACCGTGCGGAATTGAACACCTGGCCCATGACCTGGGTGCCGACGTCCTCTTCCTTGCCGACACGCGACACCACCATCGCCGCGGCGATCGAGATCAGGAGCCCGGGGATCTGCGCCACCAGCGCATCACCGACGGCCAGCAGGATGTAGCTGTTGGCGGCCTGGCCGAAGCTCAGGCTGTGCTGGGCCACACCGATGATCAGGCCGCCGATGATGTTGATCAGCAGGATCAGGATGCCGGCGATCGCGTCGCCCCGCACGAACTTGGAGGCACCGTCCATGGAGCCGAAGAACTCGGCCTCGTCGCCCACCTCGGTGCGACGGCGCTTGGCTTCCTTCTCGTCGATCAGGCCGGCGTTCAGGTCGGCGTCGATGGCCATCTGCTTGCCGGGCATCGCATCCAGGGTGAAGCGCGCGCCCACTTCGGCAATGCGTTCCGCACCCTTGGTCACCACGATGAAGTTGATCACCACCAGGATCGCGAACACGATCAGGCCGACGGCGAAGTTGCCACCGATCAGGAAGTGGCCGAAGCTTTCGATCACCTGGCCGGCCGCACCGGTGCCGGTGTGGCCTTCGAGCAGCACCACGCGGGTGGACGCCACGTTGAGCGACAGGCGCAGCATCGTGGTGAGCAGCAGCACGGCCGGGAAGGCGGCGAAGTCCAGCGGGCGCACCATGTAGGCCGACACCATCATCACCATCAGCGCCACGGCGATGTTGAAGGTGAACAGCAGGTCCAGCACGAAGGGCGGCAGCGGCAGCACCATCATCGTGAGGATCATGATGACCACCAGCGGCGCGGCCAGCGCCTTCAGCGGCAGCATGCCCAGCACGGCCTGCACGCGCTGCATGCCGGGGCTGGAGTTGGTCAGGGCACTCATGCGTCATCTCCCTCGCGGCCGTTGTCGGCCACGGTCTTGCCGTGATGGGGGTCGAGTTCCACCGGCACATTGAGTTCGGGCAGCTCGCCGGGCATCGGCACCTTGCCGCTCAGGGCGGCGCGCAACTGGTAGACATAGGCCAGCACCTGGGCCACGGCGCTGAAGAGCGCTTGCGGAATCTCGCGATCGATCTCGGCATGCGCATACAGCGCACGGGCCAGCATCGGGGCCTGCAGCACCGGCACCTTGGCGTCGCGTGCGATGTCGCGGATCTTCATGGCCAGCAGGTCGGCGCCCTTGGCGACGACGCGCGGTGCGCTCATCGTGCCCTCTTCGTACTTGAGCGCCACGGCATAGTGGGTCGGGTTCATCACCACCAGGTCGGCGCGGGGCACCTCGGCCAGCATGCGCCGGCGTGCCATCTCGCGCATGCGCACCTTCATCTTCGACTTGACCTCCTGGTTGCCCTCGAGCTCCTTGTACTCCTGCTTGGCCTCCTGCACGCTCATGCGCAGGCGCTTGGCCAGCTGGAAGCGCTGCAGCGGCACGTCGATCGCGGCAAAGACCGCCAGGCACAGCAGCATCAGCGCCAGACCCTGGAGCACAACCTGGGAGATGTCGCCGATGGCCTGCGGCAGCGGCACGCTGAGCGCGGCCGGAAAGGCGTCAAGCCGGGCGTAGAGGAAGCTGCCGCCCACGGTGCCGATCACCAGCACCATCAGGCAGGATTTCAGGGTGTCGATCAACTGGTGGCTGGAGAACATGCGCCCCAGTCCCGACAGCGGGTTGATCTTGGAGAACTTGGGCGACAGCGGCTTGAGCGTCCAGTTCCAGCCCCCGCAGGCCACACCGACCAGCATGGCCACGGCCATCATCGCCAGCCCCAGCGGCACGACCGCCACCAGGAACTTGAGCGTCGCTCCGGCCAGGCGCTCGACCATCAGGGCGGGCGAGGCCAGGTCCTTGGCACTGAAGCTCAGCTCCAGCTCGACCATCTGGCGCGACCATGCCGACAGCCAGGGTGCGGCCACCGCCAGGCCCAGCACCCCGCCGCCGATGGTGGCGAAGTGCCCCAGATCGCGGGAGCGCGCGACCTGTCCGTCCTCGCGCGCCTTCTGGAGCTTGCGCGCTGATGCGGGTAGGTTGCGGTCTTGCTGGTCGTCTGCCATGGCGAAGGTCGGATGAACTCATCGCCATTGTGGAAAGGCCCGCCCGAAACTTAAGCCGGATAAGAGCGGCATTCCCCACGCTGTTCCAGCGGCGCGCCGGCGCCGCAGCCGCCACAGTGGCAACGGGGGCACGGACCTCCGGGTGTCGATGTGCGCCAGACTGTGCGACTTTTCACGGTTCGGCATCGATCTGCCCGGACTCGGGGCGCGAGAAAAAGCGCCCGAGGCACGCCGGCTCGATTCAAGTCCCGACGTGAGTGGCCGATAACCCCCCCAAACGCGGCGCAAAGCCATCTCGCGCAGGGCACCTGGGCGACGCAACACGGAAAGTCACAAGGTCATGTTCGTCATCATTGGCTACATCGTGGCGCTGGGCTGCATCTTCGGCGGCTATGTGATCCACGGCGGCAACATGGGGGTCATCATCAAGGCCCTGCCGACCGAGATCATGGTCATCGGTGGCGGCGCACTGGGCGCCTTCATCGTGAACAACCAGCCCAAGGTGCTCAAGGCCACGCTGGCGTCCATCCCCAAGCTGCTCAAGGGCTCGAAGTACACCAAGGCCCGCTACATGGAGCTGATGGCGCTGCTCTACGAGATCCTCCAGAAGGCCCGCAAGGAAGGCCTGATGGCGATCGAGAAGGACGTCGAGACGCCCCACGAATCGCCCCTGTTCAAGAAGTACGCCACCGTCGGCAATGACCACCACGTCGTGGAATTCGTCACGGACTACCTGCGCATGATGGTCTCGGGCAACCTCAATGCCCACGAGATCGAGGCGCTGATGGACAGCGAGATCGAGACCCACCACCACGAGGCCCATGCGCCGGCGGCCGCCCTCACCCGCGTGGCCGGCGGCCTGCCGGCCTTCGGCATCGTGGCCGCCGTGCTGGGGGTGGTCAACACCATGGGCTCGGTGGGCCAACCGCCTGCCGTGCTGGGCGGCATGATTGGCTCCGCCCTGGTCGGCACCTTCCTCGGCATTCTGGCGGCCTACGCCATCGTCGAGCCGCTGGCCGGGCTGCTGGAGCAGAAGAACGACGAAGGCACCAAGGAGCTGCAGTGCATCAAGACCACGCTGCTGGCCAGCATGCAGGGCTATGCACCGCAGGTGGCGGTCGAGTTCGGCCGCAAGGTGCTGTACTCGACCGAACGCCCGAGCTTCCAGGAACTGGAAGGCCATGTGAAGGGCAAGAAGGCCTGAGCGCCTGAGGCCACATCGACCCCGACGGACACACCATGGCAGGCGACTCCAAGAAACTTCAGCCGATCATCGTCAAGCGCATCAAGAAGGGCGGCCACGCCGCCCACGGCGGTGCCTGGAAGATCGCCTATGCCGACTTCGTCACGGCCATGATGGCGTTCTTTCTGCTGATGTGGCTGCTCGGCTCAACGACCGAAGGCGACCGCAAGGGCATTGCCGACTACTTCAACTCCCCGCTGAAGGTGGCGCTGCTCGGCGGCGGCTCGGGTGCGGGCGATGCCTCCCACATCATCAAGGGCGGCGGGCTGGACCTGTCGCGCACCAGTGGCCAGGTCAAGCAGGGCGACATCGAGGCACCTCGCAAGACCGTGAACCTGCAGGCCCTGAAAGACGCTGCGGCGCGCGCCGAGGCCGAGCGTCAGGAAGCCCTGAAGGCCCGCATCGAACAGTCGATCACCAACCATCCGCGACTGCAGCAGTACCGCTCCCAGATCCGCATCGACGTCACGCCTGACGGCCTGCGCATCCAGATCGTCGACGAGCAGAACCGCCCGATGTTCGACTCCGGCAGTGCGCTGGTGAAGGACTACATGCGCGACATCCTGCGCGAGATCGCCAAGGTCCTGGCCGAGACCAACAACAAGGTCACGCTGGCCGGACACACCGACGCGGCTGCCTACAGCCAGGGCGAACGCGGGTACAGCAACTGGGAGCTGTCCGCCGACCGGGCCAATGCCTCACGCCGCGAGCTGATCGCCGGCGGCCTGCATGAGGGCCAGGTGGTGCGTGTGCTGGGCCTGGCGTCCAGCTCGCTGCTCGACCGGGACAACCCGCTGAATCCGACCAACCGGCGCATCAGCATCATCGTGATGAACCGCGAAGCCGAGGACCGCTTCGAGCGCGGCGGCGACGTCGAGGCCAGCTCGGCGCCGCAGGTCGAGCAGGCCGTCTCCGGCGCTTCGGCCAGCGAAACAGCACCAGCACCCACAGAAAAGAAGGGCTCAAGTTTGACGCCCGTCAACCGATAACCCCTCCAGAAGACTCCACCGCGAGGACGCTCCATGAGTACCGCTGCCGACCTGAAATTCCTGATCGTTGACGACTTCTCGACCATGCGGCGCATCGTGCGTGGCCTGCTCAAGGAGATCGGCTACAACAACGCTGACGAGGCCGAAGACGGCGCCGTGGCGCTGCAGATGCTGCAAAACGGCAAGTTCGACTTTGTCGTCAGCGACATCAACATGCCGAACATGAACGGCTTCGACCTGCTGGCCAGCATCAAGAAGGACGACAACCTCAAGCACCTGCCGGTGCTGATGGTGACCGCCGAGGCCCGCAAGGAAGACATCGTGCGTGCCGCCCAGGACGGCGCGGCGGGCTACATCGTCAAGCCCTTCACCAAGGCCACCCTCGAAGAAAAAGTCCAGAAGATCATGCAGAAGCTGGGCAAGTAAAGGAGACGACCATGAAGATGGAAAACCTGCCCGAATCGACGCCCCCGTCAGCCGCCGCAACCACCTCGCCCGAGGTGTTCCAGCAGCTCGGGGAGATGACCCGCAACCTGCACGACACCCTGGCGCAGCTGGGCTTCATGCCCAAGCTGGGCGAGATCACCGACAGCCTGCCTGATGCACGCAGCCGGCTGACCTACATCGCCACCAAGACGGGCGAGGCCGCCGAGAAGGTGCTGAACCTCGTCGACAAGGCCAAGGCCGAACACGACAACATCGCCACCGAGACGCGGCGCATGGCCCAGGCCATCGTGGCCGATCCGGTCAAGGCCGTGGCCACCGGCAGCGTGATGAACTTTGTGGGCGACGTGGAAGCCGCCACCGCCCGCATCGACCAGCACCTCACCGACATCATGATGGCGCAGGACTTCCACGACCTCACCGGCCAGGTGGTGGCCAAGGTCGTGAAGCTGGCCGCCGACATCGAGGACCAGCTCGTCAAGCTGCTGCTGCAGACCGCACCGCCCGACCAGGTGCACAAGGTCGAGCAGACCTTCCTGAACGGCCCGGTGGTCAACCCCGAGGGCCGCACCGACGTGGTGGCCAACCAGGAGCAGGTCGACGACCTGCTGGCCAGCCTGGGGTTCTGACGCCAGGGCCGGATCCAGCCCACACCGATCAGGCGCCCCGCGGGGCGCCTTTTTCATGGCGCCGCCGCCCGCAGAAAATATCTGGTTTCAATTTCGACCAATCGTAACGACTGGCCGCCCATTCATTCGCTCGCCGCCACCGCCCGTCACACTCACCAGTACGCCCTCTTTTACTGCCGCCCGCCCCCTCCTATAGTGAATTTCAGCCAGGGTGCAGACTGCCTTGGCGAATCGGTCTGACCCGTCAATGATTCAGGAGGGTTGAATGGGCGCAATGCATGCTTCGCAGGAGGCTTCAAACACCATCATCGGTCTGCCGTTGCGCCACACGCCCCACTTGCGAAACTGGTGCTGGGACCGGCTGGATGCGCCGCAGATGTCGCAAGCAGACTGGGCAAGCCACGAGGCCGAGTTCAAGATCCGCCTGGCTGACGAGGCCAGCCGGCGCAGCAGCGCGAGCATGCTCATCAACCGTCGCTACGCATGGCGCGGCTATGCCAGCACCGACGTGCAAGGCGAGTCGCCGAACCGGGTGACGCTGGTGGCCGGCACCCGTTCGGCAACCATCGGCACCATCAGCATCAACTTCGACAGCCCCGACGGGCTGCTGGTCGACGAACTCTTTCGTGACGAACTTGAGCCACTGCGCGATGCCGGGCATCGGTTGTGCGAATTCATCAAGCTGGCGGTCGATGGTGAAGTGCGTTCCAAACGCGTGCTGGGTGCCCTGTTTCATATTGCGATGATCTTTGCGCGCAATATTCATGGCGCCACCGACCTGATGATCGAGGTGAATCCGCGGCACGTGCGCTTTTATCAGCGGATGCTCGGATTCACATCCGTCGGCGAACCGCGCTGGAATACCCGTGTGAATGCCCCTGCCGTCCTGATGCGGCTTGAATTCGAGAAACATCACCACCGCGTCGAAAAATTCGGCGGTCACCCTGAAATGGCAGATGTTGAAAAGTCTTTCTACCCCTTCTTTTTTGCACCGCATGAAGAGGAGGCGATTACCCGCCGTCTGGCCGGTCGCTCCGGCGTGGCGGTGACCCATGACTGAATTTGCCTATGACGAGGCCTTCAGCCGCAACCTGGGCTGGGTGACCGAAGCCGAACAGCAGCGGCTGCGCGGTGCGCGAGTGGCGATTGCCGGCATGGGCGGTGTCGGCGGCGTGCACCTGCTGACGCTGGCCCGGCTGGGTGTGGGCGCCTTTCACCTGGCCGACTTCGACCATTTCGACCTGGCCAACTTCAATCGCCAGGCCGGTGCGATGGTCTCGACACTGGGACAACCCAAGGTCGAGGTGTTGCGGCAGATGGCGCAGGACATCAACCCCGAACTCGAGTTGCAGGTGTTTGCAGACGGAGTACACGACGGCAATCGGGACGACTTCCTCAACGGCGTGGACCTCTACGTCGACAGCCTCGACTTCTTCGCCTTCGAGGCGCGGCGCAAAGTGTTCGCTGCATGCGCGGCAAAGGGCATCCCGGCCATCACCGCCGCGCCGCTGGGCATGGGGTGTGCCTTTCTCGCCTTTGTGCCGGGGTCGATGAGTTTCGAGGACTACTTTGCGCTGGAAGGTCACGACGAATTCGAGCAGGGCCTGCGCTTCCTGCTCGGGCTGGCGCCGGCCCGGCTGCATCAGTCCTACCTGGTCGACCCCAGTCGGGTGCGGCTCGATTTGCGCCAGGGTCCGTCGACCATCATGGCCTGCCAGTTGTGTGCCGGCATCGCCGCCACCGAGGCGCTGAAGCTGCTGCTCGGTCGCGGCCCGGTGCGCGCCGCACCGCGCGGCCTGCACTTCGATGCCTACACCGGGCGCCTGAAGCACACGCATGTGCGCCTGGGCAACCGGCATCCGCTGCAGCGGCTGAAGCTGGCAATCGCCCGGCGCATGCTCGGTCGCAAGCACGGTGTGTCACCACCGCCCCCCAAAGAAAACGGGCTCCACAAAGGGAGCCCGGTCAAAAGCACACGGGGTGC
>CAMLSD010000108.1 GCA_946482595.1 uncultured Comamonadaceae bacterium
CCTGGCGGGCCGAGTCGGCCGACTGCTTCACGGTGCCGGTGAGCTGCTCCATCGACGAGGCGGTCTGCTGCAGGTTCGAGGCGGTCTGTTCGGTGCGCGCGCTCAGGTCCTGGTTGCCGGTGGCGATTTCAGTCGAGGCGGTGGAGATGCTGTCGGTGGCGGCACGCACCTGCGACACCATGGACTTGAGCGAGTCCTGCATGCGGCCCATCGCTTCGACCAGCTGGCCGATCTCGTCGCGGTGGGTCACCACCACGTCGTTCGACAGGTCGCCGTGTGCAATGCGCTCAGCAAGGTCCCGCGCCTGGGTCAGCGAACGGGAGATGGCGCGCACGCTCAGGGTGGTCAGTGGAATGAGCACCACCAGGGCGATCACCACCGATGCGGCGATCACGGCCAGCAGCGTGGACGTGCGCTCGTCGAGCGCCGCCTGCGTGGCTTGCAGGTCTTCACGCGATCTGGCAGACAGCGCGGCCAGTTCACGATCGGCCCCCTGCGTGAACTCCTTGACGCGCCCGGCGTAGGCCCCGGCTGCGCCACCGTCGATCTGGGCCCGTTCGACCTGCTCCAGCACGGGGGCGATGCCTTCCTCGTACTGCTTCAGATACGCCAGCACCTTGTCGACGGTCTGGGCCACGTCGGCGCTGTCGCCGTGGGTGTCCTTGACCTTGCCCAGCTCGGTGCGCAGTTCACCCAGCGATTGCTGCCAGGACTTTCGCAGCTCCGCAACTTCGTTGGTGTTGTTGAAGCTGATGATGACTTCTTTCTCGAAGCGCTGCAGATCACCCAGGGTGGTGCGCAACTGCCCGGTGTCGGCGATGGCCTGCACCTTGTCCTCGAGCAGACTTTTCAGCGTCACACGCGTGTTGTCCAGTGCCCAGTAGCCCAGCAGCCCGATGGCCGTGAGCAGCACCAGCGAGAAGACGGTACCGAAGTACAGCCGGGTGCGGATCGAGACGGTGCCCAGTTTTGACATAGGGACTCTCCAACGATTTGTTACGTACAGGAACCTTAGCAATCGATGCGCCAGCGTGTGGCTGCTGATGTGGCAAACGCTTCCTTGGCGACATCGCGCTGCCGCAACCGTGACTTCCTGCTCGTTTCACGGCGTCGGGCGCGATGAGGCGCTCCACGTAATTTCGACGAGTCGTGCTGAAACTTCATTCCAAATGGAAACGGACTTTCCGCACAAAACTCGGTTCCCCGGGCCGCCGCTGGTGGGGTTCCTTTCTGGTGCATGCGGCGCACCATCCGGGGCCCGCACAAAGCAACAGCCCCCTGCGGGCAGGGGGCTGTTGTCGGGGAATGCACAGCGGCGGCGCCGGGCGTCAGAAGGTTTCCCAGTTGTCGTCCGCGCCGGGCTTCGGAGGCGGTGGTGACGAGGGACGGCTCTGCGCCTGGGGGGCTGGGGCGGCCTTGTCAGCCAGTGGGGCGGGGGGCGGCACAGGAACAGCCGCAGGGCGCGTGGCCTGCTGCACCCGTCCGATGATCGCCTGGGCCGCCTGGGTGGCTTGCGCGACACGGAACTGCCCCACCACGTCGGCCAGGCGGTGAGCCTGCTCCTTCAGCGATTCGGCTGCGGCGGCCGACTCCTCGACCAGCGCCGCGTTCTGTTGCGTCATCTGGTCGAGCTGGTTCACGGCGGTGTTGACCTGGCCGATGCCCGAGCTTTGCTCGGCGGCTGCCGCGGTGATCTCGCCGATGATGTCGGCCACACGCTGCACCGAGGCGACGATCTCGCTCATCGTGGTGCCGGCGTCCTGCACGAGCTTGGAGCCCGATTCGACCTTCTCGACCGAGGCGCCGATCAGCGTCTTGATTTCCTTGGCGGCCTGGGCCGAGCGCTGGGCGAGGTTGCGCACCTCACCGGCGACGACCGCAAAACCACGGCCCTGTTCACCGGCACGTGCGGCTTCGACCGCGGCGTTCAGCGCCAGGATGTTGGTCTGGAAGGCGATGCCGTCGATCACGCCGATGATGTCGGAGATCTTCTTGGAGGCGGCATTGATCTCGTCCATCGTGGTGACGACCTGGGAGACGACCTGGCCACCGCGGGCGGCCACGCTGGAGGCCGAGGAGGCGAGCTGGTTGGCCTGACGGGCCGAGTCGGCCGACTGCTTGACGGTGCCGGTGAGTTGCTCCATGGAAGACGCGGTCTGCTGCAGGTTCGAGGCGGTCTGTTCGGTGCGGGCGCTCAGGTCCTGGTTGCCGGTGGCGATCTGGGTCGATGCAGTGGAGATGCTGTCGGTGGCCGATCGCACCTGGGTGACCATGCGGCGCAGCGCGCCCTGCATCTCGGACAACGCGCCGAGCATCTGACCGAGTTCGTCCTTGCGGTCGACCACCACGTCTTGCGACAGGTCGCCGCTGGCGATCACCTTTGCAGCCTGGGTGGCAGCTCCGAGCGGCTGCATCACCGAGCGGGTGATCAACCAGGCCAGTGCGGCCCCCAGGGCCACGGCCAGGGCGGTGAGCACACCCAGCACCGACTGGGCGGTGGTAATGCTGGTGCCGGTGGCCACGATGGCGGCGTCGTTCAGTTCACGCTGCAAGGTGGCATAGGCCTCGATGCCACGCGCGTACTCGGTCGCAGCCGGCAGCAGGCGAGAGTCGATCAACGGTGCGGCGGCCATCATGTCGCCTTCCTTCAGCAGCCTGAACACCTCGTCGCGGGCCTCGAGATAGGCCTTGGCATTGGTCAGGGTCTGGGCCAGCAGGGCCTTGCCCCGCTCGCTGCGGGTCTTGTCCTGGATCTCCGTCTGCAGCGCCACGATGCGCTTGCTGGTCTCGGCCATCAGCGGGTCGAAGTAGTCCTTGAGCGATTGCTGACCACCGGTCTTGGCGATGGCCATCACCCGGGTGAGGTTGGTGGTGGTCAGGCTGTGCCACTCCGAGGCCAGCGCGGTCATGTTCTGGCGCTGCGCGATCTCGGACTCGGCATGCCGGATGGCCTGCAGGCGCCACATGGCCGTGGCGGCAATGAGCACCGACAGCGTGAGCATCGCGGCAAAGGCGCCGCCCAGGCGAACGCCGAGTTTCATGTCAGTCAACTTCATGTCCGATTCCTCATCGACACATCGGGACGCGGATTCAAGCCCTGCGCGTTCCCGGGGGGTAAGGTCTGGGCCGCTTGGTGCCCGCTGATTCACTGAAGCATCGATGAGCGACGGGTCACGACCGGCTGGCCGCCAGCGGCGGTTGGCCGGTCGCGTGGGTCAGAAGGTCTCCCAGTCGTCGTCGCCGCCTGCGGCGGCTGCCGCTGGCTTGGCCGAAGCAGGTGCCGCTGCAGCGGCCTTGGCCGGGGCGGCCGGCACCACGGACGACAGCACCGGCACATCGGCACCACCGCCCTTGGCCTTGGTTGCCGTGCCTTCGGCCGCCTTGCCTGCCGCGGGTGCGGCCGGGCGGTTGCCGTGGGCTGCATCGCGCACGCGCCCGATCACGGCCTGGGCTGCCTGGGTGGCCTGCGCCACGCGGAACTGGCCCACCACTTCGGTCAGGCGGTGCGCCTGATCCTTCAGCGATTCGGCCGCGGCGGCCGACTCCTCGACCAGCGCCGCGTTCTGCTGCGTCATCTGGTCGAGCTGATTGACGGCGGTGTTGACCTGGCCGATGCCCGAGCTCTGCTCGGCGGCTGCCGCGGTGATCTCGCCGATGATGTCGGCCACACGCTGCACCGAGGCGACGATCTCGCTCATCGTGGTGCCGGCGTCCTGCACGAGCTTGGAGCCCGATTCGACCTTCTCGACCGAGGCGCCGATCAGCGTCTTGATTTCCTTGGCGGCCTGGGCCGAGCGCTGGGCGAGGTTGCGCACCTCACCGGCGACGACCGCAAAACCACGGCCCTGTTCACCGGCACGTGCGGCTTCGACCGCGGCATTGAGCGCGAGGATGTTGGTCTGGAAGGCGATGCCGTCGATCACGCCGATGATGTCGGAGATCTTCTTGGAGGCGGCATTGATCTCGTCCATCGTGGTGACGACCTGGGAGACGACCTGGCCACCGCGGGCGGCCACGCTGGAGGCCGAGGAGGCGAGCTGGTTGGCCTGGCGGGCCGAGTCGGCCGACTGCTTGACGGTGCCGGTGAGCTGCTCCATCGAAGACGCGGTCTGCTGCAGGTTCGACGCGGCCTGTTCGGTGCGCGCGCTCAGGTCCTGGTTGCCGGCGGCAATCTCGGTGGAGGCGCCCTGGATGGACTCGCTCGAGCTCTGCACCTGGCGCACCAGCTGCACCAGCCGCTGCTGCATCGCGCCCAGTGCGGCGGCCAGCTGACCGACCTCGTCACGGCGGTCGAGTTGCACCACTTCACCGGTCAGGTCACCCTCGGCAATGCGCCGGGCCATGTCGGTGGCCTGGTGCAGCGGACGGGCCAGGGTGCGTGCGATCAGCACGCCGAACAGCGCAGCCATGGCGGCGGCCAGGCCCACGCCGATCATGATCGAGGCACGGGTCAGCTGGCGAGCGTTGTTGGCGGCCGCCTGCCGCTCCTTCAGCATGGCCGCCTTGGCGGCGTACAGCTTGTCGTAGGCGGCACGCACGGCGTCCATCGCTGCCTTGTCCTTGCCTTCGGCAAAGGCATCGAACACCAGCGTCATCGCCAGCGGATCACCGCCTGCGTTCTTTCGCAGGTCGATCAGGTGTTCGCCGACCGTCTCGAAGGCCTTGGCCTGGGTTTCCATCTCCTTCAGCAACGCGGCTTCTTCTTCGTTGGCCTGTGCCTTGAGCTGGGTCATCAGGGGGCCGAATGCGGCCTTGCCGTTGTTCCAGGGGGCGAGAAAACCTTCTTCACCTGTCAGCAGGAAACCGCGCATGCCGGTCTGCATGTTCACCAGCGAGCGCATGGCGTTGTCGCCGTCGCCGATGAAGCGGTAGCTGTCCTCGTTGAGCCGGTCGCTCGCTTCCTGGTTCAGGTTGCTCCACAGGATGAAGCCCCCGACGGCCACGAACAGGGCCACGAGGCTGCCGAAGGCCAGGGCGAGCTTGTGGCTCACACGAAGGTTGGCGAGATGGCGCATTTCTGTCTCCGGTTGACGTCCTGCCGGAGGAGCCCCCTGCGAAGGCGGCTGGCCGGCGGCGCTTGTTGAATGTTCTGCGGGAGCGGGCGGCCGTTCGGACTGGCCGCGAGGTCAGGCGCTGGCCAGGCCCATCGACGGCGAGAGGATCAGTCGCTCGATGTCGAGCAGGATCATCAGCCGTTCGCCGACCTGGCCCAGGCCGGTGATGTACTGTGCGTCGATCACCGAGCCCATCTCGGGCGCGGGCTTGACGGCGTCAGCGGGCAGTTCCATCACGTCGCTCACACTGTCCACCACCACACCGACGACACGGTCGCCCACGTTGAGGATGATCGACACGGTGAAGCCGTTGTATTCGACCTTCTCGCACGCAAAACGCATGCGCATGTCCACGATCGGCACGATGGTGCCGCGCAGATTGACCACGCCCTTGATGTAGGGCGGCGAGTTGGCGATGTGGGTCGGTTCCTCGTAGCCGCGGATCTCCTGCACCTTCAGGATGTCGATGCCGTACTCCTCGGCACCCAGACGGAAGGTCAGGTACTCCTTGGGCATGGCCGTGAGGGTCTTGCTGGCGCCGGCGCTGCGGGCTGCAGCACCGGGCACCATCTTCTGGATCGGATCCATCATGCCCATGGCGGGTCTCCTGGAATCGTGTGGAGGAAAAGTTGAAAGCTCAGGCGTCGATCAGCCCGAGTTCGGGGCTGGCGATCATGCCTTCGATGTCGAGCAGGATCAGCATGCGCTCGCCCACCTGGCCCAGGCCGATGATGAAGCGTGCGTCCACGGCGGACTGGATTTCCGGGGCCGGCTTGATCGCCTCGGTGGGGATCTCCAGCACGTCGCTGACCGAGTCCACCACCGTGCCGACCACACGGTTGCCCACCGTCAGGATGATCGACACCGTGAAGCCGTTGTATTCGACCTTCTCGCAGCCCAGGCGCATGCGCATGTCCACGATCGGCACGATGGTGCCGCGCAGGTTCACCACACCCTTGATGAAGTCGGGCGCATTGGCGATGCGGGTGGGCTGCTCGTAGCCGCGGATTTCCTGAACCTTCAGGATGTCGATGCCGTATTCCTCGCCACCGAGCCGGAAGGTGAGGTACTCCCGGGCACGCGCCTTGGCGTTCTTGTCGAAGCTGTCCATCTTGCCCATGGTCATGTCCTTGTTCCCCGTGCTGCGTGTGGCGTCGGCGTGGCCGCTCGGTGATCAGTGGCGCGAGCGCCGCACCAGGCTGCCCACGTCCAGGATCAGGGCCACGCGGCCGTCACCCATGATGGTGGCGCCCGAGACGTCGCTGACCTTGCGGTAGTTGGCCTCGAGGTTCTTGACCACCACCTGCTGCTGGCCGAGCAGCTCGTCCACCATCAGGGCCACCCGGCCGCCTTCGGCCTCGGCCACCACCATGATGGAGCTGTTCTTTTCCCAGTCGAAGCGGGGCACGTCGAAGACACGCTCCAGCTCGACCACCGGCATGTACTCGGAGCGCACCTCGACCACCCGGCCCGAACCACCGATGGTCTTGACCATCTCGGGCTCGACCTGGAAGCTCTCGACCACCGAGGACAGCGGCAGGATGTAGACCTCTTCGCCCACCCCCACGCTCATGCCGTCCATGATGGCCAGCGTCAGCGGCAGGCGCACCGAGACCCGCATGCCGTAGCCCTCGGCCGAGTCGATCTCGACCGTGCCGTTGAGCGACGCGATGTTCTTCTTGACCACGTCCATGCCCACGCCTCGGCCGGAGACGTCGGTGACCTGGTCGGCGGTGGAGAAGCCCGGTTCGAAGATCAGGCCCCAGACCTCCTGGTCCGTCATGGTGTCGGGCGCGTGGATGCCGCGCTCGCGGGCCTTCTTCAAGAGCTTGTCGCGGTTCAGGCCACGGCCGTCGTCGCGCACTTCGATGACGATCGAGCCGCCCTGGTGCGAGGCCGACAGCGTGATGGTGCCGGTCTCCGACTTGCCCTTGGCCAGGCGCTCGTCGGGCATCTCGATGCCGTGGTCGCAGGAGTTGCGCACCAGGTGGGTCAGCGGGTCGGTGATCTTCTCGACCAGGCCCTTGTCCAGTTCGGTGGCTTCGCCCTGCGTGACCAGCTCGACCTTCTTGCCCAGCTTGGCCGCCAGGTCGCGCAGCATGCGCGGGAAGCGGTTGAACACCACCGACATCGGGATCATGCGGATCGACATCACCGCTTCCTGCAGGTCGCGGGTGTTGCGGTCCAGGTCGGTCAGGCCGGCCAGCATCTGCTGATGCACGACGGGGTCGAGGCCGCGGCTGTTCTGGGCCAGCATGGCCTGGGTGATCACCAGTTCGCCGACCAGGTTGATGAGCTGGTCGACCTTCTCGACCGCCACGCGGATGGTCGCGGCATCCAGGGCGGCACCGGCCTTGGCCTCGCCGCGGGCGGCGGGCTTGGCAGCGGCTGCCGGCTTGGCGGCCGGGGCGCCAGGCGCTGGCGTGACGTTGGGCGAGCCGGGGGCGTTCTCGAAGAATCCGTAGCCCGGGTCGCCTTCGACACGCACAGGGGCAGGCTCGGGGGCGCCGGGCGCGTCGTCGAAGAAGCCATAACCGGGGTCGCCCGCCGTCGAGGCCGCCGGTGCGGATGCCTGGGGTTCGTCAGCCGGTGCGGCGACAGGCTCGGCCGGCGCGGCATCCAGCGGCTTGAAGACCACCTGCTCACGCGACACATGGAAGGTGAACAGATCCAGCAGGTCGGCCTCGGTGCTCTTGGTGACCACCTTGAAACGGCGCATGCCGTCCTGGGCCTGGCCGCCGTCCAGCGGTTCGATCGTGCCCAGGTCGACGATTTCCTTGAACAGCTCCTGCAGGTTGTCGGCCTGCGAGGGGTCGGGCAGCGGGCCGACGACCAGCTCCAGCGTGCGTGCGCCCGTGGGTGCCGTTGCGGCGGCCGGTGCGGGGGCGGCCACAGGTGCGGCCACCGGGGCCGCAGCGACGGCGGCAACGACGGGCGCGGCCACCGGGGCCGGCGGCACTTCGCCGGCCACCATGGCGCGGATGTTGAACAGCAGCTCGGTGGTGTCGACCACGTCGCCGGTGCCGGTCTGGTGACGGGCCAGCTGGGCCTTCAGGGCGTCGCCGGAGGCCAGCAGCACGTCCACCATCGAGGCGGTCGGAGTCAGTTCATGGCGGCGCAGCTTGTCCAGCAGCGTTTCCATCTGGTGGGTCAGCTCGGCCACGTCGGCAAAACCGAAGGTGGCGGCGCCGCCCTTGATCGAGTGCGCGCAGCGAAAGATCGCATTGAGCTCCTCGTCGTCGGCCGCCTCGATGTCCAGTTCGAGCAGTTGCTGCTCCATCCGGTCGAGGTTCTCACCGGCTTCTTCGAAGAAGACCTGGTAGAACTGGCTGAGGTCGATGCCAGCGCTGAGCTGGGAGCCTTCTGAGGACATTTCGCCCATGGCGTACTCCTGGATCGTTCTTGTGAGGTCTGTCCGCCGATCAGCGGATGACCTTCTGGATGACTTCGATCAGCTTGGTCGGATCGAACGGCTTGACCAGCCAGCCGGTGGCGCCGGCGGCGCGTCCGGCCTGCTTCATCTGGTCACTGGACTCGGTCGTCAGGATCAGGATCGGCGTGCTCTTGAACTGCGGGTTTTCCCGCAACTTCTTGGTCAGGCTGATGCCGTCCATGCGGGGCATGTTCTGGTCGGTGAGCACCAGATCGAAGCTGCGACCGCCGGCTTTCTCGAAGGCGTCCTGCCCGTCGACGGCTTCAACAACGTTGTAGCCGGCGTTCTTCAGGGTGAAGGCGACCATCTGACGCATGGAGGCGGAATCGTCCACCGCAAGGATTGAATGCATAACTCTCTCCGGACTTTTCGTGGATATCGGAAGAATGGGAGACTTCTTTAGAAGAGTTCGATGGACCCGGCGTCCATTTCGGACTGGGTCACCGGATTCGGGCGCAGGGGCGGCGTCTCGACCACCGCCTCTCCGTCCTCGTCATCTCCCATCGCGTCGCGTGCCAGCTGGTCGGCGCAGTTGCGCAGTCGGCGATTGGTATGGACGATCAGTTGGGAGGCCATGTCCTGGAACTGCAATGCCGTGACCGCGGCACCCAGGCTCTGCATCACCGGGGCGAGCTCAGCGGTCTGGATGCGGTGGTCGGTGGCAGCCTGCATCAGGCCCTCCATTTGCTGCACTGCACTCGAAAAGCGCAGCATCAGCGTGTCGCAGGCATCGGCCAGCAGGCCATGCAGCCGTTCCAGGTCGTTGGTCGCGGTCATCAGGTGGTCCTGAAGGTCGGCGGCCATCAGCAGGGGGATCGGCGAACCCGGGTCCGAGCCGGAAGTGTCGTTCGTCAGCATGGGGTCTCCACGGCGAAGGCTACTGAACAGGTGGTTCCTTGCGGACAGGCAAGTCGCTCGACCTGATGGTTGCTAGAATTTTCGACAGCCGGCAGGGAAGTCATAGGCTGCATAAACAGTGGCAATCGACTCCTTTTCGGCACGGCCGCGGATCTTCTGAAGGGTTTTCTTTCGTGACTTATTACCTGCCATGAGTGCTTCGCCGGCCCACCGCACCCTGCGGGTCCTGCATCTGGAGGATTCGGAGCTGGACCATCACTTGATGATGACCCAGCTGCAGCGCTCAGGCCTGGACGTGCTGGCCCTGCGCGTCGAAAGCGCGGCCGCCTTCGAGGCGGCGCTGGCCCAGGGCTGTGAGGGCAAACCCTGGGACGTGGTCTTGTCTGACTTCAACCTGCCGGGGTTTTCGGGCCTGCTGGCGCTTGAACTGCTCAAATCCAGCGGGCAGGTGCTGCCGTTCATCATCGTCTCCGGCGAGATCGGCGAGGACGTCGCCGTGGAGGCCATGCGCAACGGCGCCAGCGACTACCTGCTCAAGAACAACCTGGCGCGCCTGGTGCCGGCCACGCTGCATGCGATCGAGGCGCACCAGGCCATCCGCGCCAAGCAACTGGCCGACCGGGCACTGTCGCAGTCCAAGGAGCGGCTGCGCGAGCTGGCCCAGCATCTGCAGACCAGCGTCGAGATGGAGCGCGCGGCCATCGCACGCGAGATCCATGACGACGTCGGCGGCTCCTTGACGGCGCTCAAGTTCGACCTGGCGTGGATCTCCCGCCACGCCCGCGACGAGGCGGTGCAGCAGCGTGTGCAGTCGGCACTCGAAACCGTCAGCTATGCCCTGGAGGCCAGCAAGCGCATCATGCACAACCTGCGCCCGGCCATCCTGGAGCAGGGGCTGGTGGCCGCGCTGCAATGGATGACCAGCCGCTTCGAGCGGCGCACCGGCATCCAGGCCACCTTCCGGGCCAGCCATGAACACCCCCAGCTGCCGGCCGGGGTACCGCTGGTGGCCTATCGCACCGCCCAGGAGGCGCTCACCAACGTGTCCAAACATGCGCAGGCCACCCGGGTGAACGTCGACCTGACGCTGGCAGGCGGTATCCTGTCCCTGGAGGTCAGCGACAACGGTCGCGGCCTGAGCGCCGAAGACCTCGCCAAGGCCCGCTCGTTCGGCATCCGCGGCCTGCATGAGCGGGCCGGCACGGTGGGCGGCTGGGTCGACCTCAGCAGCGGGCCGGGCGGGACGACGCTGATTCTTTCGGTCCCGCTGGAGGCGGAAGGGGAGGGTGCATTCGGTGGCGAAGAGGGGTCGGACGGTGCTAAAAGATCCGACGACGATCCGACGTTCTGGGGAGATCTATGATCCGCGTCATTCTGTGTGACGACCACGCGCTGATCCGGCGGGGCATACGCGACACCTTGTCCGACCTGCCCGACATCGAGGTGGTCGGTGAGGCGGGCGACTATGCCGAACTGCGCTCGCTGATGCGCGACAAGGGCGGCTGCGACGTGCTCGTGCTGGACATCAACCTGCCCGGGCGCAGCGGGCTGGACGTGCTGCACGCGCTGAAGGACGAAGGCTCGCCGGTGCGGGTGCTGGTGGTGTCGATGTACCCCGAGGACCAGTACGCCATCCGGGCGCTGAAGGCCGGCGCCTATGGTTACGTCAACAAGGGCGGCGATCCAGCCCAGCTGGTTGCGGCCGTGCGCATGGTGGCCCAGGGGCGCAAGTACGTCACCGCCGACATGGCGCAGATGCTGGTCGAAAGCCTGACCACGCCCAGTTCCGAGGCAGCCCACGAGCGGCTGTCCGACCGTGAGCTGCAGACGCTGGTCATGATCGCCTCGGGCAAGCGCCTGTCCGACATCGCCGAGGAGCTCACCCTCAGCCCCAAGACGGTCAGCGTCTACCGGGCGCGGGTGCTTGAAAAGCTCGGCTTGTCGAACAACTCCGAACTCACCGTCTACGCCATCCGCAACGGCCTGGTCTGAAGCCCGCCCGCCGGGGCGGGGGTTGCTTCAGGGGGCCGGGCGGTTGTCCAGCTGAAGCTGCATCAGCGTGAGGTCCAGCCAGCGGCCGAACTTGGCGCCCACCTGCGGCATGCGGCCCACCTCCGCGAAGCCGAGCGTCGCATGCAGCCGGATCGAGGCGGTGTTGCCCGATTCGATCGCACCGATCATCACATGCTTGCCCAGGCGGCGCGCCTCGGCGATCAGCGCTTCCATCAGCTTCAGGCCCACGCCGCGCCCGCGCACGGCCTGGCGCACGTACACCGAGTGCTCCACGCTGTGGCGGTAGCCGTCGAAGGCGCGGAAGTCGCCGAACGACGCATAACCCTGCACCGAGCCGTCCTCGTCCAGCGCAACGAACACCGGAAAACCGGCGGCCTGGCGCTGGGCCATCCAGGCCACCCGGTTGTCGGCATCGACCAGCACCTCGTTCCAGATGGCCGTGGTGTGCTCCACCGCGTGGTTGTAGATCTCGGCAATGGCGGTGGCGTGGGCGGGCGTGGCGCTCAGGATCTGCATGGGTGTGAGGAATTCCGGGTCAATCCGCGAGCATAGACCACGGCCGGGCGCGTCGGCGCATACGCCATGTGGCGTATTCACGCTCCGGCGGGGGCTCCGTAACCTGAAGGCATCCGATGAACGCACTGCTCGAGACAGGCGGACCATCGGACGAGAACCAGCCATTTCCTCTTTCCTCAGCTCGTTTCGACCTTCCAGGAGCCTCAGACATGAAATCCACCCGCCGCAGCGTCGTCAAGTCACTGTCCGCCGTGGCCTTGGGCGTGGCCGCCCTCGGCCTGCCCCAGGCCTACGCCGCCGACACCATCAAGGTCGGCATCCTGCACTCCCTGTCGGGCACCATGGCCATCTCCGAGACCGTGCTCAAGGACGTGGCGCTGATGACCATCGAGGAGATCAACGCCAAGGGCGGCGTGATGGGCAAGAAGCTCGAGCCGGTGGTGGTGGACCCGGCCTCGAACTGGCCGCTGTTTGCCGAAAAGGCCAAGCAGCTCATCGGCCAGGACAAGGTGGCCGTGGTGTTCGGCTGCTGGACCAGCGTGTCGCGCAAGTCGGTGCTGCCGGTCTTCGAGGAGCTCAACAGCCTGCTGTTCTACCCGGTGCAGTACGAGGGTGAAGAGCTGTCGAAGAACGTGTTCTACACGGGCGCCGCACCCAACCAGCAGGCCATCCCCGCGGTCGAGTACCTGATGAGCAAGGACGGCGGCTCGGCCAAGCGTTTCGTGCTGCTGGGCACCGACTACGTGTATCCGCGCACGACCAACAAGATCCTGCGCGCCTTCCTGAAGTCCAAGGGCATCCCCGACAGCGACATCATGGAGGAATACACCCCCTTCGGTCACAGCGACTACCAGACCATCATCGGCAAGATCAAGAAGTTCTCCAGCGAGGGCAAGAAGACGGCCGTGGTGTCCACCATCAACGGTGACTCCAACGTGCCGTTCTACAAGGAACTGGGCAACCAGGGCCTGAAGGCGACCGACGTGCCGGTGGTGGCCTTCTCGGTGGGGGAAGAGGAACTGCGCGGCGTGGACACCAAGCCGCTGGTGGGGCACCTGGCGGCATGGAACTACTTCATGTCGATCAAGAACCCGACCAACGATGCCTTCATCAAGCAGTGGAGCGACTACGCCAAGGCCAAGAACATCCCGGGCCACAAGGACAAGCCGCTGACCAATGACCCGATGGAAGCCACCTACATCGGCATCCACATGTGGAAGCAGGCGGTCGAGAAGGCCAAGAGCACCGACACCGACAAGGTGATCGCCGCGATGGCCGGTCAGACCTTCAAGGCACCCGGCGGCTTCACGTCCACCATGGACCCGAAGAACCACCACCTGCACAAGCCGGTGTTCATCGGTGAGGTCAAGGCCGACGGCCAGTTCAACGTGGTGTGGAAGACCAAGGGCCCGGTCGTGGCCGACCCCTGGAGCGACTACATCGCCGAGAACAAGGGCAAGAAGAACGAGCCCGAGAAGAAGTGACCCCGGCGCTGCGCGGTCCTGTCCTGCGGGCAGGTCGTGCAGCGTGGCCTGACTGCCGCGGCGTGTGATCCACGCCGCGGTTTCATGAGGATCTCCGAGTGAATGCCTTGTACCGATGGCTGTGCCGGCTGGCGCTGGCCGTGTCAGGCCTGATGGCCTGCACTGGCGCCAGCGCGCTGACTGCCGAGCAGGTCCGCACCCTTGCCCTGGGCGACAACGACGAGCGCATCGAGGCGCTCGGCCAGGCCGTGGCCGGCGGCGACACCTCGCTCGGCCCGTTTGTCGAGGCGCTGCTGGCCGATCAGGTGCGTACCGCGGGCGAACGTGTGTTCATCGTGCGGGGCAGCGAGGCCGTCGATGCCGCCACCGGTGCCGTGACACCGTTGCCGGCCGACGCCGAGGAAGTGGTCAACAGCAACCGCATGCGCCGTGCGCTGGAGGCGGCACTGGCCGGCCTCAAGCTGCTGTCGCCGCAGGCGTCAGTGCGTGCCCAGGCCATCACCGAACTGCAGAAGGACACGCTGGACGAGACCCAGCTGCCGCTGATCGACAAGGCCCTGGCGGCCGAAACCCAGCCCGGGCTGAAGGAGATGCTGGAGCGCATGCGTGCCTCCATCCTGATCAGCTCGCCCGACAAGTCCCGCCGTCTGGAGGCGGCGCGCCTGCTGGCAAAGAGCCAGCAGCCGGCCGTCAAGACACTCCTGCTCGAGCGCCTGGCCATGGAGGGCGACACCCCCGTCGAACCCGATGCCGAGGTGCGTGCGCAACTGCGCAGCTCGCTGGCCGCGGTCGAGTCGCGCCTGGCCTGGGGCGAACGCGCGGCGGTGGTCTTCAGCGGGGTGAGCCTGGGCAGCATCCTGCTGCTGGTGGCCCTGGGCCTGGCGATCACCTATGGCCTGATGGGTGTGATCAACATGGCGCACGGCGAGCTGATGATGATCGGCGCCTATGCCACCTATGTGGTGCAGAACCTGTTTCGCACTCACCTGCCCGACCTGTTCGACTGGTACGTCGTGGCCGCCATCCCGGCCGCCTTCGCCAGCGCCGCGCTGGTCGGCGCGGTGCTGGAGCGTGGTGTGATCCGCTGGCTGTACGGCCGGCCGCTGGAGACCCTGCTGGCCACCTGGGGCATCAGCCTGATGCTGATGCAGGCGGTGCGCTCGATCTTCGGTGCGCAGAACGTGCAGGTCGAGAACCCGTCCTGGCTCAGCGGCGGCGTGGATGTCATGAGCAACCTCACGCTGCCCTACAACCGCATCGCCATCATCGTGTTTGCCGCGGTGGTGCTGGCCGGGGTGGCCTTGCTGATTGCGCGCACCCGGCTGGGGCTGTTCGTGCGCGGTGTCACGCAGAACCGCCCGATGGCCGCCTGCATGGGCGTGAACACGGCGCGGGTCGACACCTATGCCTTTGCGCTGGGCGCCGGCATCGCCGGGCTGGCAGGTTGTGCCTTGTCGCAGGTGGGCAACGTCGGCCCCGACCTGGGCCAGAGCTACATCGTCGACTCCTTCCTGGTGGTCGTGACCGGCGGCGTGGGGCAACTGGCCGGCACCGTGTATGCCGCACTGGGCCTGGGCGTGCTGAACAAGTTCCTCGAAGGCTGGTCGGGCGCGGTGCTGGCCAAGATCACCGTGCTGCTGCTGATCGTGGTCTTCATCCAGAAGCGGCCGCAGGGGCTGTTCGCGATGAAGGGCCGGAGTGCCGAAGCATGAGGACGCCCAGGCGATTGCAGCACCCTCTCCCCAGCCCTCTCCCGCAGGCGGGAGAGGGAGTGACACCGGCTGGCCGTGGCGCCCTTGCCGCGGGCATGGGGGAGTGCACTCTCCCCA
>CAMLSD010000109.1 GCA_946482595.1 uncultured Comamonadaceae bacterium
AGTCGCTGGTGGCGACGATCATGAAGCGCTCCAGGTCCAGCGGCAGGCCGAAGCGCGCCTCGTCCCAGGCCACCGAGGCCATCAGCGAGTTCATCGCGTGCTCGGTCTTGTCCAGGTCGCCGGCGCGCACGTACACCTGCAGCAGGTGCTCGCGGCCCGAACGCGCCACGATCTTCTGCTCGCGGCACACCAGGTTGGCGCCCACGAGCGCGAACAGGTAGCTGGGCTTGGGGAAGGGGTCGTGCCAGCGGGCGAAATGGCGCCCGCCGTCGAGCTCGCCCTGTTCGACCAGGTTGCCGTTGGACAGCAGCACCGGATAGCGGGCCTGGTCGGCCTTGAGCGTCACGGTGAAGACCGACATCACGTCAGGGCGGTCCAGGAAATAGGTGATGCGTCGAAAGCCCTCGGCCTCGCACTGGGTGAAAAACCCGCCGCCCGAGGTGTACAGGCCCGAGAGCTGGGTGTTCTTCTCGGGGGCGCAGGTGGTGCGCACCTCGAGCGAAAACGGCTCGGCCGGCAGGTTCTCGAGCACCAGCTGCTGGTTCTCGACGCGAAAGGACACCGACTCGCCGTTGACGAGCACACGCGTGAGGTTCAGGTCTTCACCGTCCAGCCGCAGCGGCGCGCCCGGGACCTCGGGGTTGCGTTCGACCTGCATGCGGTTGACCACCAGGGTCTTGGCCGGATCGAGGTCGAAGCTCAGGTCGACGCTGCGTATCCAGTAGGCCGGGGCGGCGTAGTCCTCGCGGCGGATCAGGTGAGCGGTGCCTTCGCGCATGGTGTTCTTTCTGGGGTAGAGGGCAGGCCACCAGGGGTGGCCTGCCATGGCCGGTGGGTCGGGAACGCAGGGTTCACAGCCCCTGCTTCAGGCTGGCCTCGATGAAGGGGTCCAGGTCGCCGTCCAGCACCTTCTGGGTGTTGGAGATCTCGACGTTGGTGCGCAGGTCCTTGATGCGGCTCTGGTCCAGCACGTACGAGCGGATCTGGTGCCCCCAGCCGACGTCGGTCTTGCTGTCCTCGAGCTTCTGCTGGGCTTCCATGCGCTTGCGCATTTCAAAGTCGTACAGGCGCGACCGCAGGCGCTTCCAGGCGACCTCGCGGTTGCTGTGCTGGCTTCGGCCGTCCTGGCACTGCACCACGATGCCGGTGGGAATGTGCGTGAGCCGCACGGCCGAGTCGGTCTTGTTGATGTGCTGGCCGCCGGCGCCCGAGGCGCGGAAGGTGTCGGTGCGCACATCGGCCGGATTGATGTCGATCTCGATCGAGTCGTCGACCTCGGGATAGACGAACACCGAGGCGAACGAGGTGTGCCGCCCGCCAGCAGAGTCGAACGGCGACTTGCGCACCAGCCGGTGCACGCCGGTTTCGGTACGCAGCAGGCCGTAGGCGTATTCGCCCTCGATCTTGATCGTCGCGCTCTTGATGCCGGCGGTTTCACCGGGGGATTCGTCCTCGAGATTGGCCTTGAAACCCTTGCGCTCGGCGTACTTCAGGTACTGGCGCAGCAGCATGCTGGCCCAGTCCTGGGCCTCGGTGCCGCCAGCGCCGGCCTGGATGTCGAGGAAGCAGTTGCTGGGGTCGGCCGGATTGCTGAACATGCGGCGGAACTCGAGCTGCTCGACCTCGGCGGCGAGCTTGTCCGCTTCGCCGGCAATGGCCTCCAGGGCAGCGACGTCTTCCTCGTCCTTCGACATCTCGAACAGTTCGGAGTTGTCAGACAACTCGGATTCGAGGCGCCGGATGGTGTCGACCACGCCTTCTAGCGACTTCTTTTCCTTGCCCAGTTCCTGGGCATGCTTCGGGTCGTTCCAGACGGCCGGGTCTTCCAGGGCCGCGTTGACCTCGCTCAGGCGGATGGACTTGTTCTCCCAGTCAAAGATACCTCCGGAGTTCGGCGGTGCGCTGGGTGAGGTCGGCCAGTTGCGAGCCGATGGCGTTGATGCGTTCTGCGTCCATGATGTCTTGTCCTGTGGGTGGGTGGCGTGCGAGCGCCAAAACCGCGATTTTCGCACGCACCACCCGACCGGGCATCACTGAAACCACTCAGGCGGCGGGTGCAGGGGCTTCCAGGAAGGACTCGATCAGCCCGGCCAGCACTTCCGGCTGGTCGTGGTGCAGCATGTGCCCGGCCTGCGCGATGACCTCGCGCCGCAGCTGCGGCACCATGGCCAGGCGGGCCTCGAAGTCGGCGCGCGGGTAGCGGTCGCCCCACCATTGCGTGATGTCGGTCTGCTCGCCTTCGACCCACAGCACGGGGGCGGTGATGCGCTGCCAGCAGGCCAGCACCTCTTCCTTGCGGTAGAGCACCGGGTTCACGCGCTTGTGGGCCGGGTCGCCGAGGATCGCCCAGCGGCCGTCCGGCTGGGGCCGGGCCCACTGACTGGCCAGCCAGGCGGCACGGTCCTCGCGCAGGCGCGGGTTGGTCTTGCGCAGGCGCTGTGCCACTTCGGCCTGGCTGGCATAGGTCTTCAGGGTCAACGGTTCGCGCAGTTCGTCCAGCCATTGGGCATAGCGGGTCGGTGCCTGGCTCGGGCGGCTGTCAGGCAGGCCGAAACCTTCGAGGTTGATCAGGCGACGGATGCGCGCTGGCCGCACACCGGCGTACATCATCACCACGTTGCCGCCCATGCTGTGGCCGAGCAGGTCGATCGGCTGGCCGGGCAGCAGGGTGTCGAGCAGCACGTCCAGATCGCCGAGGTAGTCGGCAAACCAGTAGCTGTCGGCCGCCGGGGTGTCGGTCAGGCCAAAGCCGCGCCAGTCCAGCGCGATGACGTGGCGCGGGGTGCGCAGCTGGTCGACGACAAACTGGAACGACGCACCCACGTCCATCCAGCCGTGGGCCAGCACCAGGGGCGGACGCTGCGGGGTCACCAGCGAGGCGTCGCCCCAGCTCAGCACGTGGTAGTTCAGGCCGCGCACGGGCACATGCTGGCTGTGCGCGATCCGCGCGGGTTGGTAGGGGGCTGCAGGCGGGGCAGCAGTCGGGTCGGCCCGGTCGCTCGTGGTCATGTCGCGCACTATAGGCACCCTGTGTCGCCTGCGCTGTCACCCGTGCGTCTCGACCGCCCGGGTGCAGCTTGCCCGGGCTCGGATAATCTGGGGCCATGACGACCCACATCCGCCCTGCCGCACCGCCAGACGTGCCCACGATCGTGCAACTGATCGAGGCCCTGGCCGAATACGAAAAACTCACCCACCTGCTGGAGATCACGCCGCAGAAGCTGGAAACCCAGCTGTTCGGGCCGCGGCCCGCCGCCGAGGCCGTGGTGGCGCAGGTCGATGACGGGCAGGGGCTGCAGACCGTGGGGTTTGCGCTGTTCTTCACCAATTTTTCGACCTTCCTGTGCAAGCCGGGTCTGTATCTGGAAGACCTGTTCGTGCTGCCGGCCTACCGCGGGCGCCACATCGGGCGGGATCTGCTGCGCCACCTGGGCCGCCTGGCCGTCCAGCGCGATTGCGGGCGTTTCGAATGGAGCGTGCTCGACTGGAACCGCAGCGCCATCGACTTCTACGAGGCCATGGGGGCTACCGTGATGCCTGACTGGCGAATCTGCCGCGTCACCGGGGACGCACTGGCGCGGTTCGGCAGCGATTGATCGGCCGAGGCCGCGAGGCGGCCCGCCTGAGCAGCCCATTGGCAAGCCGGGAGCCGGGCCGTATGCTGCGCCCCGGAGGTTCGCATGACATCGCTCTCGAACGACAACGACCGCTACGCCCAACTGTACGAAGACTTCCGCTGGCATGTGCCGGCACTGTTCAACATCGCCGAGGTCTGCTGTGCCCGCTGGGCCCGCGATGCCAACACGGCCGCGCGGGTGGCCATCCACTACGAGCACGAGAACGGCCAGCGCGCGCGCATCACCTATGCCGGGTTGCAGGAGGCGGCCAACCGCCTTTCGCATGCGCTGGAGCGCCTGGGGGTGGTGCCGGGCGACCGCGTGGCCATCGTGATGCCCCAGCGCATCGAAACGGCGGTGGCCTACATGGCGGTGCTGCAGATGGGGGCGGTGGCGATGCCGTTGTCCATGCTGTTCGGGCCCGAGGCGCTGGCCTACCGGCTGCAGGACAGCGAAGCCCGCGTGGCCATCGCCGACGAAAGCGCCATGGCCAGCCTGCTGCAGGCGCGCGCCGAATGCCCCGCCCTGGCGCACGTGATCGGCGCCGGCTCGGCGCAGGCGCAGGGCGACGTCGGCTGGGACGCCGCGCTGGCGCGCGAGACGGCGGTCTACGCCAGCATGACCACCTATGCCGACGACCCGGCGGTGCTGATCTACACCAGCGGCACCACCGGGCCGGCCAAGGGCGCGCTGATCCCGCACCGCGCGCTGATCGGCAATCTGCCGGGGTTCGTGGCCAGCCAGAACTGGTTTCCGCAGCGCGGCGACGTGTTCTGGAGCCCGGCCGACTGGGCCTGGACGGGCGGCCTCATGGATGCGCTGCTGCCGTCGCTGTACTTCGGCGCGCCCATCGTGGCCTACCAGGGCCGCTTCAGTGCCGAGATGGCGTTTTCGCTGATGCAGCGCTACGGCGTGACCAACACGTTCCTGTTCCCGACGGCCCTGAAGGCGATGATGAAGGCGGTGCCACAGCCCGGCGAACAGTACCAGCTCAAGCTGCGCGCCATCATGAGCGCCGGCGAATCGGTGGGCGACGCGGTGTATGCCTACTGCCAGGACGCGCTGGGCGTCACCGTCAACGAGATGTTCGGCCAGACCGAGATGAACTACATCGTCGGCAACAGTGCCGGTCGCTGGCCGGCGCGCCCGGGCAGCATGGGGCGGCCCTACCCAGGGCATCGCGTGGCCGTGATCGACGACAACGGCAACGAATGTCCGCGCGGCACGCCGGGCGACGTGGCCGTGCATCGCCTGGACATCCACGGCGACCCCGACCCGATCTTTTTCCTGGGCTACTGGCGCCGGCCCGAAGCGACGGCGGCGAAGTTCACCGGCGATCCGGCCGACTCATGGTGCCGCACCGGCGACACCGCCGTGATGGATGAAGACGGCTACCTCTGGTACCAGGGGCGCAGCGACGATGTCTTCAAGGCCGCGGGTTACCGCATCGGCCCGAGCGAGATCGAGAACTGCCTGGTCAAGCACGAGGCCGTGGCCAATGCGGCGGTCGTGCCCAAGCCCGACCCCGAGCGCGGTGCGGTGGTCAAGGCCTACGTGGTGCTGGCTGCGGGGCATCAGGCCAGCCCGGCGCTGGTCGAGGCCTTGCAGGCGCATGTGCGCTCGCGCCTGGCGCCCTACGAGTACCCGAAGGAGATCGAGTTCATCGACGCCTTGCCGATGACCACCACCGGCAAGGTGCAGCGGCGGGTGCTGCGCCTGCAGGAAGAAGAGCGCGCGCGTCAGGCGGCGGCCCGCAGCTGAGGGGGCACGCCGCCGCCGGGCCTCAGGCCGGCTGGGCGGCAGCGTGCCCGACCAGCCGGCGGGCCGCGGCGGCAATCTCGTCGGCCTGAGGCACGCCGGCCTGCTCCAGCCCCCATGACGAAGGCGCCGGGGCATCCGGCCCGCACAAGCGCACCACCGGCCCCTTGAGCGCGTCGAACGCCTGTTCGGACACACGTGCCGCCACCTCGGCGCCCACACCACACGGCGCGCTCGCTTCATGCACCACGATCAGCCGCCCGGTCTTGCGCACCGAGGCCAGCACCGTGGCCTCGTCCAGCGGCTTGAGCGTGCGCAGGTCGATCACCTCGGCATCGATGCCCTGATCGGACAGCTGCTGTGCCGCCTGCAGGCAGTGGCCCACGGTCTTCGCGTAGGACACCAGCGTGATGTCGTGCCCTTCGCGCAGCACCGCGGCCTTGCCCAGCGGCACGACCGCGTCGGGCCCGCCGACCTCACCTTCGACCTCGCCCAGCGCCAGGTCCAGGAAAAACATCACCGGGTTGTTGTCGCGGATGGCGGCCTTGAGCAGCCCCTTGGCGTCGCCCGGGCGGCTGGGCATCACGACCTTCAGTCCCGGCGTGTGCACGAACATCGCCTCCAGGTTGTGGTTGTGCTGGGCGCCCACACCCCAGCCGGCCCCGGTGGCGGTCATCACCACCATCGGAAACTCGAACTGCCCGCCCGAGAGATAGCGCAGCTTGCCGGCACTGTTGATCAGCGCGTCCATCGACAGCGTGAGGAACGGGGCGAACAGCAGGTCGATCACCGGACGCAGGCCGGTGGCGGCCGCACCGGCGGCCGTGCCGGCGATGATGCCTTCGGCCAGCGGTGTGTTGCGCACGCGCTCACGGCCGAATTCCTGGACCAGGTCGGTGTGTTTGGTGGCCACGCCTTCACCGAAGGTCAGCACGGTGGGGTCGCGGCGCATTTCTTCGGCCAGCGCGGCGGCAATGGCCTGGTTCATGGTCATTCGTTGCATGGTGGGCTCCCGTGGTCAGGCGTAGACGTCGGTGGTCAGTTCGCTGCGCTCGGGCAACGGCGAGGCCTGGGCGAATGCGAGGCCTGCATCGATCGTGGCCTGCACCCGCTGGCGCAGATGGGCCAGTTCGCCGTCGCCGATCTCCCGTGCCGTCCGCAGCCGCTCGCTCAGCAGCTCGATCGGATCGCGTTGGCGCCAGCGGGCCAGCTCGGCGGCGTCCACATAGGCCTGGTCGTCCGGCTCGTAGTGGCCGCGCATGCGGTAGGTGCTGACCTCCAGGAAGGCGGGCTGGCCGGTCTCGCGCACGGTGGCTGCGGCGCGGCTGGCGGCGGCATGCACCGCCTGCACGTCGTTGCCGTCCACGGTCCAGGTCGGCATGCCGTGCGAGGCCGCCCAGCCGTGGATGTGCTCGCCGGGCATGGCCTCGTCGCGTCGCACGAAGGCCTGCCACTGGTTGTTCTCGCACACGTAGAGCACCGGCAGGCGCCAGGTTGCGGCCAGGTTGAGCGACTCATGGAAGATGCCCTCGCAGGCCGCACCGTCCCCAAAAAAGCAGGTGACGATGCCCGGGCGCCCGAGCATCTTCTGCGACAGCGCCACGCCCGGGGCAAGCGAGAGCTCGCCGCCCACGATGGTCGAGGTCAGCACCACACCCAGCTCGCGGGCGCTGATGTGCAGCGAGCCGCTCTTGCCCTTGCAGTAGCCGCCGGTGCGGCCCATCACCTCGGCCAGCAGCCGGCCGACGTCGGCACCGCGCGCCAGCAGGTGGCCGGCACTGCGGTGGTTGGTGAGGATGAGGTCGTGGGCGCCGAGTGCGCGCACCACACCCACTGCGCCGGCTTCCTGGCCGACACTGGTGCAGGTGCCGGGGGCCTTGCCCGAGACCTGCATGTCCGCCAGGGTTTCTTCATAGCGGCGGATGAGCATCATGGCCTCGAGCATCGACACCAGGGGTGTCGTGTGCAAAGGCGGGGAGATCGTGCTGTTCATGATCGAGTCCTCACGGAGGGGTCGTGTTGGCGAAACGGATGCCCGGACTCTAGGCAGTGGCAGCCTGTTTGTGGGGCACCTAAGATTCTTTTAAGGAGCGCTTAGCAGCTTCTTAGCAAGCCCCCTGGGCAGCGCGGTACGCCCTGCTTGCGGCACACTGGCGCCTCGTCGAACTGAGGAACACAGCATGGAGACCACCCGACTCGGCCGCAGCGGCCTGGACGTGACCCGCATCTGCCTGGGCACGATGACCTTCGGTGAACAGGTGGACGAGCCCACCTCTCATGCCCTGCTCGACCATGCGGTGGCCCGCGGCGTGACCTTCCTCGACGCGGCCGAGATGTACCCGGTGCCGCCGCGGGCGGCCACCTACGGCCAGACCGAATCCATCATCGGCAACTGGCTGGCGGCCCGCCCGGGCCTGCGCCAGCGCCTGGTGCTGGCCACCAAGGTGGCCGGCCCGGTGCGGGGCTACGACTGGATCCGCAATGCCAGCCCCGACCTCACCGCACGCGACATCGTCCAGGCCTGCGAGGACAGCCTGCGGCGCCTGAAGACCGACGTGATCGACCTGTACCAGATCCACTGGCCGGTGCGCAACGTGCCGATGTTCGGTGCGATCTATTTCGACCCCGCCCGCGAGAAGCCGGGGTCGTCGATCCACGAGCAGCTCGAGGCCATGGCGCAACTGGTGCGCGATGGCAAGGTGCGCGCGATCGGCCTGTCGAACGAAACGCCGTATGGCGTGGCCGAGTTCGTGCGCCTGGCCGAGCAGCATGGCCTGCCGCGCATTGCCACGGTGCAGAACCCGTACTGCCTGATCAATCGTTCGGTCGAGAACGGGCTGGACGAGGTGATGTTCCGTCACGAGGTCTCGCTGCTGGCCTACTCGCCGCTCGGCTTTGGTCTGCTCAGCGGCAAGTACGACCAGAGCGGCATCCACGCCGATGCCCCGCCGGCCGGTCGCATGGCGATCTACGACTCGATGAAAAAGCAGCGCTGGGGCCGCCCCGAGGCGCTCGAGGCGGCGCGCCGCTACAACACGCTGGCGCGCGAACACGGCCTCACGCCCACGCAGCTCGCACTGGCCTTCTGCTACACGCGCTGGCAGGTGGCCAGCACCATCATCGGGGTCACCACCCGTGCCCAGCTCGACGAGAACCTCGATGCCTGGGGCACCACGCTGTCGCCTGAACTGCTGGCCGAGATCGACCGCATCCGCTGGACGATGCGCGATCCGGCACAGTGAAAACCGTCAGTCCGTATCCGTCCGACACTTCATGGCTCGCAAGGACCACGCCTCCGAGACACCGGCCACGCAGATGCTGCGCCGGCACAAGGTGAACTTCACCGAACACCTGTACGACTACGTCGAGCACGGCGGCACGGCCGAGTCGGCACGCCAGCTGGGTGTGGACGAACACCAGGTGATCAAGACCTTGGTGATGCAGGACCAGGACGCGAAGCCGCTGATCGTGCTGATGCACGGCGACCGGCAGGTCAGCACCAAGAACCTGGCGCGTCAGATCGGCGCCAAGAAGGTCGAGCCCTGCAAGCCCGACGTGGCGCAGCGCCACAGTGGTTACCTGGTGGGCGGCACCTCGCCCTTCGGCACGCGCAAGGACATGCCGGTGTATGTGGAGCAGAGCATCCTCGCGCTGCCGTCGATTTGCATCAATGGGGGGCGACGCGGCTACCTGGTGGGCATCGAGCCGCAGGTGCTCGTCGATCTGCTCGGCGCGGTGGCTGTCCAGTGCGCCGGTGCAGAATAGGCGGTTTGCAGTCTCACGCGCCGGGTCCTCATGTCCTTCCTGCTTCCTGCTGCGGTTGTCGTGGCCGCCTACCTGATCGGATCGTTGTCATTTGCCGTCATCATCAGCCGGCTGATGGGGCTGAACGACCCGCGCACCTATGGGTCCGGCAACCCGGGAGCGACCAATGTCCTGCGCTCGGGCAACAAGGTGGCTGCCATCCTGACCTTGCTGTTCGATGCGCTCAAGGGCCTGGTGCCGGTGCTGCTGGTCCGGCAGTTCGGCGCGCCCTACGGACTGGGCGAAGGCACGGCGGCGCTGGTCGGCCTGGCGGCATTCCTCGGGCATCTGTGGCCGGTGTTCTTCCGCTTCGAAGGCGGCAAGGGCGTGGCCACGGCCGCGGGTGTGCTGCTGGGCATCAACCCCTGGCTGGGCCTGGCGACGCTGGCCACCTGGCTCATCATCGCGGTGTTCTTCCGCTACTCATCGCTGGCTTCGCTGGTGGCAGCCGTGTTTGCGCCGTTCTACCAGATGCTGATCTGGGGTACCGGGCCGGTGGTGGGGGCAATCCTGCTGATGAGCCTGCTGCTGGTGTGGCGCCACAGCGCGAACATTCGCAAGCTGATGGCAGGCCAGGAAAGCCGCATCGGGCAGAAGTCCGCCGCCGCGGCCGCGCCGCCGAAGCCTCATCACCACTCCAAGGGACATTGACATGGTTCAGCGTTTTCACGTCGGGCAGCGCCTGTCCGAAATGGCCGTCCACAACGGCACCATCTACCTTGCCGGGCAGGTGCCCGACGACGCCACCCAGGACATCCGGGGCCAGACGGCCCAGGTGCTGGGCATGGTCGACAAGCTGCTTGCACAGGCCGGCAGCCACCGCGGACGCATCCTGATGGCGCAGATCTTCCTGGCCGACATGGCCGACTTTGCGGGCATGAACGAGGTCTGGGATGCCTGGATCGGTGAGGTGGCCGGCAATGCACCGCCGCGTGCCACGGTGCAGGCCACGCTCGGGCGGCCGCAGTGGAAGATCGAGGTGGTGGTCACCGCCGCGGCCTGAAGCGCAGCGGCGTGGCCGCGCGGCGGCACGCTGGCTCAGGCCTCCAGGCCAAGCGCATCGAGCGCGCCGCGGCCCACCCGCACGACCACCGGGTCGTCGCCGGTGAGGTCGATCACGGTGGTGGGCTGCATGGCGCAGGCCTCGGCGTCGATCACGAGCTGGATCTGCTTCTCGAAACGCTCGCGGATCTCATGCGGGTCATTCAGGGGGTCGGACTCGCCAGGCGGGATCAGCGTCGTGGCCAGCAGCGGCTGGCCGAACACGGCCAGCAATTCCTGGGTGACGCGGTGGTCCGGCACTCGCAGGCCGATCGTGCGGCGAGAAGGGTGCGACACCCGGCGCGGCACTTCCTTGGTGGCTTCGAGCAGGAAGGTGTAGGGGCCGGGGGTCGCCAGCTTGAGCAGGCGGTACTGCCGGTTGTCGACCCGTGCATAGCTGGCCAGCTCGGACAGGTCGCGGCACAGCAGCGTCAGGTGGTGCCGGTCATCGACCTGGCGGATGCGCCGCAGGTGTTCTGCCGCCGCCTTGTCGTCCAGATGGCAGACCAGCGCATAGCTGGAGTCGGTCGGAATGGCGGCAATGCCGCCGCCATGCAGGATCTGCGCGGCCTGCTTGAGCAGCCGCACCTGCGGGTTGTCGGGGTGAACTTCGAAGTACTGGGCCATGGTCTGATTGTGCGCCGAGGCCGGGGCTCAGTCGGCCGTCGTGTCGGCGATCACGGTGGGCAGCGGCTGGCGCGCCTGTGATTCCCGCAGGTTCAGCCACAGGCAGGCCGCACCGCTGGCGGTGATGATGGCCATGCCTGCAAACGACCAGGCGTCGGGCAGATGACCGAACGCCATCGCACTGGCGAGTGTGGCAAACAGGATCTGCGTGTAGCTGAAGGGCATCAGCACCGAGGCCGGCGCCATGCCGAGCGCCAGGATCAGGAACAGGTGGCCCAGGGTGCCGGTGGCGCCGACCAGCAGCAGCCAGCCCCATTGCGCCGGTGTGGCCGCCTGGAGCACCGGCCAGGCGTCGAGCGGGCTCAGCCACAGCACCGTGCCGACGATGGCAGCGCCCACCAGGCCGGTGTAGAAGTGCGTGATGAAGGGGTCTTCGGTAGCCGAGAACTTGCGAGTGAGCACCTGGAAGCTGCCGTAGGCGACCGTCATCGCCAGCGGAAACACCACGTACCAGCCGAACAGGCCGCTGCCCGGGCGGATCAGCACCAGCGCACCTGCAAAGCCCAGCGCCACCGCTCCCCAGCGCCATCGTGAGACCCGCTCGTGCAGCAGCCAGGCGGCCAGCAGCGTGACCATCACCGGGGTGAGCATGCCCACCGCCGTGAACTCGGCCACCGGCATGTACTGCAAGCCAAAGAACGACAGGCTGCTGGTGGACAGCAGCAGACTGCCGCGCAGCAACTGGAATCCGGGCCGGCCCGGCTTCAGGCGCCCCAGGCCCTGGCGGGCCAGCCAGGCCAGCATCACGATGGCCTGGAAAAGGTAGCGAAACCAGAGGATCACGAGTACCGGCACGGCCGCGCCGATGTACTTCACCGTGGTGTCCAGCGTGGCGAAACACGCCGCCATCAGCAGGATCAGCACCACGCCCAGCGTGGGGTGGGGGGCCGCACCCGAGGTGTTCACGGACGCTGGATGCGGTGTTCCAGCGCGCCCCAGACCGGGCGCAGACTGTCGCTCAGGTGCGGCAGGCGGCCCAGGTCGGTGTGGCTTTCGTCGGGTGAATGGAAGTCCGAGCCGCGTGAGGCCAGCAGGTCGAACTCACGGGCCATCTCGGTGTACTTGACGTAGTCGCTGGTGGAGTGGCTGCCGGTGACCACTTCCACGCCCTGGCCACCATGCTCACGGAATTCGCTGAACAAGGCGAACTCCTCGTTGGCGGTGAACTTGTACCGGCCCGGATGTGCGATCACCGCAATGCCGCCGGCGCCGGTGATCCAGCCCACTGCATCGCCGAGGGCGGCCCAGCGATGCGGCACATAGCCCGGCTTGCCTTCGGTGAGGTACTTGCGAAACACCTCCTGGGTGTCGCGGCAGGCGCCGATCTCGACCAGGTAGCGTGCGAAATGCGTGCGTGAGATCAGCTCGGGGTTGCCCACATACTTGAGCGCCCCTTCATAGGCATTGGTAATGCCCACGCGGGCCAGGTCGGCGGCCATCTCGCGCGCGCGAAGTTCGCGCCCCCCGCGTGTGCGCGCCAGTCCGGCCACCAGCGCGGGGTCGTCCGGGTCGAAGCCCAGGCCCACCACATGCACGGTCTCGCCGGCAAAGGTCACCGAGATCTCGGTGCCGGTGAGGTAGGGCAGCCCCAGGGCTCGCGCCGCAAGGCGCGCCCGGTGCTGGCCGGCCACTTCGTCGTGATCGGTCAGGGCCCACAGCTCCACGCCGTTGGTGAAGGCGCGGCCCGCGAGATCCTCGGGGCTCAGGGTGCCGTCCGAGACGCTGGAATGGCAGTGAAGGTCGGCATTGCGTATATCCACCCGGCCATTGTAGGAGGCGGCCGCCGGCCGACTGCCCCGGATGGGCATTGCTGCGTGCGCAGGTCGCCCCAAGGTTCCTTGACCCCCGCGGGGGGGCGGGCTGGGCGCAGCCCGGCCCTGGGTTCGTTCACACCGTCTCAGCGTTCGAGCCGCAGGATGCGGCCGTCCTCGTTGTCGGTCAGCACATAGAGCCAGCCGTCCGGCCCCTGGCGCACGTCGCGGATGCGTTCGCGCAGGTTCTGCAGCAGCCGCTCCTCGCGCACGAGCTTGCGGCCGTCGAGCTCGATGCGGATCAGCACCTGCTCGCGCAACGTGCCGGCAAACAGATGCCCCTTCCAGCCCGGGTAACGGTCACCGGTGTAGAACACCAGCCCGCTCGGGGCCACCGAGCGCGGCACCCAGTAGGTGACCGGGGCTTCCACACCCTGGCCGCTGGTGCCCTCGCCGATCGCCGTGCCCAGGCCGTACTCGCGGCCATAGGTGATGCGCGGCCAGCCGTAGTTGCGCCCGGCCAGGGTCACGTTGACCTCGTCGCCGCCTTGCGGGCCGTGCTCGCTGGTCCAGAGTTCACCCGTTTGCGGGTGCAGCGTGGCACCCTGCACATTGCGGTGCCCATAGCTCCAGATCTCGGGCAGGGCGCCGGCCCGACCCACGAAGGGATTGTCGGACGGCACCCGGCCATCGGGCTCGATGCGCACCACCTTGCCATGATGGTTGTCGAGCGTCTGGGCATCGTCGCGCCGCGAAAAGCGGTCGCCGAGTGTGATGAACAGCCGCCCGTCGCGGCCGAACACCAGGCGCGAGCCGAAGTGCGCGTTGCTGCTGACCTTGGGCTGCTGGCGGAAGATCGGCTTCACGTCGACCAGCCGGTTGTCTTCGAGGCGCGCGCGCGCCACTGCGGTGCTGTTGCCGCGCCCGTCCTCGGCCGGCTCGCTGTAGCTGAAGTAGATGGTGCGGTTCTCGCTGAAGTTCGGGTCGAGCACGACGTCGAGCAGCCCGCCCTGGCCGCGCGCGTCGATCGCTGGCAGGCCCGCCAGGGGCGCCCCCAATGCACCCTGGGGCGTGACGATGCGCATGCGTCCGGGGCGTTCAGTGACAAGCATGCGCCCGTCGGGCAGGAAAGCCATCGACCACGGGTGCTGGAGGCCCTTGGCCACGGTGACGGGCCGTAATGCCTGCGCCATGGCCGGCAGAGCCATCAGCAGCGCCAGTCCCACGCCAAGCGCCAATGCGGCAAGGCCGGGACGATGCAGGCGGGCAGGGGGTCGCAAGGGTCCTTTCATGCGCGTGGGCTCCAGCCGATGACAAAGGCCCACATCATCGCTGGACCCGCAAGACCCTGCCGTCAGAACTGTCGGTCAGCAGGTAGAGCCAGCCGTCGGGCCCCTGGGCCACCGCGCGCAGGCGCTGGCCCAGGCTCGCAAACAGCCGCTCGCGCGAGACGATCGTGTTGCCTGACAGCACGAGCCGCCACAGCGCGGTGCCGGCCAGTGCGCCGGTGAACAGGTTGCCGGTCCATTCCGGCAGCGCGTTGCCGGTGTAGAAGGCCAGGCCGCTCGGCGCGATCGAGGTGGGGGTCCAGGTTGTCAGGGGTTCGGTGTAGTTCGGGGCATGGGTGCCGCCGCCGATCCGGCAGGCGTCGCCTACCGGATCACCGTAGTTGCAGCCGTAGCTGACCACCGGCCAGCCATGGTTGGCGCCCGCCAGGGTGCGATTGATCTCGTCGCCGCCTTGCGGGCCGTGCTCGCAGGTCCACAACTCGCCCGTGGTCGGGTGCACGGCGGCGCCCTGGACATTGCGGTGCCCCAGGCTCCAGATCAGGTCGTCACCCTGGCCGATGTAGGGGTTGCCCGGCACTGGCGCGCCGTCGGTGGTGACGCGCATGACCTTGCCCAGCTGGCTTGTCAGGGTTTGCGGCCCGTTGCCGCCCTGCTGGCGATCGCCCAACGTGATGAACAGGTGGTTCCCGCCAAAGGCCAGGCGCCCGCCGAAGTGGCCACTGCCGCCCACCTTGGGCGACTGCCGGAAGATCACCACCACATCGTCGAGGCGCGTGGCATCGCTGCTGAGCACGCCGCGTGCCACGGCCGTGCCGGAGGTGCCGTTGCTGCCGGCCTCGGCATAGCTGAGGTAGATGCGGCGGTTGCTTGAGAAGGCGGGGTCGATCACCACATCCAGCAGTCCGCCCTGGCCGGCATAGGCCACGGCCGGCACGCCTGCCACCGGCTGTGTTCCGACGCGACCGTCCGGCGCCACCACCCTCAGTCGCCCGGGCTTTTCGGTGACCAGCAGACGGCCGTCGGGGAGGAAGGCCAGTCCCCAGGGGTAGCTGAGGTCTTCGGCAAAGCTGGTCACGCTCGGGGCGGCAGGTGCCGGTGCCGGTGCAGGTGCCGGTGCAGGTGCCGGTGCCGGTGCAGGTGCAGGTGCAGGTGCAGGTGCAGGTGCAGGTGCAGGTGCAG
>CAMLSD010000110.1 GCA_946482595.1 uncultured Comamonadaceae bacterium
CGGCGCGCAGGTCCTCGTCGCGGAAGCACTTGGTGATCTGGTAGTAGCGGTCGAAACCGGCCACCATCAGCAGCTGCTTGAACAGCTGCGGCGACTGCGGCAGCGCAAAGAACTGGCCGTCATGCACGCGGCTGGGCACGAGGTAGTCGCGCGCACCTTCGGGCGTGCTTTTCGTGAGCATCGGCGTCTCGATGTCGACAAAACCGTTGGCATCGAGGAACTTGCGCACCTCCATCGACACCCGGTAGCGCAGCATCAGGTTCTTCTGCATGTACGGGCGGCGCAGGTCCAGCACCCGGTGCGTGAGGCGGGTGGTTTCCGACAGGTTCTCGTCGTCGATCTGGAACGGCGGGGTGACGCTGGGGTTCAGCACCTCCAGCTCATGGCAGAGCACCTCGACCTTGCCGCTGGTGAGGTTGGCGTTTTCGGTACCGGCCGGGCGCGGGCGCACCTTGCCGACCACCTTCAGGCAGAACTCGTTGCGCACACCTTCGGCCACCTTGAACATCTCGGGACGATCGGGGTCGCAGACGATCTGCACCAAGCCTTCGCGATCACGCAGGTCGATGAAGATCACGCCGCCGTGGTCGCGGCGGCGATGGGCCCAGCCCATCAGGGTCACGGTCTGCTCCATCAGCGCTTCGCTGACCAGGCCGGCATAGGTTGTTCGCATTGTCTTGCTCCAGCAGGAATTTCAGGGCCGAGTTCCGGGCACGAGGCGCATCAGGAGTTCGGCGGGTTCTTCGTGTTCGTCAGTCCGGGCGGGGGGCTGTGCGGGCAGCCTCAGGGCCGGTCGTGTGCCTTGCGACCAGCCCTAGGGATTTCGCCCCGGTTCGGCGATGGGCCGTGCCTGCGCATCGAGCAGCGCAGGCGGCGCGACGACACCCATCGAGATGATGTACTTCAGGGCCTCGTCGACGCTCATGCTCAGTTCGATCACGTCGGCCTTGGGCACCATGAGAAAGAATCCGGAGGTCGGGTTGGGCGTGGTGGGCACGTAGACGCTGAGGTAGTCCTCGGCGTGCAGATGATTGGCCACCTCGCCGCCGGGCCGCCCGGTGACAAAGGCGATCGTCCAGGAGCCATGGCGGGGGTACTGGATCAGCACCGCCTCCCGGAAGGCATTGCCGCTGCTCGAGAACAGGGTGTCCGACACCTGCTTGACCGACACATAGATCGACTTGACGATCGGGATGTTGGACAGCACACGGTGCCATTGGTCGAGCCACCACTGGCCGAAGATGTTGGCCACGAACACGCCGGTGAGCAGCATGCCCACCAGCATCAGCAGCACCCCGAGGAACGGGATGCTCTTGATGCGCCCGAGCGCATCGGCGATCGACACCGGCACCACCGCCTGCAGCCCGGTGAGCAGCCAGACGAACACGCCGTCGAGCAGCCCCACCACCCACAGCAGCACCCACACCGTGATAGCCAGCGGCAGCCAGACCAGCAGGCCGGTGATGATGTACTTCTTCATGAAGGGGCGCGGCCGGTGGCGAGCGGTGTCACGGTGGGCCGATCAGTGGCAGGCGCAGGAGGTGCCGCAGCCCCCGGCCGCGGCAGAACCGCTGGTCGAGGTGCTGTCGCCACCGGACGAGGCGGCAGCCGGCGTCGCGGCACTGCCTGACTCGCCGGTACTGGCGGCGGTGGACTCGCCCGCCGGCTTGGCCGGCGCGGACGTGCCGCCCGAACCACCGCGGAAATCAGTCACGTACCAGCCCGAACCCTTGAGCTGGAACCCGGCAGCGGTGACCTGCTTGCGGTAAGTGGAGGCACCGCAGGCCGGGCACTGCGTCAGCACCGGATCGGAGATCTTCTGGAGAACGTCCTGCCCATGCCCGCAGGACTCGCACTTGTAAGCGTAGATCGGCATATTGACCTCAGGGGGACGAAGGAAAAACCTGCAATTATAGATCGCCCCACCCGAGACCCGCCCCGGCGCTCAGGCAAGGTGCGATTTCATCTCGGCCCGGTCCACCATCAGTTGCGGCATCAGCGAGCCGATCAGCATGCCGACGCCGGCGGCGAACAACCCCGCCAGCTGGGCCGGGAAGGCCTCGCCCCACTCCGCGACGAAGGTGAAGGCCGCCCACAGGCCGATGCCCGCGACGATCGAGAACACCGCACCCTGCGTGGTGGCACGCTTCCAGAACAGGCCGCAGGCCAGCGGGATGAAGGCACCGACCAGCGTGATCTGGTAGGCGCTGGCCACCATGTCGTAGATGGGCTTGCCTTCGGCCCAGAAGGCGTACAGCAGCACGAACATCGTGAACAGCACCACGGTGATGCGCATGGCCAGCAGCATCTGGCGGTCGCTCATGCCGGGGCGGAAGTTCTTGAAGATGTTCTCGACGAAGATCGTCGAGGGGGCCAGCAGCGTGGCCGAGGCGGTGGACATGATGGCCGCCAGCAGCGCCCCGAAGAAGAACACCTGAGCGACCAGTGGCATGTGTTCCATGATCAGCGCGGGCAGCACCTTCTGGGGGTCGTCGGCCAGCAGGGTCTTGGCCTCCTCCGGCATGATGACCAGCGCGCTGGTCACGATGAACATCGGCACCAGGCCCACCAGCAGGTACAGCACCCCGCCGATGATGGGGCCGCGCTGCGCCACGCTCGCGTCCTTGGACGACATCACCCGCTGGAACACGTCCTGCTGCGGGATCGACCCGAGCATCAGCGTCACCGCCGCCCCGATGAAAAACAGCCAGTCCTTCAGCGTGGTCTCGGGGAGCAGCCGGAACAGGTCACGGTTCTCGGCCACGGCGATCACCTTGTCGGCCCCGCCAGCCAGGTCGCTGGCCAGCACCGCGATGGCCACCAGCCCCACGACGATGATGACCATCTGGAACAGGTCGGTCAGCGCGACCGACCACATGCCGCCGAACAAGGTGTAGAAGAGCACGATGGCCGTGCCCATGATCATGCCGGTCGACACCGGGATCGCACCCTGGCTCAGCAGGTTGAACACCAGGCCGAGCGCGGTGACCTGCGCAGCCACCCAGCCCAGGTAGCTCAGCAGGATCATCAGCGAACACAAGGCCTCGACCACCGGACCGAAACGCTTGCGATAGAAGTCCCCGATCGTCAGCAGGGTCATCTTGTACAGGCGGTAGGCGAAAAACAGGCCCACGAAGATCAGGCAGAACGAGGACCCGATCGGATCCTCGATCACGGCATTGAAGCCGCCCTCGACGAACTTGGCGCTCACGCCCAGCACCAGCTCCGAGCCGAACCAGGTCGCGAAGGTGGTGGCAACGATGATGTAGAGCGGCAGGCTGCGGCCCGCCACGGCGTAGTCGGCCGTGCTCTTGACGCGGGTGGCGGCGTACAGGCCGATCCCGATGGACGCCAGCAGGTACAGCGCGATGAAGCCGATCAAGGTGGTGTTCATGGTGTCACGAAGAAATGCTTGCCCGAAACCGAAGGCGGTGCCCGCTCGAACATGCACGATGAGTGCCAGGCCCCGCCTCACCCATGGACTCCCCTGACCCGGTGCCAAAGTCCACTGGGCCGCGAGTGTAACGGGCTGGCTCGGGGACGCAACCCGTATCGGCCTTGATCGTGCGGAACGGACCTACCAGGGACGCAGGTGGAGCACGCCCTGCACGACCAGCAGGCCTGCGCCCATCACGACGGCCAGCACGATCAGGGTCTTGAGCAGGCGGTTGGTGCGGCGCTGCTCGGCCAGCAGCGCCTGCAGGTCGACGCCGGCGCCTTGCCGTTCCAGGGCGTGATGCACCAGTCTGGGCAGCTCGGGCAGCATCTTGGCGTAGCGCGGGGCCTCGTTGCGCAGGCGCTCGACCAGGCCGCGCCAGCCGATCTGGTCGTTCATCCAGCGCTCCAGGAAGGGCTTGGCCGTGCTCCAGAGGTCCAGGTCGGGATCGAGCTGGCGGCCCAGGCCCTCGACGTTGAGCAGTGTCTTCTGCAGCAGCACCAGCTGAGGCTGGATCTCGACGTTGAAACGACGCGAGGTCTGGAACAGCCGCAGCAGGACCTGGCCGAGCGAGATGTCCTTCAGAGGGCGGTCGAAGTGCGGCTCGCAGCAGGCGCGGATGGCGCCTTCGAGCTCGTCGACCCGGGTCGAGGGCGGCACCCAGCCGCTTTCAATGTGGAGTTCGGCCACGCGCTTGTAGTCACGGCGGAAGAACGCGATGAAGTTCTGCGCCAGGTATTCCTTGTCGTATTCGGTCAACGTGCCGATGATGCCGAAGTCCAGCGCGATGTAGCGCCCGAAGGTGGCCGGCGCCACGCTCACCTGGATGTTGCCCGGGTGCATGTCGGCATGGAAAAAGCCGTCGCGGAAGACCTGGGTGAAGAAGATCGTGACCCCGTCGCGCGCCAGCTTGCGGATGTCCACACCGGCCTCGCGCAGGCGACCCACCTGGCTGATCGGCACGCCCTTCATCCGCTCCATCACGATCACCTGTTCGGTGCACAGGTCCCAGACCATCTCGGGCACCATCACCAGGTTCAGGCCGTCCATATTGCGGCGAAGCTGGGCCGCATTGGCCGCCTCACGCACGAGGTCGAGCTCGTCATGGAGGTACTTGTCGAACTCGGCCACCACCTCGCGCGGCTTCAGCCGCTTGCCGTCGGCCCAGAAGCGCTCGACCCAGGAGGCCAGCGTGCGCATCAGGCCGAGGTCCTCGTCGATCACCCGCAACATGCCGGGGCGCAGCACCTTGACGGCCACCTCGCGACCATCGCGCAGCACCGCAAAGTGCACCTGGGCGATCGACGCACTGGCCACCGGCTCACGGTCGAAGCTCACGAACACCTGGTCGAGGGTGCGACCGAAGGCTTTTTCGACCATCGCAACCGACTGGTCCCCGGGAAACGGTGGCACGCGATCCTGAAGGAGGGCCAGCTCGTCGGCCACATCACCGGGGAGCAGGTCGCGACGGGTGGACAGCACCTGGCCGAACTTGACGAAGATCGGGCCCAGGTGTTCCAGCGCCAGGCGCAGCCGCTGCCCGCGCGGTGCCTCCAGGCGCCGTCCGAGCGCAAACAGCTGGCCCAGGCTGCGCAGCCACCGCTGGCGAAGTTCGCCCACGGCGATCTGGTCCAGGCCGAAGCGCAGGACCGTCAGAACGATGATTGACAGGCGAAGCAGGCGCCTCATGCAGACGGCCGCTGCGTCGACGCTGCACCGGCCAGACGCAGCAGGGCCGACAGGCCGGTGCGCAGGCCTTCGCCGAGACGGCGCAGCACCACCGCCAGCTGGCGGCCGGGGCCGTCGCCGAACACCCGGGCAAGGTCGTCCTCGATGTCCCAGCGCAGGTTGTCCATCAGCCAGGCCGCCGTGGCTGCCAATTGGACGTCGCCCTGCACCGACAGGCCGCTGCGGTCGCCGGCCAGCCACTGGGTGGCCAGGCGCATCGGGTTGCCGGCATCCACCCCCAGGCGCAGGCCGGCCGAAGCGGGGTCGGCTGTGCTCACTTCGAGCAGGCCGGCCGGCGTGATCTGCCAGACCGCCGGCGGCGGAGCGGGCAGCAGCGGGGGGCCATCGTCGAACACGAGTGCCACCGTCTGGCCGACATGAGCCTGCAGCCGCGCGGTGGCCGCGGGCTCGGCGGCCAGCACATGGTTGACAGCCAGGGTGAGGCGGTCGAGGACGGCCGGCCCGAGGAGCGACGTGAGGGGTTCAAGCATGGCCGCGATTGTAGGCGCCCCCCCTGTTTCAACGGGGGCCCCCTCAAGCGAGGGTGGGAAAGCACCCTGCGGGTTTGGGAGAATCGCCACTCCACCCGCCCAGGCACCCATGACCCGCATCCTGCTCACCGGCGCCACCGGATACATCGGCTCCCACACCTGGCTGGCCCTGCTGGAAGCCGGGCATGAGGTTGTCGGTGTCGACAACTTCGCCAATAGTTCGCCCCAGGTGCTCGATCGCCTGGAACGCATCTCGGGGCAACGCCCCGACTTCGTCGAGGCCGACGTCGGGCAGCCCGCCGAGCTGCAGCGTGTGCTGGCCGCCCGCGAATTCACTGCCGTGGTGCATTTCGCGGCACACAAGTCGGTGGGCGAATCGACCCGCCGGCCGCTCGAGTACTACCGCAACAACATCGGCGGTCTGCTGGGCGTGGCCGAGGCGATGGACGCGCAGGGCCTGCGCCGTCTGGTATTCAGCTCGTCGGCCACGGTGTACGGCCAGCCCGAACGCCTGCCGATCCCCGAGGATGCCGCCCGCTCGACGACCAACCCCTATGGCACGACCAAGCTGGTCGGCGAGCAGCTCCTGCACGAACTGGCGGCCTGCGACCCGCGCTGGCACATCGCCTGCCTGCGCTACTTCAACCCGGTGGGCGCGCACCCGAGCGGGCTGATCGGCGAGGACCCGCGCGGCATCCCGAACAACCTGATGCCCTTCGTCAGCCAGGTCGCCGTGGGCAAGCGCGCCCGGCTGCAGGTTTTTGGTGGCGACTACCCCACCCCGGACGGCACCGGCGTGCGCGACTACATCCACGTGATGGACCTGGCCGCGGGCCATGTCGCCGCCGTGCGCCACCTGATCGAACGCGAGCGCTCGATCACGGTCAACCTGGGCACCGGCCGCGGCTACAGCGTGCTCGAGGTGATCCGAGCCTTCGAGGCCGCGAGCGGCCGTCCGGTGCCGTATGACATCGTGGCGCGCCGCCCCGGCGACGTGGCCGCCTGCTATGCCGATGCCAGCCTGGCGGCGCGCGAGCTCGACTGGACCGCCAGGCGCGGCCTGGACGAAATGTGCACCGACGCCTGGCGCTGGCAGCAGGCCCACCCCGAGGGCTTCGGCACCTCATGACCCTGCGCTGCCACGCCGAAGTGCGTGGCGCGCCTGCCCCGAACCCATCATGCCCCCCTACGGAGAACCATCTTGAAGATCGCTGTGATCGGCTCAGGCTATGTCGGCCTGGTGACCGGTGCCTGTTTCGCCGACCTGGGCGTGCACGTCACCTGTGTCGACATCGACGAAAACCGCGTCAACCGACTGCGCCAGGGTGAAATTCCCATCTACGAACCCGGCCTGGATGCGCTGGTCAAGCCCGCCGTGGCCAACGGGCGCCTGCACTTCACCACTCGCTACGAAGACGCGGTGCCTGGCCGTGACGTGGTGTTCATCGCGGTGGGCACCCCGTCCGACGAGGACGGATCGGCCGACCTGAGCTACGTGCTGTCGGCGGCCCGCTCGATCGCCGAGGTGATCGACCAGTTCACCGTGGTGGTCGACAAGAGCACCGTCCCGGTGGGCACCGCCGACAAGGTGCGCGACGAAATCGCCCGAGTGCTGCAGCAACGCGGCGCCGAGGTGCCGTTTGCGGTGGTGTCCAACCCCGAGTTCCTCAAGGAAGGTGCGGCGGTGAACGACTTCATGCGGCCCGACCGCATCGTGCTGGGCCTGCCCGGCGGCCCCAGCGGTGCCCAGGCCCGTGAGGTGATGGACCGGCTATATGCCCCGCTGCAGCGCAACCACCAGCGCACCATCTACATGGATGTGCGCTCGGCCGAGCTGACCAAGTACGCCGCCAACGCGATGCTGGCCACCCGCATCAGTTTCATGAACGAACTGGCGAACCTGGCCGACGCGGTCGGTGCCGACATCGAAGCGGTGCGCCAGGGCATCGGCTCGGACTCGCGCATCGGCTTCGACTTCCTGTATGCCGGCACCGGCTACGGTGGGTCGTGTTTCCCGAAGGACATCCGCGCCATCACGCACACGGCCCGAGAGCATGGCATGGAGCTCAAGGTGGTGCAGATGGTCGAGGCGGTCAACGAATCGCAGAAGACCGTGCTGGTGCGCAAGATCCTCAAGCGCTTCGGCAACGACCTGAGCGGGCGGCATTTTGCACTGTGGGGCCTGGCCTTCAAGCCCAACACCGACGACATGCGCGACGCGCCGAGCCGGGAGATCATCCGCCACTTGTTGAAGGCCGGCGCCAGCGTCACGGCCTATGACCCGGTGGCCACCCATGAGGCACAGCGGGTGCTGGCCCAGGACCTGGCCGATCAGCCCGGCTGGCTGGACCGTGTGAGCTATGCCGGCACGCCCGACGCCGCCCTGGTCGGCGCGGATGCCCTGGTGATCGCCACCGAATGGAAGGTCTTCCGCAGCCCGGACTTTGCCGTGCTGCGGCGCGAGCTGAAGCAGCCGGTGGTGTTCGACGGCCGCAACCTTTACAGCCCCCAGCGCATGCGCGACGAGGGTTTCGAGTACCAGGCCATCGGCCGCTCGATGGTGCTGTGAGCCACCCGCCCTGCCCGGCCCTGAGCCGGGCCAGGGGCAACCGGCCGATGCGCAAGGCTGCGCCGGCCGGCTTACATCACGTCCATGTCGACCAGCCGCGGCCGCACGTGGGAGGCCATGCGCATCATGCGCGCGACAAACGCAAACCGATTGCGTTCGGTCGGCCCGAACCGGGGCAGCTGATAGCGGCCCATCGAGGTGGTGGCCACACCCCACGCCACCGACACCGCACACGCGTAGCCCGCGTCGCGAGCCATGTCCATGTTGGCTGATGAATAGTCGACGTTCGGCACACCGAAGGGGTAGGCAAAACTGCGCGGCTGACGCCCGGTGATGGCCGTCAGCGCATCGCGGTTGTCGCAGATCTCCTTCATGGCCTGCTGCGGCTCGGTGACCGCGAGGTTCGGGTGGTTGACAGTGTGGCCGCCGATCGACATGCCCTGGCGCACCATGCTGGCCACGTTGTCGGTGGACATCATCAGGTCGTCCGGCAGCGCCTGCCCCGCCAGATGCACCAGCTCGTCACAGCGCTGGGCGCGCAGGTCGAGCGGCAGATCCTTGATCGCCCGCGAGATGGCGCGCGCCGTGGCCACACGTGAGGCAACGTCCGAGACCTGCCGCATCCCCAGACCGAAGTTGCGCAGATCGACGGTGCCGGCCGGGCAGCGCCGCATGCACTCCAGCGCCGTGTCATTGAACATGCGACCGCCGTCGATGAAGGCGTTGGACACGAAAAACGTGGCCGTCAGGCCCAGCGACTTCAGCAGCGGCAGCGCCACCTCGTAGTTGTCGCGGTAGCCGTCATCGAAGGTGATGCAGGCCGCTCGTGGCGGCAGGCGACCGGCAAACAGCATGTCGACCGCCTCGTCGAGCGGCAGGACGGTGAAGACGCGGGCCAGTGCCGAGAACTGGTCGGCCACGGCCGCGACGTCGGGGGTGTCAGGCAGGAATTCATCCGGCCGGGGCAGTACCCGGTGAAAGAAGAGGATGGGCAATGTGGAACGGGACTGGCCCGGGAACGCCCACGCAGCGCCACGACGCAAGAGGGAGTCCGCCACACCGCTGTACGCTGCCGTCATGTATCACCGTCGTCGACGAGGTGCAAAAATCCAAGGATGGCATGACCGTGACAGCGCGACAACCGCTTGAGCGGGGGGTGTGTCCCCCCCTGCCCGAAGGTGTCCGTGGCGGTTAGGATCCGCGCACCCCTCCCCGCGCCTGCACGGTCCACCGGATCCTGCACAGGCCATGTCCCGGATCATATGTCGATGCTGAGCGCAATTCACTCCCTGCGCACCTGGGTGCCGCTGCTGGCGCTGATCGGGGTGCAGCTTGCCCCGGCGGCACACGCCACGCCTGAATTGCCGGGCCTGCGTGCGTGCGAACCCAGCGGTCAGGGCAAGGACTATCAGGTCGGCCTGCAGTCCGGCCAGCTGCGCGAGCTCGACGAGGTCCCCTGGGACCGGCTCCTGCCCGGCGACACCGTGCGCATCTTCCACCGGCCCGAGCCTTACCGCGGCAAGATCCTGCTGGCCGCCCAGGGCAAGCCCGACGCACCGGTGCGGGTGTGCGGCGTGCGAAGCGCGGCCGGCGAACGCCCGGTCATCGACGGGCGCGACGCCGTGGCACGCCCGGGGTTGCGCTACGGGCATCCGCTGCATGAGTCACGCTCGGTGGTGCTGATCAACCGGCTGGGCAGCGAGGACTTCAAGGCCTACCCCACCCACGTCCAGGTGGATGGCCTGCACATCCGTGGCGCCCATCCCCGCCATCAGTTCACCGATGCCAGCGGCCAGCGCAAACCCTATGTCGAGTTCGGCGCCTGTGTCTGGATCGAGCGCGGGCAGCACGTCACGATCGCCGACAACGAGATCACCGACTGCACCCACGCGATCTTCAGCCGCTCGACCAGCGACGGCGACTTTGCGGTCACGCGGCACCTGCGCCTGATCGGCAATCACCTGCACAACAACGGGGTGGCACGCAGCTACACCATCCACACCACCTACATCCAGAGCGTGGATGTGCTGTATGAATTCAACCGCTACGGCCCGCTGCGCCCCGGCGCCACCGGCAACTCGATCAAGGACCGTTCGGTGGGCACGGTGATCCGCTACAACCGCATCGAGGATGGCGCGCGCGCCATCGACCTGGTGGAGGCGGAAGACTTCGCCGACACCGCCCTGGCCGACCCGGCCTACCGCAGCACCTTCGTGTACGGCAACCAGATCACCAAGGACGGCCGCAAGGGCAGCGTGATCCACTACGGCGGCGACCACGCCGGCAGCGAAGCGCAATATCGCAAGGGCACGCTGTACTTTTTCCACAACACCGTGCGCGTCACCGGCAATGACTATGCCGTGCTGTTCCAGCTGTCCACCGAGGACGAAACCGCCGAGGTCTGGAACAACGTCTTCCTCTTCGACCCGGCCATCCGCTATCCGCGCATGCGGGCCGGCCAGGACAACGCTCCCGGCATACCGAGCGGTGGCATCGTGAAGCTCGGGCGCAACTGGATCGATGCACGCTGGAGCGACACCGGGCCGTATCACCGGCTGGGCGGGCGGCTGGAAGGCAGTCAGCGGCTGATCGTCGGCCCCCAGCCCCCGGTGGATCCGGACACGCTGGTGCCGCGGCCGGGCTCGCGCGTCATCGACGCCGCGCTGCCCGGGCCGGCAGCGGCCGAAGCGCATCCGGTGCGCTTCCAGCTCGATGTGCAGGGCCGTCCGCAGGCCCGCACCGTGCGGGGCGCCGCGCCCGACCTGGGCGCGGTCGAGCCATGAAACCGGGCCTAGCCGCACTCAGGCAACATCCAGGCCGGGCACGCGCCCATCCTCCATGCGCGGGGTTGTGAATGACACACACCCCCGATATCGTCTCGACCTGGGTTGATTCAGCCCGGGTCGCCCCTGATCGCCTGCCGCGGCAGGCGGGGATCTTTCGACTTCTCATCGCCCACCGCCGCCGCAGCCCCATCCGATGACGACCGTACCGCCTGCCGCCACCGGGAGCGCTCCCGTGCTGGCCCATGACGTCTGCCTGCTGGGGCCGGCCATCGAACACCGCGACAGCCTGTCCGTGATGCTGCACGGACGGGTCCGCAGCCTCGCTTGGATCCCCGACTGCCACAGCTTCCTGCAGCAGCGCAAGGCGCCGGCGCGCTCGCGCATCGGCCGCAGCGTCGACGCCATTGTCGGCACCCGCGAGCCCGGCTACCTCGAGCATGTGCTGGCGGCACTCGACAAGCAGGGCACCAGCCTGGTCGTGGGCTACTGGGGCACGCTGCCGCTGAGCGACATCATCGCGATCAAGAAGGCACGGCCTGCGATCCGCTTCGTGCTGATGCTGCTGTGCTACCCGCTGTCGCTCACCCATCTGGGCATCTTCCGCCAGAAGCTGGCGCTGTCACGCGCCTGGTCGAGCCTGGACGGGGTGCTGTGCCCGACGGCCGAGATGGCCGAGTACCTGGGCCGCCACCCGCCCGGGCCACCGCTGCCGCGCATCGCCCTGCTCCGCCCGGGCTGGCCCGCCGTGTTCCAGGCCAAGGAACGCCCGGCGCCGCTGCGCGACGAACCGAACGTGATCTACGTCGGCCGCACCGACATCTCCGGCCACACGGCCCATGCGGCCGACGACCTGCGCCCGATGATGCGGGCGGTGCTGGACGCCGGCATCCATCTTTACCACGGCGCCTCGAAAGAGACCGAGGACGGCCACCCGCTGCGACATCCGTTCACCGTCTCGCCGGTGCGCACGCTGATCACGACGATGGCACAGCACGATGCGAGCCTGATGGTCTACAACACCGAGGCCTGCCAGCGCCCGGACCGCTTCGACCTGACGGTGCCCGACCGCCTGCTGTCCAGCGTGGCCGCCGGGATCCCGATCGCCATTCCGAGTCGGGGTTACGCGGCATGCAAGACCTTCCTGCGCGACTACGGCGCCGTGATCGAGTTCGACACGCCGGAACACCTGATGGCACAACTGCGTGACCGCGCCCGCGTGCACGAACTGAAAGACCTTGCCTGGGCCGCCCGGCCCGACTATGCCGCCGAGGCGCAGGGCGACTCGCTGGCACAGGCCCTGGCGCAGATCGTGGGCCCCCGATGACCGGCCGTTTCGGGCGCGTGTCGGCCTTCCGGTCGGCCCTGCTGATGACGGGGTCGACCTACGTCACCTACATCATCGGCCTGCTGGTCAGCACGATGATTGCGCGCAGCCTGGGGCCCGACCAGTACGGTCACTACGCCTACCTGGTGTGGCTGTCGGGCGTGCTGATCATGGTCTACAACAACGGGCTGACGACCTCGGGGATGCGGTTTGTCTCCGAGTGTCTGGGCCGCGAGGACACCGAACAGGCCCGCAGCGTGCACGGCTGGCTGATCCGGCGTTATCGCGTGAGCCTGCTGCTCGGCACGGCCGCCTTCCTGGCAGCCTTCCCGTGGATCCAGCCATCGCAGTGGGACGGCCCGGTGTGGCTGTTCGCGGCCGCCGCCCTGGCGGCAGCGCTGGCCAAGTCCGGCTACCTGTTCGGTTCGTCGGTGGCCAAGGGGCATGGGCTGTTCAACATCGAGGCCCACACCACCAACCTGATGGCCCTGGCCAGCCTGGTCGGCACGGCCGTGATCACGTTCTACAAGCTGCCGCTGGGCGCCTACATCGTGCTGTTCGTGGTGCTGAGCCTCGGGCACACGGTGATGACCTATGCCTTGATGCGCCGTGCCGGCATTCACCCCGCCTACGGTGACCTGGACCCGGCGCTGGTCGAGCGCATCCGCAAGCACCTGATCTGGAGCATCGTGCTCACGCTGATCGCCGCGCTGACCAACAAGTCGATCGAAACCGTCATGCTCAACTCGCTGGTCGGGCCGGCGGCCGTGGGCTACTTCACGATCGCCGCCACCATGGCGCGCGGCGGCGTCGATCTGCTCGCCTCGGGTCTGTCGTCGATCCTGCTGCCCATCATGGCGCACGCCTTCGGCTCGGGCGGCATCGAGCGGGTGCACCGGATCATGGGCGACGTGGTGCGCTACTACTTCTTCCTCGGGCTGATCCTGGCGGGTGTGGGTTGCCTGTGGGCGGCCCCGGTGGTGACGGTGATGTACGGCGCGGCCTACGCACCGGCCATCGTCGCGCTGCAGGTGATGGTGCTGGTGGGAGGGTTCACGATGACCGAGGCGGCGTTCTCGTCGCTGCTGTCCACCACCGACCACCAGAAGCTGCGGGCCTATCTGGCCATGTTCTGGATCGCCGTCGTCACGCTCGCCTGCGTGACGCTGATCCCGGCCTATGGCTTCGAGGGGGCGCTGGCCGCGCATGCGCTGTCACGGGTTGTGGTGTTCACCGTGATCGTCGCCGGCCTGGTCATCCGCATGAAGATCCCGCTGCCCTACCGCGAACTGGGCCGCATGCTCCTGACCGCCCTGGCCGCGCTGGTGCTGCCGGCGCTGATCGTCTGGCTGGTGCCTGGCCTGCTGGCGCAGTTCGTGGCCGGGGCGGTCTATGGCGCCGGATGCCTGCTGCTGTCGGTGGTGATGGGCGTATGGACCCGCGCCGACGTGAGTGTCGTGCGCTCGCTCAGCGAACGCATTCGCCCGCTGGCACGACTGGCCACGTGGCTGGAGCGCCACGCACGACCGTCCTGACGCTGCACTCGGCCGGTCAGCGCTCCACGGCGCCGAGGTCCGCGCCGGCTCCCACCGGCGCGCGCGCCACCGGCTTTTTCTGCGCGTCGAGCTGATAGCGCACCGGATGGCCCGCCGCCGCAGCTGGCGCATCGACGGCTCGCCCGAGCACCGCGCTGCCAGCAGGCGGCACCATCGTGAAGCCGTCGACCGGAAAGCCGGTGCCGGTGATCAGGTTGACCACCCCGTTGAGCTGGCCGTCGACCACGTGGAAGGGGCCGGCATCGCTCCAGCGTGCATCGATCCAGTTGCGGCCCAGGTTGACGATGCCACCCGACGGAATGCCGCCGGCGTTGTCCTGCCCGGCGCGCATGCGCGGATACGGCACCGACGGATCGAACATGAACACGTTGTTCCAGACCTCGGCCCGCTCGTCCGTGGTTGATAGCTGGAACAGCACGGCATAACCGTCGCCGCCCACACGCACCGTGTTGTTGAAGAAGTACAGCGTGCCCTTGCGGTAGTTGGCCTCGCTGCCGGGGTGGTCGCCACCGTAATGGATGGTGCTGCCCTTGCGGCCGTCCTTCAGGATCTGATTGCCATAGACGTAGGTGCTGCGATAGGCGGGCAGTGCATTGGCCACCGCCGCGAAGTCCTCGGCTTCAACCAGATCCAGGGCGCGGGCGCCATCCTCGATGCGGTTGTAGCGCACGACGGTGCCGACCGAACGGTCCTTGATGGCGTTGCCAGTGGCGCCTGTGCGCAACGGTCCGTAATGGTTGAACTCGTACACCACGTTCACGCTCTGGATGTAAGTGTTGTGGATCGTGAAGGAGCCCGCCACCCCATTGCCATGCATGTGGTTCCCCGCGATGCGCAGGTTCTGCGTGACGGTGTAGCTGCCCTCGGGGTTCGAGCGGCTGAAGATCGCGTGGGTGCAGTCGGTGATCTCGTTGTCGGCGATG
>CAMLSD010000111.1 GCA_946482595.1 uncultured Comamonadaceae bacterium
CGGAAAAAGAAGGGGGCTTGTCTGAGCCCGCAGGGCGAGTTTGCCCCCTTCCCGCGCGGACCGAGCAGCGCAAGGGAGTTTCCGTGCCAACGGAAACCGACACCTCGGGGGTGCCCTTTCTTTTGGTTCCTTTTCTTTGGGCACGCAAAGAACAGGAACTCGCCCGCCGGGGCGAACTCCCGGCTCGCCCCGCCAGGGGCGAAACACAGCGCCACTCAACGCAGCGGCGCCACACCAATGCGCACCCTCTCCCCAGCCCTGACAGGGAGAGCAAGGCAACATCTGTCCCGAAGTTCACACTGACCGATGTCGAAATCGCGCGACATGGTTCGTCGTGTGTACAACGCGGCGTGTGATGCGCCGCGTCCATCGGTCCTTGCGGACCCATCACGACACAGGAGCAGACAGATGAACTACGTTGACGGATTTGTGCTGGCCGTGCCCACGGCCCACCGCGAGACCTACCGGCAGCACGCCTTGCTGGCCGCGCAGGTGTTCAAGGAGAACGGTGCACTCTCGGTCGTCGAGACCTGGGGTGACGACGTGCCGGACGGCAAGCTGACGTCCTTTCCGATGGCCGTGCAGCGCAAGCCTGACGAAACGGTGGTGTTTGCATGGATCACCTGGCCGTCCAAGGCCGTGCGCGACCAGGGAATGCAGGCCACGATGGAAGACCCGCGCCTGAGTTCGGTCCAGAACGCCATGCCGTTCGATGGGGCCCGCATGATCTATGGCGGGTTCGAGGTGCTGGTCAACGTCTGACGGCGTCGGGTTGGCCGACCGGTGGTGGTGTGTCTGACAGCAAATATGGTTCTCATTCTGTACAGAATGACTAGGATGTATAGAATGAGAAGCGAAATGCCTGCCAAAGCACCTCCCATCGGTGAACTCCTGGCGTCCAGGCTGCAAAGCCTGGGCGAGCGCATCCGCGCCCATCGCGAGCGTCAGAAGCTGAGTGCCACGGTGGCTGCTGAAGCCGCGGGCATGTCGCGGGTGACCCTGCACCGCATCGAGCGCGGAGAGCCGTCCGTGACCATGGGGGCCTACCTCAGCGCCATCGACGCCGTCGGCCTGCAGCTGGAATTGCGCGATCCGATGGCTGTGCCGGCACCGACTCCGGATGACGGGGCTGACCTGCCACGGCGTGTGAGGCTGGCGGACTACCCCCAGCTCAGGCGCCTTGCCTGGCAACTACACGATGTGGACGAACTCAGCGTCTCCGATGCCTTGAACCTCTATGAGCGCAACTGGCGTCACATCGACCGCGCCAGCATGGAGCCGGCCGAGCAGGCCCTGCTCGACGTCCTGGTCGAGCGACTCGGGGGAGGGCGCCTGCTTGTTTGAACGGCCACACCACCGCCGCATCGCGACCGTCCTCGAGGCACTCGACGCGCAGGTGCTGTCGGCGAACGCCTGCCTCTTCGGTGGCGGGACCGCCATGGCCCTGCGTTATGGCGAATACAGGGAGTCCGTCGACATCGACTTCCTGGTCTCCCGGGTCGAGGGCTATCGCCAGCTGCGCCAGCGGCTGACCGGTCCGGACGGCATGCGTGCCATCACCCGGCCTGATCACACACTGAACCAGGTGCGTGAGGTGCGGGCCGATCAGTACGGCGTGCGCACCTTGCTCAAGGTGGATGGTGCCGACATCAAGTTCGAGATCGTGCTGGAGGGCCGGATCGAGCTGGAAGCGCCCACGGCAGACGATCACCAGTGCGGCGTGGCCACGCTCACCCCGCTGGACATGGCAACGAGCAAGCTGCTGGCCAATTCCGACCGCTGGCGCGACGATTCAGTGATGAGCCGCGACCTCATCGACCTGGCCATGATGGCGCCGCCTGCCGCGCTACTGAGGAAAGCGATGGCCAAGGCGCAGGGCGCCTATGGCGACAGCGTGGCCACAGACCTGGCACGCGCAGTGGAAGACCTGCGAGCACGGCCCCATCGCCTGGACCAGTGCATGCAGGCCCTGGCGATGACCACGGTGTCCAAGGCGGCGCTCTGGGCACGCATCCGGGCGCTGGTGCGCTGACGCACCAGCCTCGTGTGTGCTGCCTCAGGGGTGGTGATGGCCACCGGCTGCCGGGGGCTGCACCTCCAGCCTCGGTGCCGGTGTGGCGCTGCCGGGCGCACCGCTCCAGTCCGACTCACCCCGCTCGCAGGTCTGCACCACACGGAAGATCAGCGGGCCCTGTGCATGGGCTGCCAACCGACCCTGAAGGGCAAACTCGTCGAAGTGGTCGTTGGGCAAGGAGCCCCCCTCCCAGCGCACCACACGCGCCGTTTCGGCAACGGGCCGGCCATGCAGCTCGATCGGCGGCGAGAGCGCTTCCTTCTGGATCACCGTGGTCCAGCCCGGCTTGGGCTGGGGCCTGGCCACCAGGAATCCGGTGGGCAGGTGCACCGTCAGCGCCCGTGCGGGCGTCCCGGCACAACCGTGCGGCACGGTCAGCACGACCTTGACGTAGCTGTCGGCCGTGGCCGTGGCGGGGCTGAGCGTCACGTGGGCCAGCGAGGGCCCGCCCACAAGGCTGGCCAGCAGCAGGGCCAGCGTCATCTTGCGCTTCATCAGTTGAACCTCCAGTCGATGCCGGCGTAGACGCTGCGTCCGTCACCCGGCAGGTATTGGGCCTGGTCGCGGCCCTGGGCATCGCGCAGCACACCGGTGGCCACGGCATGGCGGCGGTCCGACAGATTGCGACCCTCCACGAACCAGCTCACGCCCTGGCTTACGGGGCCGGCGGCCTTGAGGCCCCAGATCGTGTAGGCCGGCGCACGCTGGGTCTGCGCAAAGTCGATCGCGTAGCCGCCCGAGTGCTCGAGCTGCAGCGCCAGCAGCGTGCCGCCGGCCAGACGGTAGCCCGCCTGTGCACGGACCATGTGCCTGGGCAGGCCAGGGAGCTGGCGGTTGCCGTAGGTCGGGTCCTTGCGGAAGCGGAAGTCGTTCCACAGCCCGTTCAACCGCCATTCGACGCGGCCGGCGGCCGACGCCAAGGCCTTGCCCGCCAGGCCCAGTTCGATGCCGCGGTGCAGGGTGCGTGCGGCATTGACCGTGACGCTGGCACCTGCCGTGTTGGTGGCCACCTGCAGCAGCTCGTCGCGCAGCCGTGCGTTGTAGAACACGACATCCCACTCCACGGTGCTCGTGCGTCCACGCGTGCCCAGCTCGAAGCTCACGGCGCGCTGCGCGTCATTCAGGGTGGGGCGCAGTCCGCCGGCCAGCTCGCCGAAGCTGGGCGGCTCGAAGCTGCGCGAGACGTTGGCGAACCACTGCACCTGGGGTGAGCTGTCCCAGCGCAGGCCCAGCTTGGGGCTGATCGCGTCGTAGCGCTGTTCGAAACGCTCGCTGACCGGATCGGCAGGCGTGCCGGCGACAAAGCGGTCGTCGAGCCGGCGCGTGCTGCGTGTGGCCTGCAGCCCGGTGACAAGGGCCAGGTCGGGCAGCACGTGGTGCTGGTTTTCCGCGTGCAGCTCGAGGTTGCGTGCGGTCTGGCGTGACTGGTTCGTGCGCGCGCCGCGGTCGCCGGCGACGTTGACGAAGCGGTCTTCGGCGGTGCGGCCCTGGCTGTGTGCGATGCCTAGCACCAGGCGGTTGCGCCGGCCGGCCAGCGGTGCGTCGAAGGCGTAACGCAGCTCGACGCCCCGGTCGCGGTTGTCCTGGTCCAGCACCTGGAAGATGGGATGGAACAGCGACTTGTCCGAGGCAAAGGCGAACAGTTCGAACTGATGCGCACCGTCGCGGTACACCGTCTTGCTGGACAGGCGCGTCCAGTGGACGTCGCGCTTCTGGTCACCCGTGACGTTGGCCGGATTGGCCTGGCGCGGGTCGGCCTGCAACTGGGCCCAGGTCAGCGATCCGGGCAGTTCGGAGTCGCTGTCGACGTGGCCGAGGTAGACACGGGTCTCCAGTCGGTCGCTGAAGCGATAGCCCAGGTTGGCAAAGTTGCGCCGGGTGTCCTGGTCGGCGTGGCGTCGGTAGCCGTCCTGCACGAAGGCGCTGGTCGAGACGTAGTAGTCGAACGCACCGATCACGTCGGCGGTCGACAACTGCGCCCGCGCGTAGCCGCGGCTGCCGGCTTCCAGGCGCACCCGCGTGCGGTCGCCGTTGTAGCCGTTGGGCGAGACGAAATTGATCGCACCGCCCAGCGTGGCGGCGCCGTACTGCAGCGCGTTGGCCCCGCGCCAGATCTCGACGTAGCGCGCCGACAAGGCCTCGACGGCCTGGAAGTCGAAGCTGCCGTCGGCCAGGTTCAGCGGCACGCCGTCCTGCATGAGCTTCAGGCCGCGGCCATGGAAGGTGCGCTGCAGTCCGGAGCCGCGAATGGACACCCGCGACTCCTCGGCGCCAAAACGTGGCTGGACGTAGACGCCGGTGGCGGCGCCAAGGGCGTCGCTGAGTGTGGACACGCGGCCTTCGCTGTAGGTGGCGGCATCGACCACACCGACACCACCCGCGGTGCGTTGCAGGCGCTCGCGTGCCGTCGGCAGGTCCGGCTGGGTGAGGGTGGACGCGTCGGGGTGACGCTTGCCGCTGACCACAACGGCCGGCAGCTCATCGGAGGTTGGTGCGGGCGGGGCCGATTGCGCAACCGCAGCGCAGACGGCCGTGCAAAGCGGCATGACGGCCATCGCGGGCCGCAGGGAACGAGACATCGGGAACTCCAGACAGAACGGACTCAGGCCCGGACGTGAAGACGCCCGGGACACACAAGTGCAATGAGATCGGTCAGGAGTGCGCTGGGGGGCCGCGCGACAGGGGCGCCTGCCACTCGGCGGCCAGGCGGCCTGCGGTGAGCAGGGTCACAGGGGAGTCGTGACCGGCTGTGCCGGTCAGGAGGGGGGGATCGCCGGGCAGACCGGCGATGCCGGTGCCGCAGCAGTCATGTGAAGGTTGCCCGGTGACCGACACCACCTTGCCATCGGCATCGACCCGCTTCATGCCTTCGCTGGTGCAGACCTCAAAGCCGAGGCCGGCCAAAGTGGCCTGGTAGGCGCCCACCCAAGGTTGCCCCACCAGCGCAACCAAAAGGCACACCGCCAGCCACAGCGACGGCAGGCGTGCTGCGATGCCGAAGCGCCTGGGGCGATGGAGTGGGGGCGGGCGTGACACGGCGCGCATTGTAGGCGGGCCCGTGCATCCGCTGGGGCAACTCCTGCGTATCGGTTGCGGCCACTCTGGAGCATCCCGATGAACCTGAAGACCCGTTGCCGCCGTCGGCACCTGATGACCACGCTGTGCAGCGTGGCGTTTGCGGCCGGCGCATCCGCACAGCCGACCGAGGAGGCATCGCTGCCCACCGTGACGGTGCGCCCCCACTACGACAACGCAGTCGGCACGTCCGACGCCGCCTCCCAGGGCAGTGTGCGCCGTGAACTGCTCGACAGCCGTCCAGCCCTGCGCCCGGCCGAGGTGCTCGAGTTCGTGCCGGGCGTGATCGTCACCCAGCATTCGGGTGACGGCAAGGCGAACCAGTATTTCCTGCGCGGCTTCAACCTCGACCATGGCACCGACTTCGCCACCTCGGTCGACGGCATGCCCGTCAACATGTCCACCCATGCGCACGGTCAGGGGTACACCGACCTGAACTTCATGATCCCGGAACTGGTCGAGCGCATCGACTATCGCAAGGGGCCCTATCACAGCCGCATCGGCGACTTCGGCTCGGCGGGCGCGGCCGACATCCACTACCTGCGCGCTTTGCCCCAGCCGCTGGGCGAGCTGACGCTGGGCGAGCGGGGCTATCGTCGCGTGCTGCTCGGCGGATCGACACGCACGCAAGGCGGCATCACCGTACTGGCGGCCATGGAGGGCCTGGACAACGACGGGCCCTGGGTGCTGGCGCAGAACCACCGCAAGCTCAACGGTGTGCTGCGCCTGAGCGAGGGCACGCGCCTGCGAGGCTGGCAGCTCAGCCTGATGGGCTTCGATGCGGACTGGGATGCCAGCGACCAGGTTCCGCTGCGGGCCGTGTCGTCGGGCCTGATTCCGCGCTACGGCACCATCGACCGCACCAGCGGCGGCGAGACGGCACGCTACAGCGTTTCCGGCCGGTGGCACAGCCGCGATGCCGACGGCGGCGTGGTCGCCTCGGCCTATGCGCTGCGCTACCGGCTGGCGCTGTTCTCCAACTTCACCTATGCGTTCGAACGCCCCGAACAGGGCGACCAGTTCGAGCAGAACGACAGCCGCATCGTCTACGGCGCGGCCCTCGCGCGCGACTGGCGCCACAGCCTGGCCGGCCGGGAGGCGCAGACCGAGGTGGGCCTGCAATGGCGTCACGACCGCATCACGGTCGGGCTGTTCGACACCCAGGCCCGCGAGCGCAGCTTCACCGTGCGCCAGGACCGCGTGCGCCAGTCGGCCTTTGGCCTGTATGGCGAGAACACCGTGACCTGGTCACCCTGGTTGCGCAGCGTGGCGGGTTTGCGTGTGGACCACCATCTGTTTCGCGTGAGCAGCTCGCTCGACGCCAACTCGGGCCGTGCACAGGACACGCAGGTGTCGCCCAAGCTGTCACTCATCTTCGGCCCGTGGGCACGCACCGAGCTGTTCGTCAATGCCGGGCGAGGGTTCCACAGCAACGACGCGCGCGGCACCACGGCCCGGCAGGATCCGCGCAGTGGTGAACCGGTTGACGCGGTGCCTGGGCTGGTGGCCTCGCGTGGCTTCGAGCTGGGCCTGCGCACCGAGGCCCTGCCGGGGTTGCAGAGTTCACTCGCCCTGTGGCGTCTGGACAGCAAGTCCGAGCTGGTCTACGTGGGCGATGCGGGCACCACCGAGCCGAACCGGCCGAGCACCCGGAACGGCGTGGAATGGAACAACCGCTGGATCCCCAGGCCCTGGCTGCTGGTCGACGCCGACCTGGCCTGGACCCACGCCCGCTTCAAGGGTGCGGCGGCCGAGGGCAATCGCATCCCGGGTGCGGCCGAGCGTGTCGGCTCGGTGGCCGTGACCCTGCGCGAGCTGGCGGGCTGGTCGGCCAGCCTGCAGTGGCGCTACCTGGGGCCGCGCCCGCTGATCGAGGACAACAGTGAACGAGCCCGATCGACGCTGCTCACCAACCTGCGTCTCACGCGGTCGTTCGGCCCGCGTCTGCAAGTGGGTATCGATGTCTTCAATCTGCTCGATCGCCGGGTCAACGACATCGAGTACTTCTATGAGTCGCGCCTGCCTGGCGAGTCCGGGCCGGTGGCAGACCGTCATGTGCATCCCGCCGAGCCCAGGACCGTGCGCGTGAGCCTGCAGGCCAGGTTCTGAATGCCCCCGGGGAGGGGCGCGCCTCAGCGTACCGTTGTGGCGGGGCCGGCCGAGGCGGTGGTTCCGGCCGCCGGGGCGGCGGGCACGCGGGTGTAGATCACCTTGCGTGTGCCACCCTGGCACTGGCCCACCGTGCGGCCCGCGGCCTGCGCATCCAGCGGCACGGCCTCGAGCGTGTAGTGGGCCACACCGCGCTGGCGCAGCTTGTCGTTGATCTGGGTGATCAGCACATCGCAGTCAAGCGGGGCGGCGTGCGCCGGTGCCGGGGCGATTGCGGCCAGACCGAGGCACAGGGCGCCAAGGGTGAGCAGGGGACGCAGGGCAGTGGCTTGCATGGGGGTTCCTTCGTGGGTCAGAGGAGGTGTGTCGATCCGGAACGCATCGTCACCCAGCCATCGGGCGGGCCGTATGAAGTCGCCGTGAAGCCGGTGTGAACGGGGGTCAGGCCGGGCGGGACTTTGCGCGGAAATCGCTGGGGCTGTCGCCCGTCCACTGCCTGAATGCCCGCGCAAAGCTCTTTTCGCTGGCAAAACCGACGGCCATGGCCACCTGCTTGATGGGGCGGGCGGTGCGCTGCAGCAGGTGCTCGGCCTGTTCCTGGCGCACACGGTCCTTCAGCGCCTGCAACGAGGCGCCTTCGTCCTGCAGTTGCCGGTGCAGCGTGCGCACCGACATGTTCAGCGCACGGGCCACGGCGTCGGCCGTCTGGAGCTTCAGGGCCTGGCTGCGCAGCAGCTCGCGCACGCGCTGCACCAGCAGGCGGTCGCGGCGGTACGGCCCGACGGTGAGGGGCAGGGCACGCTGCAGCATCGTGCGCAAGGCACGTTCGTCACGGCGCAACGGCAACGCCAGGTAGCGGGCATCGAACGAAAAGCCTGCATGCGCGGCCTGGAAGTACACCGGCCCGGGAAACATCAGTGCATACACCGACGCATGCGCCGGCGGGCGGAACGGAAAACCAACCTCGCTCAGCGCGATGCGCGAGTCGATCAGCCAGCTCGCGTAGCCATGGACATTGCGCAGCGTGGACAGCAGGCAGAACTCGCGCATCTCGCCCAGCTCGCGCCGCTCTTCGAGGTGCAGGCTGGCCTGTGCGCCGCGCACATCCAGCCGCACCAGCAGGTCGTCGGTCAGCAGCGCATGGTGGCGGCACCAGCGCTTGAGCGCCACGCCCAGTGTCGGGGAGGTCAGCGACGCGCGCGCCAGCATGCCGTAGCTGCCCCAGGGCAGGCGGCGGGAGAACCAGCCCAGGGCTTCGTCGTCGAGTTCCTGCATCGCGGCCGCGCTGATCTGCTCCATCTGCACGGCGGTGATGCGTGTGTCTTCACGCTGCAGCATCGCTGGCGTGATTTGTGCCTGCGCCAGCGCCTGCGCGGGATCCTTGCCATGGCGCTCGTAGGCGCGCAGGATGGCATGCACAAAGGCGATCGGCGTGACGGCGGTGGGTTTCACGGCCAGGAGTTTGCGCAACTGTGGCAGTTATTGCAACCTGGATGGCTCGCCTTGCGACGTGGGCGGGGCTAAGCTGCCAGTCGAGAGTCGGGTGGTGCCCCGGGGTTGAACCCCTGGAGCCCGCCCAGGGGCCCGGCGCACAATGGTCGGGGCTCAACCGTGACCGATGGGATCGCTCCCAACCCCACATCCGCCATGCAAGCACTCAAATCGCAAATCAATCCGCGCTCGGAGGAATTCCGGGCCAATGCCGAGCTGATGCGTGCCCAGGTCGAAGACCTGCGCGCCAAGGCCGCCGAGGTGGCCCAGGGCGGGGGCGAGGTGGCCCGCGCCCGCCACACCGCGCGCGGCAAGCTGCTGCCCCGCGACCGGGTCAACCACCTGCTCGATCCGGGCTCGCCCTTCCTGGAGGTCGGGCAACTTGCCGCCTACGGCATGTATGACAACGAGGCCCCGTCGGCCGGGGTCATCACCGGCATCGGGCGCGTGCAGGGGCAGGAGTGCATGATCGTGGCCAACGATGCCACGGTGAAGGGTGGGACCTACTACCCGATGACGGTCAAGAAGCACCTGCGCGCCCAGGAGATCGCCGAGGCCAATCACCTGCCCTGCATCTACCTGGTCGACTCCGGCGGCGCCTACCTGCCGCGCCAGGACGAGGTCTTCCCGGACCGCGACCACTTCGGGCGCATCTTCTACAACCAGGCCAACATGAGCGCCAAGGGCATCCCGCAGATCGCGGTGGTGATGGGCTCGTGCACGGCCGGTGGCGCCTATGTGCCGGCAATGAGCGACGAGACCATCATCGTGCGCAACCAGGGCACCATCTTCCTCGGCGGGCCGCCGCTGGTGAAGGCGGCCACCGGTGAGGTGGTCAGCGCCGAGGACCTGGGCGGCGGCGACGTGCACACCCGGGTGTCCGGCGTGGCCGATCACCTGGCCGAAAACGACAGCCATGCGCTGTTCATCGCGCGCAGCATCGTCTCCAACCTGAACCGCCAGCGGCCCCAGCAGGTGGTGCTGCAGCCCAGCGAGGAGCCGCTGTACGACCCGGCCGAGATCTACGGCATCATCCCCAGCGACACCCGCAAGCCCTACGACGTGCGCGAGATCATCGCGCGTGTGGTCGACGGCTCGCGCTTCGACGAGTTCAAGGCCCGCTACGGCAGCACCCTGGTCACCGGCTTTGCGCACCTGTACGGCATGCCGGTGGGCATCGTGGCCAACAACGGCATCCTGTTTGCCGAGTCGGCCCAGAAGGGCGCCCACTTCATCGAGCTGTGCGCGCAGCGCGGCATTCCGCTCGTTTTCCTGCAGAACATCACCGGCTTCATGGTCGGACGCAAATACGAGAACGGCGGCATCGCCAAGGACGGCGCCAAGATGGTGACCGCCGTGGCAACCGCCCAGGTGCCCAAGCTCACCGTGCTGATCGGCGGCAGTTTCGGCGCCGGCAACTACGGCATGTGCGGGCGTGCCTATTCGCCCCGGTTCCTGTGGATGTGGCCGAATGCACGCATTTCGGTGATGGGCGGCGAGCAGGCAGCCGGTGTGCTGGCCACGGTCAAGCGTGACGGCATCGAGGCCAAGGGGGGCAACTGGTCGGCCGAGGACGAGGCAGCCTTCAAGGCGCCGATCCGAGAGCAGTACGAGGTTCAGGGCCATCCCTACTACGCCACCGCCCGCCTGTGGGACGACGGCGTGATGGACCCGGCGCAGACCCGCCGCATCCTGGGGCTGTCGCTGTCGGCCTCGCTCAACGCCCCGATCGCACCGACGCGATTTGGCGTCTTCCGCATGTGAGGCCGGCCATGACCCTGCAGACCCTGAGCATCGAGCGCCAAGGCCCCACCGCGTGGGTGTGGATGAACCGCCCCGAAGTGCACAACGCCTTCGACGAAACCCTGATCACCGAGCTGACCGACACCTTCACCGCCCTCGATGCCGAGGCTGGTGTGCGCGCCATCGTGCTGGCCGGGCGTGGCAAGAGCTTTTCGGCCGGTGCCGACCTGAACTGGATGAAGCGCCAGGGCGAGGCCTCGGTCGAGTCCAACCTGGCCGACGCCCGCAAGCTCGCGCAACTGTTCCGCACGATCTCGACCTGCGCCACACCCACCGTGGCCCGGGTGCACGGCGCGGCGCTGGGCGGCGGCATGGGCCTGGCCTCGGCCTGCGACATCTGCGTGGCGTCCACCGCGGCTTCATTTGCGACGTCGGAGGTGAAGTTCGGGCTGATTCCGTCGGCGATCAGCCCCTACGTGATCCGGGCCATTGGCGAGCGGCAGGCCTACCGTTACTTCCAGACGGCCGAGCGCATCGGCGCCGAACGCGCGCGTGAACTCGGTCTGGCGCACGAGGTCGTGGCGCCGGAGGGGCTCGATGAGGCCGTCGCCAGGATCGTCGAGGCCTTGCTGGCTGGTGGCCCGCTGTCGCAGGCGGCAGCCACCGACCTGATCCGCGCCGTGGCCAACCGGCCGGTGAGCGACGACGTGGTCGAGGACACCGCCCGGCGCATTGCCGAACTGCGCGCCACGCCCGAAGCCCGGGAGGGACTGAGCGCCTTCCTCGAGAAGCGGGCACCCGGCTGGACCCGGGGCTGAGTGATGGACGCCGCGTGCGGTGATCCGCAAGTCGGTGCCATCCCGCGTCCTGCAGTGAGCGACAAGCCGAACGTCGAAGAAAGAGTCGAGTCATGTTCAACAAGATCCTGATCGCCAACCGCGGCGAAATCGCCTGCCGTGTCATCAAGACCGCACGCCGCCTGGGCATTGCCACGGTGGCGGTGTATTCCGAGGCCGATGCCGGCGCACGCCATGTGCGCCTGGCCGACGAGGCCGTGCTGATCGGCCCGGCGGCCGCGCGCGAGTCTTACCTGGTGGCCGACCGCATCCTGGCCGCGGCCCGCTCGACGGGTGCCCAGGCGATCCACCCCGGCTACGGTTTCCTGTCCGAGAACGAGGACTTTGCCGAAGCCTGCGAGCGTGAAGGCATCGTGTTCATCGGCCCGCCGGCCTCGGCCATCCGCGCGATGGGCTCCAAGTCGGCTGCCAAGGCGCTGATGGAAAAGGCCGGTGTGCCGCTCACCCCGGGCTACCACGGCGACAACCAGGACCCGGCCTTCCTGGCCGAGCAGGCCGGGCGTATCGGCTATCCAGTGCTGATCAAGGCCAGCGCGGGTGGTGGCGGCAAGGGCATGCGCCGTGTCGATGCGGCGGGCGACTTCGAGGCCGCGCTTGTGTCGTGCAAGCGCGAAGCCATCAACGCCTTCGGCGACGACCATGTGCTGGTCGAGAAGTACGTGCTCAAGCCGCGGCACATCGAGATCCAGGTGTTCGGCGACACGCACGGCAACTGCGTCTACCTGTTCGAGCGTGACTGCTCGGTGCAGCGGCGCCACCAGAAGGTGCTGGAAGAGGCTCCGGCCCCCGGCATGACCCGCGAGCGACGTGCCGCAATGGGCCAGGCCGCGGTGGACGCGGCCAAGGCCGTCGGCTACGTCGGGGCGGGGACGGTCGAGTTCATCGCCAACCAGGACGGCTCGTTCTACTTCATGGAGATGAACACCCGGCTGCAGGTCGAGCACCCGGTCACCGAGATGATCACCGGGCTGGACCTGGTGGAGTGGCAGTTGCGCGTGGCCAGCGGCGAGCCGCTGCCGCTGCGACAGGACCAGTTGGCCATCGACGGCCATGCGATCGAGGCGCGCATCTATGCCGAAGATCCCGACAAGGGCTTCCTGCCGTCCACCGGGCGCCTGGTGCACCTGGCGCCGCCGGTCGAGTCCGACCATGTGCGGGTGGACACTGGTGTCGAACAGGGCGACGAGATCACGCCGCACTACGACCCGATGATCGCCAAGCTGATCGTCTGGGATCACGACCGCGACCAGGCGCTGGCCCGCATGCGCAAGGCGCTGGCGCAGTACCGCGTGGTCGGTGTGTCCAACAACGTCGAGTTCCTCACGCGGCTGGTGACCTGCCCGTCGTTTGCGCAGGCTGACCTGGACACCGGCCTGATCGAGCGCGAGCAGGCCACCCTGTTCCCGCCGGCTGCAACCGTGCCCGAGGAGGCCTGGCTGCTGGCGGTGCTGGCCGAGCTGCTGCACGAGGCGCAGGCGGCGCAACACAGCCGGGCTGTCGACCGGGACTCGCCCTGGCGTGCACTCGATGGCTGGCGCCTCAACGGGGCGTCGCAACGTACCGTGGGCCTGCGGCACGGCGAGCAGCAGCAGGACGTGAGCATTGCGCATGTGGCGGGCGGCTGGGAGCTCTCGCTGGGCACCAGCCGCGTGTTCGTGCGCGGTGAACTCGGCCGCAACGGCCAGCTGCATGCTCAGCTGGGTGAACGCCGGCTGACGGCTGCCGTGGTCATCACGGCCGAGCGCCGGCATGTGTTCCTCGACGGTCGCGCGTGGCCGCTGGTGCGCATCGACACGCTGCACACGGGCGGTGAAGGCGCCGAGGCCGAAGGCGGCCTGCGTGCCCCGATGCCGGGCAAGGTCATCGCCCTGCTCGGCACGGTCGGGGCCACGGTGGACAAGGGCACGCCGCTGCTCGTGATGGAAGCAATGAAGATGGAACACACGCTGACTGCGCCGGCCCGCGGCACGGTCAAGGCCTTCCGCTATGCCCCGGGTGACCAGGTGGCCGATGGTGTGGAACTGGTGGACTTCGAGGTGGTGTCATGAGCGAATCGGTACGTATCGTCGAGGTCGGCCCGCGCGACGGGCTGCAGAATGAAAAGCAGGTGGTCACCACGGCCACCAAGCTTGAACTCATCGAGCGGCTCGCCGCGGCCGGCCTGCGCGACATCGAGGCGACCTCGTTCGTGTCGCCCAAGTGGGTGCCGCAGATGGCCGACCATGCCGAGATCATGGCCGGGCTGCCGTCGGCGCAGCGCCACCCCGGCGTGAACTACCCGGTGCTCACGCCCAACATGAAGGGCTTCGAGGCAGCCGTGGCGGCCGGTGCACGTGAGGTGGCGGTGTTTGCGGCCGCGTCCGAGGCGTTTTCGCAGAAGAACATCAACTGCAGCATCGCCGAGTCGCTCAGCCGCTTCGAGCCGGTGTTTGCAGCGGCCAAGGCGCAGGGTGTGCGGGTGCGCGGCTACATCTCGTGTGTGGTGGGTTGCCCCTACGAAGGTGCCGTGGACCCGGCCCGCGTGGCCGACGTTGCACAACGCCTGGACGAGCTGGGCAGCTACGAGGTGTCGCTCGGTGACACGATCGGCGTGGGCACACCGGGCACGGTGCTGCGCATGCTCGAGGCAGTGGCTGCCCGCGTGCCGGTGGCGCGCCTGGCGGGCCACTACCACGACACCTACGGCATGGGTGTGGCCAATGTGCTGGCGTCCTACCAGTTTGGCCTGCGCAGCTTCGACAGCTCGATCGCCGGGCTGGGCGGTTGCCCCTATGCCAAGGGGGCGACCGGCAACGTCGCAACCGAAGACGTGGTCTACCTGCTGCATGGTCTGGGCGCCCAGACCGGGATCGACCTGGAGCAACTGGTGGACTGCGCGGCCTGGATCAGCCAGCAGCTCGAGCGCGCGCCGAATTCACGGGTGTCTCGCGCGATGCTTGCGAAGCGGCAGGGCTGAGCGGGCGTGGAGGCGGCTGCGCAGTGTGATACGCCGCGCCCTCTCCCCATCCCTCTCCCGCAGGCGGGAGAGGGGGCACCACTTCCGCGATGAGCAGACGGCACTGACCGTGAGGGCCGCCTTTGACCCCCTCGCCCCCGGGACCGGGGGAGAGGGTGGGGGAGAGGGGGTGTCGCAAACCGCGCCAGTGGCCCCGATGCTGCGCTCAGCCCATCCCTCTCCCGCAGGCGGGAGAGGGGGAAATCTGTTCCGCGATGAGCAGACGGCGCTGACCGTGAGGGCCGCCTTTGACCCCCTCGCCCCCGGGACCGGGGGAGAGGG